>JBGORM010000020.1 GCA_041538185.1 Melioribacteraceae bacterium 4301-Me | reverse complement strand
GGCTGATGTACCAACTAAAAGCAAGGAAAGAAGAACAAAAACTGATAAAGTTGATTCAACAAAATTAGCCAGAGAACTTAGTGTTGGACATTTAGAGGGCATATATATTCCTTCTTCGAAAGCTGAAGCCTTAAGAACCTTGGTAAGATTAAGAAGACAATTAGTAAGTGATCAAACCAGACAGAAAAACAGAATCAAATCATTGCTATTGTTTTTAGGATATTCAGTCCCGGAGGATATTCAAACCAAGCACTGGTCTCAAAGATTCATTAAGGCATTGAGGGACTTAGATATCGAACATGAGGAAGCTAAGGCTACATTAAATGAACTTCTGAACAATCTGAATTTTATACGCAGTCAATTGGTAGAAATACTAAAAAAGATAAAAGAATTTATAGCAAAAGATCCGCAAGCTGATAAAACAGTAAGATTACTAAAAACTATACCCGGCATAGGTTCTATTCTTGCTATTATTTTATACTCTGAAATTATTGACATTACCAGATTTAAGAGTTTGGACGAATTAGCAAGTTGTATCGGATTTTCTCCCGCAATATATTCATCAGCTGACAAAGAGATTAATCTTGGCATAACAAAACAGCAGAACAAATATATAAGAAATTATTTGATAGAAGCAGCATGGACAGCTATACGAAAAGACCCGGCTTTACAGATGGCTTATGGAAAACTTTGCCAGAGGATGCCGCCAAATAAAGCAATTATTAGAATAAGTAAAAAATTACTTAATAGAATAAGAACCGTTTGGCTCAATCAACAAGAGTATGTTACAGCAATAGTAAAATAAACAAATAACAAAAAATTAAGTTCTTTTCATATTTTATTAATTTTTGGTGTTGACCGTTTTGATTTGTCATTGCAAGTTAAATCTTTGCTTTTCGCAGTGTGCGGCGACACTTTTTATTTTAATATCAATTTTGCAGCGCCTCGTATTTTACAATTGAGGATGACTGTTTATAACAGTATGAAATAATAATTTCTGATAAAGAACTTTTGAGTCTTATATTATTGAGTGATTTTATGAATCCTTAAATAAAAAATTTTGCTTCCGGATATTTTTGTTGTTTTTTAACATAACA
>JBGORM010000019.1 GCA_041538185.1 Melioribacteraceae bacterium 4301-Me | reverse complement strand
TTCCAAAGTATCCTTTTAACGAGCCGCTTTGTTTTAAGTAAACACAATTAGGGTCTCCGCCTTGAAAGTTCACGGTGCCGCCGTAAAGTAAAATACCGTAGCCGTTGAAATTAACAGTTGCACAAGAAGTTATTGTTAATGTTACACCGCTAGGAACATAAACATTACCAGTTAATGTTACATCAGAAAACCATTTTTCATTTGAAGAAATTATTCCATTTGTTGTATATGATGTCGTTTTTAAATACGCCACAAAAGAAGCTCCGTTATCATCCATTGTTAATGGGCTAGTTGTAAACGAATATAACTGACCTAAGTCATTAAGAGTTCCGAATTTATCTTTATACCAATGACTTTTTTCACACGGATATTCAGTATCGTTAAAGAACCAAATCTTCCCATTGACCATCTGATTATCATAAGCTGCAAGATTAAGACGGTCTGTTTCATACACATTTGGTATGGTATAAGGACTCGGATAAGAGACCGCTGCATTTGGGTATATACCAACGCCAATATTTCCACCATTGCTACCATATAAATCATTACGAGCTTGCAGAGTTAACAAGGCGGCAGGATATCTGTATTTAACATCTAAATTTAAAGTCATGCTTGTAAAGGAACCATCTGTAGTTTCAGCTTCTGATAAAGCACCAATAATTATTTTTCTATTTGGAAGTGAGTTTTGAATAACAGTTTTAATTGAATTTGAAATAAAGCTGGACCCATTGTAAGGTAATCCCGAATGAAGTGTGCTTCCATTTCCTATCGCAGCCCAGTTTGCAGCATCGTCATTAGGATTTATTGTTGCAACTTGTGTTAACTTAAGTGTATAACCACTAATTCCATTAATATAATCTACTTCAACAGTATCAATTGTTGCAGTAGTTGGGATAGAACTTAAGTCAAACTCGAAATATGTTCTGTATGTATTTTGAGTTGTGTCAGATGAACCGCTAATAAAATCATATCCAATGGCATATAAAGCCCCTGAATAATAATTCGTACTAATCACTTTTTTATTATCAATTATTACTTCTTTGACAATGTTTGTGCCCGAGCCCATTAAATATGCTGAGCCCCTTATTATTTTTTGAGCAAGACTCATGCTAGTTAATAATACAAGTATGAGAACTAACAACATGAACTTTTTCATTGTTATTCTCCT
>JBGORM010000018.1 GCA_041538185.1 Melioribacteraceae bacterium 4301-Me | reverse complement strand
TTTTTGTTAAAAAATGTTATATTTAAAACAGAATAGCAAAAAGAAGAAAAACTACTTATTAGGTAGCCAACCTAAACAAGCTATTCTTGTTACAAGGAAACAACAGTAAGGAACACTGTTCTTTTTTTCTTTAGCTTTTACCTCCTTTATTTTTTTAGTTTGCCGTGCAATACCATGTTTCGTGCATAAGCAGGCTGCCACATTATAAAAAATGCTTCTTTATCAAATAAAATTGGTTCGTTCATTATACTTATTGTATATAATGGAAAAGTGTAAAGGTATTGAAGATTATCCCCATTAAAATGTGCAAGTCCGTCCTTCATTCTTACGAATATATCCTTTTCATTCCTTCCATAAAATTGATAACCAAAATTTGGGTAAGCTAAAGAGAACTGTTTTATAAAACTACCATTAATATACCTATATACATCTTGCCCTATTAGAAAATAAACTTTTCCATTTATATAATGAATATTTCCAAAAACAATTTGACTCTCAGGAGCAGAATATATTTCTTTTATTTCATTACTGTCTAATTTTAATTCATAAAAAGAAACGGTATCACTTGCAATTTGACTTGTTCTAAGAGCAAAAACATAAACTTTATTAAAGATTATATTTTGTTCTTTTCTGATAGTAAGGAATTGAGAATTAAAATCTGCTTTAATAACCTCTTTCCATGTTGAACCATCATAGTGAAGAACAAAACCACGCCATTTATTTTCGTCTCCGACTCTATAGTAAATATTGCCACAAGCATAAATTTCATTCTGAGATGTTCCCCATAAATCATATATGATTACATCATATGCACCTTCTACATTATAAATAAAATTTTTACTCCATTTGTTACCATCATAATGCCAGATACCAGCTCCTAAACCATCCACTCCAGCCCCGCCACCCATCCATACGTCATTCGCCGAAAATCCATAGATTGTATATCCTGTACACCATATTGGTTCTTTTGTATATGCACTCCATTTATTGCCATCATAATGCCATAATCTATCATCTGCGGTACCCCCTCCTCCTACAGCCCACACATCTTGTGGTGATGAACCCCAAATTGAACTTACTACATTCATTGGCATATCAAGAGTATCAATACTCCATACATAATCCCTTCTACCAGGCTGGTCTTCCGGTGGTATAACTGGGTTGCTGTTACA
>JBGORM010000017.1 GCA_041538185.1 Melioribacteraceae bacterium 4301-Me | reverse complement strand
TTCCAAAGTATCCTTTTAACGAGCCGCTTTGTTTTAAGTAAACACAATTAGGGTCGCCGCCTTGGAAGTTCACGGTGCCGCCGTAAAGTAAAATACCGTAGCCGTTGAAATTAACTGTGACATCAGAGGTTACAGTTAAAGTAATGCCAGAAGGAACTGTAACATTGCCGGTTAAGGTGACATTTGCACACCATGTTTCGTCTTCTGAAAGTGTACCGCTTGTTGTAAATCGTAATTGTCTAAATTGTGCCTGATGGGTTTTATTATTATCATCGGATGAAACTGTAAAACTATATGGATTATCATTGGATCTGAATATACCATTTCTTCGCCACTCGCTTGGATTATAGGAACCAGTATGCCATACTTCTTGATAACCAAGATTGTCTGTTTGTGGGGATACTGCCTCTAATGTTACGTTTGTTCCGGTATTTCGTTGAAAGGGAAAGGGGGCTGTATATATTATGCTGTCGTCAACTTTTATCGAACCATGAGTTCCTTGTCCACTGTTATCTGTAAAATTATTATCGGCAGTGATTGTTACAACTGATGGAGGTACTGTGTAGATTATTTTTAATTTGACTTGTCCATTATAAAAATCAAGAACATTTGCCGAATATCCTGTATAGAAACTCTCGTCGGACATTATAGCTAAGTATAATGACCCTCCCAACTTACTCTTTACGTACTTACTTAAATCAGAATCAGAAGTGAATTCTTGTACTGTGTTAAAATTATAAACGGTTCTAGGAATTGCTGTACTAAATAGAGTTTTGGAAGTGTCCATAATTTGCCATACTGTTTCGGAAATTTCATTAAAACTATATTCATACTTCTTAATGTAAACCCAAGTTTGGGTATACTCCGAAGGGAAATTTGATGTATATCTCCCCTGTAATGTTAACTCTGCACTTTGGATCACTGCATTTGACGGAATTGAACTTAGATCATAAGCAACTTTCAATCTAAACATATTTGCATCTCCTGGTTCATCATCTTGGAGCCCAGCATAATAATGTTCCTGTGGACCGGAAGAATAATATGTAGTGCCTAATTGAGAATATCTTTGAATATTTTTCGCTGCGATAAAATTGCTGGAGTATTCTTCTTGTGCAAAAGTAATATTATAAAAATTAATTACTAAGAAGAATAACACAGTAAGAATTCTAATAGTTTTCATAACTTCCTCTTTTTTTTGATTTGAAAATCATTGAGCTTTTTACTTCTTTTTTTACCTTATCTCTAATTTTGAAACAGCTATTATGATTTTTTCTGTGGTTAACCTCCTTTTTTGTTGATAAAATTTTATTAGGTTTAAAAACAGAATAGTCCATTTCATCCTAATGAATGAAAAATTAAGGCAGCCAACCTTGATAGGATTATTCTTTCAAAAGAGACAGTGTTCCAGCACTGTCTCCGGATATTATTAAGCTTTAACCTCTATCATTTAATTTTTCGTGATAGATTAAATATAAACCCGTTGAGAATTCATCTGCCAAAAAGAAAACTTCACTATCAAATAATGCTGCACCGCCAATATAAATTTGGGTTCTTGGTTTGTTGAAATAAAATAAATATTCAATGTCGTTTCCATTGTAATGAGCTAAGCCGTCTGTCATCAAAAGAAAAATATCTTTTGAATTTCTTCCCCAAATTCGCTGGTAAAAATTAGGATTGTCTACTGTTAAATAAGTCTGAAATTTATTATTTACCCGCTTCGCTATTTCATTCCCTAAAACAAAATAAACCTCGCCGTTAATAACACTAATATCTGCTTGCTGCCCCTTTGTCTCTATACTTCCGTAAATCCTGTTATATTTTTTAGGGATTAAAAGTACTGGTGTATATTCATATATAAGTGTGCTATCGGGATATTGTCCCCCGCCAATTTTATAAGTTTGTACATAAAATTTCCTGTCCGGCTCATTTCTATAAAAACGCTCAACAATGCCCTGCAGTCCATCTGTATTCAGTATTGTCCAATTACTGCTGGAATAATGTGCAATAACACTATTATTGTATAAATTATTTTGTTCTGCGTACGCTCCGAAAGCATAAAAGTCGTTTGGTGATTCGCCCCACATATTATCAAACGCAATATTATTGTGTCCGTCTTTTGTTAATGCAGCTACCTCAGTCCAGACCGTTCCGTCGAAATGCCAAATTTTGCCCCGACCTGTACCGATATATACATTATCATTCGAAAAACCAAAAACAGATGCTGGTGAAATAGGACGAAAAATATTGTCAGTAGACCATTTTTCTCCATCAAAATGCCAAATAGTTCGATATAGATCCCCAGCGGGACCCACACACCATACATCAGTCGGAGAACTCCCCCAAATTCTAGTTAAATAATTCGGGTAATTAACTGTGTCCACCGTCCACGTGTAATCCCTTCTACCGGGTTGTATCTCCGGCGGTATAACTGGGTTGCTGTTACACGAGTTGAGGATTAACAAAGCACCGACTACTGTTATAAATATTTTTTTAAGCATTTCAGGCTCTCCTTAGTCGATTCAGCGAATCGACTTGCTTTGTAGGTCGGAACGCTGTTCCGACTAAGCATCAGTCGGTTCAGCGAACCGACTTACAATGTAGGCGGAACGCCGTTCAGACCTTAATCATATTTTTACAAATATAATGGTTATTTCAAAAAAGCAAATCAGTATGATTGCGTACATTTTTTAAAGAGTGATTTAAATGCCTTGAATTCAGCTCAAAATCGAAGGATTTTTGGCTAAAAAATCAAAAAGATTTTCAAGTTGAAGAAGAATTGCTTGTATAAGGGGTATTTTTATCTTAAGAGGGACAATTTGGTAGGTCTGAACACTTCCCGAAAATGGGTAACGAAAGTCGGTTCAGTCCGTTACATTTTCAACATGATAAGATCTTGACTTAAGTCGGACAGACCCACGTTCACATATAATCATTAGTTTCTAACTGAACGCTAAAAAATTAACTCAACACATCTTTCAACGAACCTATACAGTAATCAATCATCTTTTCATTCGAGTTGTAGCCCATCAATCCTATGCGCCAGATTTTTCCGGTAAGCTCTCCAAGTCCAGCTCCGATTTCCAAATTATGTTTTTGAAGAAGCTCGGTTCTTACTTTTGCTTCATCAACACCTTCGGGGACTTTTACCGCAATTAAGTTTGGTATTCTTTCGCCTTCGGGTACAAGCGGTTCAAGATTAATTTTTTTACACGTAGTGGTCAATTCTGACAGCCGTTGTATAAACTTCGCACTGTTTTCTTTATGTCTTCTCCACGAGTTTTCAATTCCTTCTTCCTTTAATATAGAGAGAGCTTCATGAATTCCATAAAAATGATTCGCTGGTGCTGTGTGATGATATGCTCGCTTTGGATTGTTCCCCCAATAACTCATTAATAAATTAAGGTCGTTAAACCAGCTTTGAATTGGAGTTTTTCTGTTTTTAATGTGGCTAATAGCTCGTTCGCTGAAAGTAACGGGTGACATTCCAGCCACACATGATAATCCTTTTTGTGAACATGAATACACTGCATCCAATTGCCATTCATCTACTCGCACTTCGACAGCACCCAATGAAGTTACAGTATCAGCAACAACAAGACAATCATATTTATGTGCAATATCAGAAAGTGTTTTAATATCTTGGAGAACTCCTGTTGATGTTTCAGCATGAACAAATGCAGCGACTTTAACGTCCGGATTAGCTTTTAATGTGTCTTCCAGTTTTTGCGGATCAACTGCGCGTCCCCACTTTTCATTTACTACGATTGGAATAGCACCTATTTTTTCAATTATCTGTTTCATTCGATTTCCAAAATATCCGCTTATACAAACTGCGACTTTCATACCAGGTTCAACAAGATTTACTAAACATGCTTCCATTCCTAAGCTACCTGGACCAGAAAGTACAAAGGTTGAATCGCTCTCCGTTTTAAATGTGTATTTAAGCAATTCTTTTATTTCATCCATCAGCTCTATGAATTTTGGGTCGAGGTGACCTAAAGTTGGTTTCGATAAAGCTTCAAGAACACGAGGATGAACATTTGATGGCCCGGGTCCCATTAAAATACGATTTGGTGGTTGAAATGACTTGTACATGATTTATTCCCACAGATTGTAAAGTAAAAAGAAAAAAGGATAAAGTAAAAAGTATAATAATTAAGTAAAAAAGCAAAAGGACAAAGTAAAAAGATAAAACGGAAGATTGTTTTCTAAATCTTTTACCTTCTTACTTCCATCTTTTTACTTTTGCCTTTTTACTTTTATCTCTTTCCTTTTGCCTTTTTACTTTTA
>JBGORM010000016.1 GCA_041538185.1 Melioribacteraceae bacterium 4301-Me | reverse complement strand
CAAATCAACTAATTAAGTTTTGGTCAGAGTCAACCACTTCTGGTTAGAAATACTATTTTTCATATGCTAAAAATTTATACATTAATATAACAGGATTTGGAAGGTTATTATTATTTGGCGAAGGCTGTGTATAGCCATAAAAATATCCCTCCTTATCTATATCCATCGGGAAAAAAGAAATTCTCGGAAATTGGTCTGGACAGATAATTGATTTGCTGTTTAGTCTTACCCCCTCAAGTGTATAAAAATCGAGAAAAGTAGAAGGTTTTTGTGAACCTACAAAAGATATAAACGAAATAATAATCAAACTATTATTAATTCTTATATTATTTAAGAGAGACTTTACATATTCCGTTAGGGGATTTGCACGATCAACTTTCCTGGACGCATCAATTGGCTGAAAGTTATCAGATTTCCCATATATAATTTTTTCCTCTTTACCCGATAAATCGAATATTCTGATTGCGTATTGAAGAGGATTTATTACATAAATTTTGTTATTAAAATATTCCAGACAATTACAATCAAGCACAACTCCTACATACTTATTGGATATCAGCATTTTAATAAAACTGGTTGGTGCTGCAAATTCAAACATTTTATGTCCTGTTATCAAGTCGTAACAAGAAGCAGCCTCACCTCCTCCCATATTCATACTACTATATAAATAAATTTGATCTTTAGCTATAATCATATGTTCACCGAAATCGTTTATTTTAATAGTACGCTTCAAGTTTCCATTAGCATCGAAAACTGTTACTCGTCTTAATCTTCCATCCAGAATGTATATATTAAGGCTGTCGTCAATAACAAAATCATTAGCAGTAAGGTACTCTCCTGGGCCTTCTCCTATTCCACCAATAGTTCTTAAAAATTTTCCACTTGAGTTAAAAACATTTAAATGCTTTGTTGCAGCATCAATAATATAAATATCTCCACTACTTAAGTATTTTAGCTTTTGTATACTACCTATTAGTTTTCCAGTTAGAGAAATTTGTTTTTCTAATTTAAAAAGGTTACCAAAATTGTCTGCAGTTCTAATTAAATTAATATTGATATTATTATAATTATTATAAGTATTAATGTGTTTATTCTCTGATTTATTACAAGAGACAAAAAAAATCAGAAAGATTAATAACGATAGCAAATAATTACTTTTAATCATTAATTACCTTTATTTATTGATTTTATAAACATGTTACAAAATTTTTGAGTTAATTCTGGATGTTGAAAAAATGAGACGTGAATTTTCCAAATAGTCAGGTCAGGTTTTACAATAAATGTTACAATAGGAGCATATAAATCATATTTCCTGTTTAATCTCAAATCCGATGAATTCTTATTTCCATTTATTATTGGAAAATATAATAACCCTGGCTGAGTGTATCTTTTTGTAATGTCCTTATTATCAGATATATTAATTGCAAACATAATTCCATTTTTTGATTTCACATCTTCTCTAAATTCATTCCAAATTGGTACCTCGCTATCAAAACAAGCACCACAGTTACTCCTTATAAATATTAAAACAGCAAAATTATGTTTCTTTATCGCTTCAGTCATATACCTAAAATTTCTATGCTCTGAATCCTTAAAAGAAACTTTTTTAGTTTCCCAATAATTTTTATATACTTCTTGAGTTGCATTTAGAAATATATTTTCAGTTAAGATATTTTCCTTAATATTTTCTAGTTCGTAAATTTTACTTCTTAGTTTAATTTGAATGAAAGTTAAATATAACACACTCACTAACAATAATATATAAATTACCATTACATTTTTTATATAATATAATATCTTCATACCATCTTCTTTAACATTAAATTATATAATAACATGAGGTTGTCTAAAAAGTAATATTTTTATATGATATGATAGGAATTCCACGAATTTTTACAAATTATATAATTGAATATTTACTTTTTGGACAACCTCTCTTCATAAATAATTTCAACAGCCAGAGCCACAAGGAGCACAATTTGGACCAAACCCAGCTACATCATAACAATAATAAAGATTTGGTCCTACACACCATAATAAAGAACAACCTGTTGGTGCGGCATGACTATCATTATTTGTTAAAGCTATTTTTAACCCCACAAAATCTATACTGCCATCTTTAATGGGCTGTGTTGTTATTTGTAGGTTAAAAAACATAAGAAATACAAATAAAATTATGGCACCTAACATCGCTGCTTTGCTCACTCTTTGTTTTATTTTTGCTGACATTGCTACCTCCATTATTTATTTGTTAATATAATTCCCTCAGCGCTGAGGTAATTCTTTTTACTTTTCTCTAAAAAAATTGTAGTTATTAACAAAAGAAAATTCCTCCCAACCATCCCCCAACCAAAATAACTCTTTACTGCATTCCCAAAACATCCACAATCTTTTTCTATACCCATTACCATTCCATAAACACTAAACAAAAAGAAAACTAAAAAAAGTATCACTGTTATTTTTATTGATGTTCTTTGTTTTATCTTTAGCAGCAGCATTATTCCTAATCCTATTTCCGTTATTGGCAATATCGTTGCTATTACAATTACCAAATCATTTGGCAGTTTTATTTGTTGCAGCACCTCTATTAATGGGTTTACATCTATTATTTTTGCTATCCCAGAAAAGATTAGCACTGAGGCTAACAGATAGTAGAAAGAATTGTAAATTAGGTTTGAATATGAGAATTGACCGCTTTGTAATTTGAAGTTATTTAGCGGGAAAGATTTCATTTAATCTTTAACCTGTTTTCTAAAGGCAATCTAAAAAAAAATAATTTGTCAAGTAAAAAATGTTAAGGTTTTGTTTTTTCTTTTTCATTATTGTTAACTTATCAGCTTAAAGCTATTCTGTTATTTGTTTTTTTACTTCTTTTGTAGTAGTGTATTAATTAGTATTAATTATAGATGCTTTAAAAGGAAAATTAAAAATAAATCTTAAACCAACTTATATTAAAAAATTGTTGACTTGTTTAAATTAGAACTTACATTTTTTTCTAAATATGAAAAAAACAATTTAGTTCTTTCCAAATAGTTGCTCATTACAATATGTGCTTTTACAACATTACCGTACAGATCTAATAAAGATATGACAAAATCGTTATTAATACTTTTCTTTTTACGTGTTCCACTTTCATTATAAAGAGAATAAAATACTTTTTTAGAATATTTACCAATAATGAAATCTTGTTTAATAAATTTCGAAAATTCCTCTGAAGTATAAATTACAAGGTATACATCATTACAATTTAATAATTCTTTCAACTTATTTATAACATAATTATAACATTTCATACAAATTAAACTATCTAAAGCAAAGAATATGACTTTTGTAAAATTTTCTTTATTATTAATAGATAGATTAGAAAAAAAATTTGCAGAGACATTACTTACATTCCATATTTTTTCTCCTTCAAGCTTCAGCTCTTTCTGTTCAATGTTATAAAGTCTTTTTATAGTCTCTTTATATTTACTACAATTATCTCTCTTAATAGCTAAAAGAATAGCCAAGCCTATCAAAAGGGAAATTATTATAACTTTATTAATAAACTTCATATACTTTTCGGTGATATTAAAGTCCACGAAGTCGATATATTTTAATCCTTACAAAGTCGGGATTTTCATCAGTTAATAAGTATATTAGTTCGTTATTTACAAAAGCCAGGCGACCATCAACTTCATCATCAAAAATACAGTCATAGTTTGAGTTATATATTTGTAAATAATGTGTACCACTTAACATCGACCTATTATACCAAGACTCTTTTCGTAAATTAACATAATATACTACCAATCGATTATTAACTGAATCAAAACCCATTGCTTCAAACCTTGTGGTTTTTGACCCGTACTCTGCAGTAGCATCCAATGATTTTGCCACATTCTCAATTTTCATATCAGGTGGTTCCTTAAAGAATTTAGCTTTAATCCCAAACGACTTAATAATATTTAGCTCACTATCTATATAGTGTATTAACATAGATGCCTGTTGTCTTGCAAAAAAAGTATTTGCTTTACCTTTAGTCAGCAATACTGCTTTATTATATATAGCATAAACATTTTCGTTTTTATAAGCTTCGTCCCATGGTAATATTTCTTTTACAAAATTCATATTTGAATCTGCTACAAAAAGGGACTTAGCAACGTAGAAATTTTTCTTTAAATCAAGTGATAAATAACTTGATGCGGGGATAATAAAATAATTTTTCAATTTTATAGGTGCATATAACATGTAAAAAATATCTTTTGGAAGGTACAGTTTTTTTATGAAATTAAGATTACTATCATAAACGTTAATAATTTTTGTTCTGTAATCAACTAGCATAAAATTTTTGTTATCTGCACAAATATAAGGCGGGAAAGTATATTCTTCAGGACCTCTCCCTTCTTTGCCAATTGACCTCAACAAATTCATTTTTTTATCAAACACCCACAGTTTCTTAAAATGGTGGTCTATTATTAAAATGTAACCATTCCAAAACTCAATATCTTTAATCAATCCCAAATAATTCTTGCTGGTGTTTTTGTAGGTAATACTATCCACACACTCCAATTTATAATTGGGAGTATATTTAGAATGATAAACTGAATACTTTTCCCCTTCATCACACGAAAAAATAATAACCATAATCAGTAAAAATGCGAGGATTTTTACAAGCAAAATACCTTCCCTTATTCCTTTACTAAAAAATTTCATAATTATTAAAATGGTTTTTTTCTCCAAGGGTAACATATATCTGTTACCCTTGCTTAAGAAAGTTTTATGGTGTAATAATTATTGTATCACACAGGCAATTTCCATATGTGCTTTGAGGACAATCATAGTCAGGATGAATGAATATGCAATTACCCGATGTAGTGGTTTTACCCTGTAAATTAACAGAGGTAGAAATAATTA
This sequence comes from Melioribacteraceae bacterium 4301-Me, assembly GCA_041538185.1. NCBI lineage: Bacteria > Pseudomonadati > Ignavibacteriota > Ignavibacteria > Ignavibacteriales > Melioribacteraceae > Pyranulibacter > Pyranulibacter aquaticus. The sequence continues at coordinate 2,703 of JBGORM010000016.1, read as the reverse complement.
TTACACAGATTAATACCCAAAAAAACTGGGCATATTTTTTTAACATTTTTACCTCCAATCATTTTGTTTTTATTGTTTTATTTCGCCCGGCGCCAAGCGTTTCTATTCTCTTTTTTTAATACAACAATTGAAAGAAGAAGAAGGAAAGCATTCCTCCCAACCATCCCCCAACCAAAATCACTCTTTATAGCATTTCCAAAACACCCACAGTCACTTGCATTTCTTATAATAGAACAATAAATGCCATACAAAAGAAAAATTCTAAACAGAAATTTAGACTGTTATTGATATCATTTTTCTTCCCAATCTTATTTTCTCATTGTAAAGAGAGAACAACAAAAGTATAGCTAAGCTCAACTCAACTATCGGCAGCACGGTTATGTTACAAGAAGTATCACAATCTTTTCTGGAAGAAATAGAAAAACAGAATTCAGATTATTTATTAAAGAAGAAGGATTATAATTTTGGCTATTCCAGTGAAAAAGAACTATAGCAGAGACCGAACAGACTAATACTAAATAAGAAATACGAGTGAAATAGAAGAGCGCATCTTTTTTTAATTTTGCTGAAACTACACTCTCAATTATAGCTGACAAGAATTATCCTCTTTTTATTTCTTGTTTTCTTAAACAATTTAATTCTTTCTATAAGTAGCGTTTTATCTGAAGGTAATATCAGCGTCTCTGAATTTCATTCAAATTTAGGTTTTGAATTTTTTTAGTCTACAACTTCTGTTTGGCTAAAGTAAAATGATAAATTTATTCATTTCTCAAAGTATCTGCTCACAATTCTATAGAATTCCTCACTTCTATTTTTTATTAATTGATATTGCGGAAAATCAGAGTAAACAATTCTACCAGAACTATTTACTAAAAGTATTAACTGATTATATTTAACTTCTCGCTTTTCTAAATTAATTATCCTTGCTTTTCTAAAATCTCTTTTAATAAACTTTAGTTCTCGATTATAAATTACTATTATATTCTCTGGTCCAATTTTACTAAGTAGGTTGCTTCTATGAAATTCATAACACCTCAGACAACCAATCGAATCATACAAAATAAAAATATTCATTCTATTAACTAACTTGGGCTTTCTACTGTAGAATGTTTCTTTTGAAATTAATCCTAAATCCCAAATATATTTACCGTCAATTTCACTTTTTGATTTTAAATATTTTTCAGATTGTTCATGTTCGTAATTAAGTTTAATAAGCCTTTGCTCCAATTGTAACTTTTGATAAAATACAATGCCCAAGATAATAAGTATGATAAAACAGATAATTATTATTACAGTTAAACTACGAGTTAGTCTCAAACTTTTTCTCAATTTTATATTTGAGTATTACTAATTTTTCATCTGATTCTTCTACAACTACATAAACAATCCCATTATCTGCAGCGGCAACATAACCAGGAATTTTTGCATCCAATATGCATTCTCCATTTTTATTTAATATGAATAAATAATTGTCTGCATCTAAAAAAGACTTAGTCTGGTATTCATCGGCATGCAATGTTCGATAACCAACAAGCAATAGGTTTGTCATGGGATCAAAAAATAACCCATAGAAATATGTAGCTCTTGAATAATATACTTTATACAATTTTCTTATATCACTAATATAAAAATTGGCTTTCACGTCTGGTGGAGTTTTATAAAACTTCGGTTTATATTCAAAAATTTTCATTAGTTTACCGTAATAATCAAATTGTTGAATTTTGTAGGTCGCGAGTTGTAAAACAAAAAAACTGTTATCAAAACCTCGAGAAATATTTGAAGAACTGTTAAGTGCAAAATATAATAAATCTGAATTCTTATAATAATCATCTAATAAGCTGGCACATTGATCAATTATTCTCCCTTGTCTATCAATAATTAATACAGTTGTTAGACCTGAGATATTTCCATTTAACTTGCGCACTAATTTATTATTAGCTGACATAATTATTCTATCACCAATAATAACTGGATCGTGAGTCATATAAAAAAACTTATACGGTAGAGTAATTTCTCTGACAACTTCTAGGTTCGTGTTGTAATAGAATAATTTTTTTATAGATCTATCAAATACCACTAAAGTATCGTTAATTTTCGTTAAATAAGGTGCTTGTGTAAATTCATGAGGACCCTTACCGTACAGGCCAAAAGATTTTAAATAATTTAGATCATCATCAAAAACATGAATCTTTGATTTGCTTCTGTCTGATATGAAAATTTTATTTTTTACAATTTCAAGGTCACGCATTATACCAATAAAAGCACTACTATCATTGTTTTCGTATATTAGAGAATCCAATAAAATTAAACTTGAATCATCAATAAATTTAACTTGTTGTATATTATTTTCATTAGATGAACAAGCAACAAATACTATTATGATTAGAATTACAGCATTATACTTAATCATATAATTTACCATCATTAATTCAATAATAATATGAGTCCGTCAAAAACATTATTCTATATTTTTACGTTTATTATAAAAGAAAAATTAAACATATTTGACGGACTCAATAAGTAATACATGGACAATTAACAAGCTTCATCAATGCAACCAACAATGCCGCCCGTATCACAATCTTCCACATTAGGATTATACCAACACTTAAATGGACCTGGTGTTATTTCAGATTGAGCTTCCAATCGAGATAGTCCAAAAATTATTGAAATTGTCAAAATCAGACCAAAAATAATTTTACG
>JBGORM010000015.1 GCA_041538185.1 Melioribacteraceae bacterium 4301-Me | reverse complement strand
TTAATAGTTATGCATCTCAACCGAAATCAAAGGAGAAATTACAATGGCACGTAGAGTTTTCTACAGTTTCCACTACAAAGAAGACAATTGGCGAGCGGCACAAGTGAGGAATATGGGTGTTGTTGAAGGTAATGCTCCTGTAACAGACAATGAGTGGGAATCTATTACACGTGGCGGAGACCAAGCAATAAGAAACTGGATTGACGAGCAGTTGAATGGCAAATCCTGTACAATTGTTCTGATAGGAACTCATACGGCAGGAAGAAAATGGATTAACTACGAAATTGAGAAGTCCTGGAATGATGGGAAGGGATTGCTTGGCATATATATACACAACCTACAAGACAGGGAAGGCCGTCAGTCGTCAAAAGGAAGCAATCCCTTCGATGGTTTTACGATGAAACGAGATGGAGCAAAATTATCAAGTATCGTGAAAGCATACGACCCTCCTTACTCTGTAAGCACTGATGTCTATGCCTATATCAAGCGCAACTTGGCGGCTTGGGTCGAAGAAGCAATCGCTATCCGCGAAAAATATTAGGGGGTTGCTTATGTCTAGAGACAATGAATACAGAGAAAATTCCCAGGCTGTACAAGCGCACTTGACGATTAGCCAATCAGTCATTCAAAGGATGGCTTCTAACAGTGCGTCGTGCAAGGCTTGGTGTATAACATTGGTTTCAGCAATTCTTGTCATAGTAGCGGATAAGGGAAATCCACAATACGCACTTTTGGCGATAATACCAACTATCCTTTTCCTGGTTCTGGATGCTTACTATTTGGCGCTGGAGAGAATGTTCCGAAAGGCTTATAACGCCTTTATCGAGAAACTCCACAAACAAGAAATAAGCGCTTCAGACCTCTATGCTGTAACTCCTGTAGGAAACATACTAAAGACATTTTTGGCAGCACTTCTTTCTTTCTCGATATGGCCCTTTTATGTCACATTGTTGGTAATGATATGGATTGTCAAAGAAGTTTTGATTTGAGATGCCTAACACGCGCATCCACCTGACGGCTTCGCCTCGCTGCGCTCGGCTCGCCGCAGGTGATGCGCAGGCCGTTATATAGCAACTAATTTTTTGGCTTTTGATACAAATGAAATATGAATTATATCACGATGAATCGCAGATAAACGGTTTTTGGCACGGTATGCTTTTAGTACCGGTTAATGGGAAAAAATCGCTTTTGGAATTGCTATTAACCGCAAGAAAAAATATAGGCTATAATGAAAAAATATCTCTGAAACAAGTTAAGCAAGTAAATTCAAAAAAGTATTCATTGGTAGATTCTTGGCTACAGATCGGCACTCTGGCACTTATCCATAAATTAAAAAAAAGTGAACCATTCTTTTTAGGTGAACGAGTTAATGGGAAGAAACAATATACTTTTTTTGAAAATTTAATCGGTTGTAAATTTATATTGTTCCGTGAGTTGGATAATCATTCTAAAATGCATTTGCACCGCGATTATGCAAGCAAAATAGAGACAACATTTAGAATGGGTTTTAAGGGCGGGATGCACTACTTAGGCGATGAAAATAATCCAATTGAAATTACAAAAATACATTTCGATGGTTACGAGCATTTGCAAAGGAGAACTGATAAAAATAGAATTATAAACCGGCTCGGTGAATTAAAAGCATTCTGTAAAATTGAAGAATGCGATGATTTAATTGATGATCGCTCCTCAAATCATAAAGCAGTTGAATGTCAATCTTATGAAGACTGCCAATTGCTTCAATTAACCGATTTATTGGTTGGTAGTTTTAGGACTGTACTTGGTTATGCAACGCGGGATTTATTAAAAACACTATGCAAACCAGCTAAACTTATAACCGATAGCTATTTGCGCGGCTATGCCGGAATGAAGAGAAGCAGATGGTTCGGGGGTTTTGTTATGAGCCAGTGTTATTTAAAAAATGGCAATTGGTATTTTGAAGGAATTACATTTAATGAAGACAATCATTCCGCACAGATTAAGATGAATTTTTAATGCATCTTTGTTAAGTGAAAAGTAAATTTACAAACAAATATTAAAAACTGGTGAACTATTGAAACTTTCCGAACAAGATAAACAAAAACTGATTGAGCTAATTCAGCAAGGGAAAACGATCCCTTCTTATTATAAATCCAAGTTGTTTGACAGCGGAGATAGTGAGTTTGTTGAGGTAACTAAAGATTATAAACTTATTTACAAAGGCAAAGAACCAAAAGAAAAAATTATTGCCAATACACTTGCTGCTCCTTTCCAAAAAGTGCGTTCTTTTAACAGCGACAATAAGTTTGATGACGGTTGGCAGAATATGCTCATCTTTGGCGATAATTTGCTTGCACTAAAAACCATTTATGAAGACCAGCGTGGCGAAAACAAATACAAAACCAAAAACAAAATAAAACTTATTTACATTGACCCGCCATTTGCAACTAAGCAAGATTTTATGAAAGACCGCGAGAAAGCTTACCGCGATAAAATTATTGGCGCGCAGTTTATTGAGTTTTTACGTAAACGCTTAATTTTTTTACGTGAAATTCTTGCGGATGACGGCTCTATTTATGTGCATCTTGATTATAAAAAAGGGCATTACATAAAAGCAACACTTGATGAAGTATTTGGTGAGTTTAATTTCTTAAATGAGATCATTTGGCAAAGGACAACCAACACGGGTAGCAGTAAAGCTCTTGCAAATAAATTTAGTTCTGATTCAGATACAATTTTTGTTTACACACGCTCTAATCAATATATTTTTAATAAAATATATCGTGATTATGGAAAGGGTTATTTGGATAGATTTAAATACAAGGACAATCGAGGATTCTATAGATGGTCAGCAATGAAAACATATTCTCAGAAAAAATATGATGAGCTAAATAAAGTAGGGATGATTAGATGGGGTGCAAATGCACAATATCCAGAAGTAAAGCAATACTTAGATGATTTGAAAGGTGTCCCTATGAATAATATTTGGACAGATATTTATCATATTAACCCTATGGCTCTTGAAAATCTTGATTATCCAACGCAAAAACCAGAAGATTTATTAAGTAGAATAATTGAAGCATCATCAAATAAAAACGATATTGTATTGGATGCTTTTGCTGGTAGCGGCACAACCTTAGCAGTTGCAGAAAAACTTGGTAGACGCTGGATTGGAATAGACTGCGGTAAACTTGCCATATACACAATTCAAAAAAGAATGTTAAATCTTACGACCCAAATTGGTTCATTAAAAAAGGACGATAGACGCGAACACGAAAGAGTTGATAATTTTGAAGAACATCTCAAAAACTCACGTGGGTTATTTTTTATAACAGAAAAAGCAAGGAAGGGTGATCTATTAATAACAGATTCATTCCTTAAAAACCTTGCAAAGTTTATAGAAGAAAATTTAAGCGGAAATTCAGAAGAAAACTTTTCTCTTTGCTTGCCGGAAGAAAAGTTCAAAGTAAAAGATTTGGAAGTAACCGAAAATGAAGAAGGTTCAGCCGGAGAAAAAACTGTTAAAGTTGGCAGAGTAAATTTTCTTATTTCATTTATTCAACCCAAAGAGAAACCGGAAAAGGAAAAACCGCTTAAAGCAAAAGAGTTTACACTTTACAATGCCGGAATTTATGACAATAAGGAAATTCTAAATCTTGACTGGCAGACTTACAAACCATTCGTCTCACAACTTTTTGGCTTACGGCCGGAAGAACACAAAATACACGGCTTTACCGCTGATGGTTACATTGGCACATATTCCGCTTTTGTTTGGAATTACCCCGAACAGAAAAATCTTATAATTGACAGAGAATATGTTTCAACTTTACATACAGTTCTTGGCGGAAAAGCCGGAGATAAATTTTTTGTAGTCGCTCCTGTAACTGCAATGTCTTTTATGGAAGATGAAATCAAAATAGAAAACACAAGTTACGTTTTCTTAAAAGTCCCGCTCTCTGTATTAAAAGCATTAATTGAAAGAGGAGAAGCCGGAAGTCTAAAGCAGCCTTCAACCGAAAATGATGTTAATGAAGTTATTGACGCAGTTGGTTATGATTTTATCTCTCAGCCTGTTGTTCAAGCAGAATATTATAGAGACGAACCGCTCAATCCAACTTTGGAAGATCAAGGCAAAAAAGATTTTGTAATTGAAATTAAAGAGTTCAAATCTAATACGCTTGTTTACGATCCGGAAGATTTTGAAAACTTTGAAACGCTTTCAATGGTAATGATTGACACTAATTACAATGACTATTATTTCAATCTCTCTCAAGTTTTCTGGTCAGACAAAATAATATCGGAAGATAAAACCAAAGCAGTAATAAGGATTCCGCAAGATTTATTTACCGGAAAGAAAATGATGATAATCTATCTTGATAAATACGGCAACGAACTAAAAATTGTAAAAACACAAAAGGACTTCAATGCCCCTACAATTCAAAAACGAAGATCTGATTCTAAAGTTAAAAGAAGAAGAAAGAAATAATCCGCTTGTTTACAAGTACGAATCTTTTTTAGATGCGCTTACAACGGATAATTTTGAACATGTAAGAGAAGCTGCAAGAACAGCTTTTGCATATTTCCTTTCCAACTCTTTCAAGAATACGGAAGATGCCGCAAGATACACTTACGCAAACTCCGAAAATCTCAAAATTCATTTCAATAATATTGATGATTACTTAAACAAATTTAAGATAAGGGATAAAAAATCATTTAGCATAGACTTAGCCACTGGTACGGGTAAAAGCTGGGTAATTTACGCGGTTGCTGTAATTATGCTTTCGGAGGGACTTGTTGATAAAGTTTTAGTTTTATGTCCTTCACTTACCATTGAAGAAGAATTAAAAAAGAAATTTGAATTGTTCAGCGGTGATCAAGTACTAACAAAAATATTACAAGAGTTAAACTCGCCGTATCCTTCGCCCGCAATAAAAAATGCAAATGTTCCAATATTGGAAGGCGATATTTGCGTTGAGAATATTCACGCTGCTTATCAAAGAACCGGTTCATCTATTTCAGATAGCTTCAAAGGAAAAGGTAGAAGAACTCTTGTAATAAACGATGAAGCTCATCATATTTACAGCGAAGCAGATTCAGCAGTTAAAAAATGGTTCGAGTTCTTAACTGATCCTGAATATGATTTTTATTATTTACTTGGACTTTCTGGCACACCTTATATAAATAATGATTATTTCTTTGATGTAATTTACCGTTACAGCTTAAAGCAAGCTATGGAAGACGGAATTATTAAGAGAATTGATTATAAAGTTGAGGAAGAATCTCAAAAAGAAAAAGGATTTTCTGAGACTTATGCTAATCATATTGACATCCCAAAAAAATATGCCGGCAAGCTTAAACCGATTACAATAATTATCACGGAAAAAATTCATTCTTGCATAAAAGTATGGGATGAATTAGTAAAATTCATCTCCGATAAAGAGAAGATATCCTACGAAGATGCTGCGACAAAAGTTATTTGGGTAACATCGGGTATTCCAACAAATCAAAGAGAAAAAGAGGAAATAGAATCAATAATTTCACAACCGGAAAAAGTAAGGAAAGAAAATCTTGCCTTACTAAAAACAGTTGATGAGGCGGATAATCCTGTAGAATGGATAATTTCTGTATCTATGCTTACTGAGGGATGGGATGTTAAGAATGTTTTTCAGATAGTTCCCCACGAACAAAGAGCATTTAATTCGAAGCTATTAATATCTCAAGTTCTTGGAAGAGGATTAAGAATTCCACCCGGTTTATTACAACCTGTTTATGTTAAGATAAACAATCACGAAAGATGGACGGATGAAATTGTAAATCTGTATAATGAAGTTCTTGAAATTGAAAACAGAATAAATTGGGGATTTGATGAAAACCGCAAGAAATATCTCTTTCCTCTTTACAATGTTGAATATTCATCAGAACAAGATACAACAGAAGCTAAAAGAGAAACCGCATCAGAACCAACTGAAATAAATTTTAAACCGCAAAGTAAAACTTGGGATGAAACCAGCAAATACTCCGAGACCGGTTCATTCAGATTTACAGTAGAAATGAAAGATATTGTTTCTCTTGAAGAAGCTTCGAAAGAAATTAAATTATTTTTAAAAGCTAAAGATGAATCTCTTTCAAAAAAATGGCCACTAAAAAGAATCCAAGAATTATTAAAATCGAATTTAGAAAGTAAAGGTTATGATGCGTCATTTATAAGTCGGGAAAATCTTGGTATAGCTAAACAAGCATTTGGTCCAATGTTCAGAGAACTTGGAAAAGTTGCAGCCCGAATGAAAATGACTCCAAAAGCATTAAAAGAAATAAAAATTGAAGAAATGGCATCTCAATCATTCAGTGAAAACAGTATCAAATCAAATGGAAAAGTGTTTTATACTAAATCTTCATCAGAATCTCTTTCATCGGAACAGAAAACGCTTTTTAATCAATATTTAACTGATAAACAGAATTACGACAGAGTTAAAGAAGCGGTTGTTCGATATGCCGGTAGAAGTGAGGATGAAATAAAATTTCTGAAAGAAAATTTAATTGAGCAGCAAGAAATTGATTTCAAGACCCCACTAAATGTGATCTATGTTTCATCCACACCGGAATATAAATTCACCTCTTCAATTTTCAACAACATAGAAAAGATAGATAGTTTTATCAAATCTCCAGATAAGAATTTTTATTATTTCCCTTATTCCTACAAACCAACAGAAGATGGCAGCTCACATGTAAAAAGAGAAAACTTCAACCCAGATTATTTCATTAAGCTTAAAGACAAAAATGAAATCCTCGTTGTTGAAATAAAAGACGATGGAGATTCTTCCCAGAAGAACAAAGCCAAATATAGAGATGGTAAAGCTCATTTTGAAAAATTAAATGAACTGCTTAGTTCAGCTAAAAAAGAATGGAAATATTTTTTCTATTTTCTTTCGCCAGAAGATGTAACGGAATTTTTCCAAGCTCTGAAAGAAGACAGATATAAAAATTGGAAATCAAGTTTGATGAATGAGTTAGCGTAATGCCATATAACGGCGTGGTTTTTAAGCCGCCGCCCAACATTGCAATGCAGCTTAACTTACCAACGCCAATAATTATTAAAAACTTTTTTACTTAAACTACTTTTAACAACAACTTGTTTTTGTTAATCAAAATTAAAAATCCTAAACCGACCGCATCGAAGAGGCGGTCGGCTTGAAGAACGGGTTATACAATTTTAGCTTGGATTAACTTTTGTAGCTTTTAATTCTTTCTTGACACCAAAATATCCTAGTATTCCAGAAATTAAAGCAAGAACCATAAAAATTGCGACAAAAGTTCCGCCAAGGATAATACCTAATATTGCGCTAACAATTAATAAAATTGGAACGGTTTTACTTTTTGTACCAATCGTTATTGCTCCAAATATTATTGTAAGGAAAGAAAATAGAACTCCGCCCCAACCTAACATAACAACTGTTTGAGCTCCTTCACTTTTTAGCGCACCACCGACACCTCCAGCAAATAAAGTTATTAGGGCAGCTATTACACCAAAAACACCAGCTATTAAAGCAATGATTCCACCAACTTTTTTCATTTCAATACTCCTTAATTTTATTTAGTTGTTTTAAATTTTTTAAGTTCTAACCAGTTTGTTTTATCTGCAAATCCTCGATAGGCAATTTTTAAATCATCTAACTTAGTTGATTTAGGAACTTCAAAACCTATCCATCCTCTTGTTAAGTCACCGGCATCTGCAGTCCCTTCAAAGCTAGGTTTTATCATAGCCGATATCATATCAATTGAATATTCGTATCCTTCTTTATCCTTTAATTTTATCATCATTGAAGGAACTGTTATTGACTTACTGCCTTTGGTATTGTCAACAACAATTTCAAAAGCAATATATTTTTTACCTTCATCGGGTTTTACAAATTGGTTTTCAGAAACATAATTATCTACTATTTTCACTACCTTGAAAACAGCTTTTGAACCAGATATGCTTGATTCAAGTTGAGCATTAGAAACTGTGCTTAATAAGAAAAGCACAATTAGAAATGAAAAGAAAGTAAGTGGCTTTTTCATTGATTCTCCTTTTTTTTTGTGAAATTGTATAACTATTAT
>JBGORM010000014.1 GCA_041538185.1 Melioribacteraceae bacterium 4301-Me | reverse complement strand
TTCATATCCCATTCTTGCAATAAATTTCCTAATTTTCGTATGAAAATAATTTTAAAACGAAAAAAGGGATTATTATGGCAAACGCAATTTATAATGTACCGTTACCACCAAATGAACCAGTAAAAAACTACTCTCCTGGCTCGCCAGAAAGAACAGCATTAAAATCAAAATTGGAAGAATTGCAAAATCAACAGATTGATATACCGATAATTATCGGCGGAAAAGAAATTAGAACTGGCGATACCGAAAATTGTATTTTACCTCACAACCACCAGAAAGTAATAGGCAAATATCATAAAGCAGGTGAAAAAGAGGTAAACTTAGCTATCAAATCCGCTATGGAAGCACATAAGTTTTGGTCAAGAATGGATTGGCAAGACAGAATTGCTGTATTTTTAAAAGCTGCCGACTTGCTTAGCTTAACTGAATGGCGTTATATATTAAATGCAGCTACAATGCTTGGTCAAAGCAAAAACGTGTTTCAAGCAGAAATTGATTCTGCTGCAGAGTTAGCCGATTTTTTTAGATTTAATGCTTACTATGCAATGCAAATTTACCAGCAGCAGCCACTTCACTCGCCATTTGGTATGTGGAACAGAATGGAATACCGACCACTTGAGGGATTTATATTTGCCGTATCGCCATTTAATTTCACATCAATAGCAGGTAATCTTCCTACCTCTCCAGCAATAATGGGAAATGTAGTTTTAATGAAACCAGCATCCAGCGCCGTTTATTCCGGTTATTGGATAATGAAACTTTTACAAGCAGCTGGATTGCCTGATGGTGTGATTAATTTTATTCCAGGTTCGGGTTCAAAAGTGGGAAATCCTGTAATGGCTTCTGAACATTTTGGCGGAATCCATTTTACTGGAAGCACTCCAACTTTTCAAAGCATGTGGAAAACAGCAGCATCAAATTTATCTAAATATAAATCCTATCCGAGAATTGTAGGTGAAACTGGCGGCAAGGATTTTGTTTTTGCTCATACAAGTGCCGATGTTGAAGCATTGGGTACTGCATTAATACGAGGTGCTTTTGAATATCAAGGGCAAAAATGTTCAGCAGCTTCACGCGCTTATATTCCAAAATCTATTTGGGACAAATTAAAAGATTATATGATAAGCGAATTGAAGACCATTAAAATGGGTGATGTTTGCGATTTCGCAAATTTTATGAATGCAGTAATTGATAAAAATGCTTTTAGTTCAATCACTTCTTATATAGAATATGCAAAAAAATCAAGCGAGGCTGAATTCATTTATGGTGGGAAATACAGTGACTCAGAAGGATATTTTATAGAACCAACTATAATTTTAACCTCAAATCCAAAATTCAAAACAATGGAAGAAGAAATTTTTGGACCAGTATTAACAGTTTATGTTTACGATGATAATAAATACGAAGAAACATTACATCTTTGCGATGAAACTTCTGCTTATGCATTAACTGGTGCAGTATTTGCTCAAGATAGAAAAGCAATTGAACTTGCAGATAAAATATTAACCAATGCAGCGGGTAATTTTTATATTAATGATAAACCTACTGGTGCAGTAGTAGGTCAGCAGCCATTTGGCGGTGCACGTGCAAGTGGAACTAATGATAAGGCAGGCAGTTACTTGAACTTAATTAGATGGGTATCTGCGAGAACAATTAAAGAAAACTTCATTCCACCTAAAAACTATAGATATCCGTTTATGAGTGAGAAATAAGCTTTTGACTTTCGTACCAAGATAAAATAACTCGGCATGTTTTTCTAAGAAAGTGGGTTGACATTTTGCGAACAATTACTGCTGTCAACCCATTTTTTATTAATCATCTAAATTCGTTTTACTATAATTCCACCCGAGCTGTTCATATTTTTTAACTAATTCATTTACTCTAAACAAGAACGATTTATAGTTTTTTAACTCTTTTGGTGTCCATACATCTTCGGCAAGTGCTGCTAATCTTGGAAGTAACATGTATTCAGCATGCGATGGTGTAGGAACATATTCTGTCCATAAGTTTGCTTGTCCGCCTAATATATGCTTGGATTGATCCTCTGTTAAACTGTCAGTAGGAGTAGGTTCAAAAGAATAAACTTTTTCAAGAGGAAGATTCCCACCTATAGCTTTAGGTTCTGTTTCTGGGTCGCCCTGATAATAATCGAAATAACAAAATGTAGTAGGGGTCATAACAACATCATGCCCGCTTCTTGCTGCTTCAATTCCACCTTTAATTCCACGCCAGGACATTACAGTTGCTTCGGGTGCAAGACCACCCTCCAAAATTTCATCCCATCCAATTAATTTTTTCCCTCTTGAAATTAAAAATTTCTCTATCCGTTTCATAAAATAGCTTTGCAGTTCGGCTTCATCTTTTAAGTGTTCGCTTTTAATTCTTGCTTGACATTTAGGGCATTTTTTCCACTCTGATTTATCAGCTTCATCGCCGCCAACATGAATGTATTTGCCAGGAAAAAGCTTTATTACTTCATCAAGGACATTTTGTAAAAAGATAAAGGTACTGTCATTGCCAGCACAAAAAATATTTGTTATAGGCCAATATTGCCCTACTGGCACTTGAAATGGACCGCCTGTACATGAAAACTGAGGATAAGCAGCTAAGGCTGCCATAGCATGAGCTGGCATTTCGATTTCGGGAACAATAGTTATAAATCTATCTTTGGCATACTCTACAATTTCTTTAATATCATCTTGAGTATAATAGCCGCCGTAGGTTGCCTTCTCGCCAGGTTTTGCTGGTTCACGTTTGTTCCATTCTTGATTCTCTCTATCAACGCGCCAAGCTCCCACTGAGGTTAATTTAGGATATTTTTTTATTTCTATCCGCCAACCTTGATCATCGGTTAAATGCCAATGAAAAATGTTGATTTTATGCATTGCTAAAATATCCAGATATGTTTTAATAAATTCTTTTGGGAAAAAATGACGTGCTACATCCAGATGCATTCCTCTCCATTTGTACCTTGGTAAATCACGAACATGGAGGCATTTAACTGACCAGTTGACATTATTTACTTTTGTATTACTATACACTTCAGGGGGAAGCAGCTGCAGTAAAGTTTGAACAGCATAAAAAAGACCGGCATCTTCATTAGCCTCAATCAAAATTTTAGATGGACTTATTGTAAGTTCGTATCCTTCTTGACCAAGCTGTTCATCCTTAATGTAATTAAAAGAAATATAGTTGCTTTTAACGTTGTTGGTATCTTTTTCGAACTCAAATGGATAACCTGTTGATTTCTTTAGTGTTGTTGCAAGATAGTCTGCAATGCTGCTTTGTTTTTTATTCTCAAAATCATAAATGATTCTTGTCTGCTGATTGAAAACAAAATTACCATCTGATGAAATTATTTGTGAGGGATAAGGAACGATCGGCAGCTTTTGAATTTCTGTTAATCTTGCACAACCGAAAAATGAAATTAATAGCAATAGAAATACTAAAAAGCGCTTCATAAATTTCTCCAAGTTATTTTCAATTTAGTTGTAATTAAAACCATCTGCTAATTATGCACTATCTGCATTCAATATTTTTCATTCTAAATACCTAGCGTTTCCTTGCTCTCAGTACCCCTGGCGGGAATCGAACCCACACTTCGAGCTCCGGAGGCTCGCGTTCTATCCATTGAACTACAGGGGCACAGTAATTTTATCCAATAAAATTCTTAAAGATTAGAGCGAAATTAAAAGTAACAAATAAAAGTTAATTAAAGTTAATTAGTTTTACACTACCGTTTAAGGTAGTTTTTGTTATATGAACTTTTGAAATAGTTATTACATATTTAATCCACTTAGTAACATAAAGTTGTTAACTCAGTAAAGCGAATTAAATTGTGTGAGGAAAATTTACTTTTCTTCCTTTATATTTCGATATGATAGATTCAACGGTGTCAATGAAAAAATATTTATTGATATTTCTTTTTAGTTCAGTCGTTTTTATTGCACGTTGTGACAAAGGCATTGAGCCTAATCCTTTGCCTGAGTCGAATGGGACAACAGGCTTTGCTGGAACAATTACCTTTTCAGGCAATTGGCCAGATAGTGTTAAGTTAACTCTGTTGGTCGTATTCAAGAATAAATTACAAAGTGCACAAGATTTTGGATCGCCAAACTTAAGCTATGCTATTGGTCCTATCCCTTACGGAGCAACAATTTACAATTACAACTCAGTTGATAATAGTTATTCGAGCTTGTCTACTCTTGATGCAGGTAGTTATAATTATGTTGTTGTTGCACAATCTACAAAGGAAACAATTTCACTGGATAGAAAAGATTGGTTCGTTGCAGGCGTTTATTGTGTAAATGGCAATCAATCTCAGCCAGCTACGCTGATTATTGAAAAAGGGAAGATGACTCAAAACGTGAATATAAATGTTGATTTTAATAATCCACCTCCACAACCGCCAGGGGGTTGAATGTAATGAAGATATTAATTACTCAAGTGTTGCTTCTTTGCTCGATAGTAATATATAGTCAAACAGGAACAATAACTGGCAGGGTTATTGGTACAGATGGAATTCCAATCTTAGGTGTTAATGTAATTTTAGTTAATACGCACTACGGCACAGCTACTGACAGTAAAGGCTTTTTTGAGTTAAAAAATGTTCCTTTAGGAAAATATACAATTCAATTTTCTGCAATAGGTTATCAGAAAAAAATTATAGAAAATTACGATGTGAAGGATATTAATCCGCCATTGAAAATAGTAATGCAAGAGCAAGCAATTGAGACCCCACAAATTGTAGTAAGTGCAACCAAGTTTGAACAGAAAAAAGAAGACCTTACAGTCAGCACCTCGATAATTCAGCCGGATTTTATAGCAAGAAAAAATTTTACAACTTTTGATGATGTCCTTCGTTATGTGTCAGGTGTGCAAATGACTTTAGACCAAGTAAGTATACGTGGTTCGAGCGGCTATAGTAAAGGTGCAGGCACTCGTGTGTTAGTTGCTATTGATGGTGTACCACTTTACTCGGGCGATACTGGTGACATTGTTTGGGAAATGATTCCATTGACAGATATAGAACGAGTTGAAGTAATTAAAGGTCCTGCTAGTTCACTTTATGGTTCAACTGCAATAGGCGGTGTAATAAATATTATTACAAAGAGTTCATCGAAAAATCCAATAACTCAAATAATGACTTATGCTGGCGTTTATGATAAGTCTAAATATGATTCTTGGAATTGGAGCAATAATTATAGAACCTTTTATGGTTTTGGATTTTCTCATTCAAATTCAGTAAATAAGCTTGGCTATACGATTTCACTTAAAAAATTAGAAAACTCAGGTTATCGAGAAAATGATTTCAGCGAACGCTACCTTAGTTACGCCAAACTAAATTTCAGTATAGATTCCTCAAATACTTTTTCCTTCCTGATTAACAACTTAATTATGAACAGGGGCAACTTTTTGTACTGGAAAGATTCCCGTAATGCGTTAGTACCTAAGGATGAAGATAACGGTAATACAATAAGATCAAATAGGTGGTTTCTAAGTTTAATTTACAATCACAGCCTAAGTAAAAAAAGCGCACTGCAATTTAAATCAAGTTTTTACAGAACATATTTTGAAGGCAGAGGTATTGAAGTAACTACTTCAACAGCAAACTTATTTAGAAACGAACTAATTGGAAACTTCAGATTTACTGACAGCTTTATAATAACTGTAGGTGGTGAATTTTCTTACGCACATGTTAAATCAAACATTTTTGCCAACCCTAATTTTTTCAATGCTGGCATGTATCTTCAAGCTGAGTACAAAGGGATAGATAAATTAATTGTAACAACGGGAATAAGATACGATTACATAAAATTAGATACGCTTAGCGGTGCTAGTGCCGTAACGCCAAAATTTGGGTTAAATTATAAGTTAAGTAAAAATATAATATTGCGAGCTTCAATGGGTACTGGGTTTAGGGCGCCAACACCCGCTGAAGTTTTTACAACTGCAGGTGTTGGAGGCGGTGTTAATGTTGTTCAGAACCCGGATTTAAAATCAGAACGAAGCTTATCTTTTGAAGCAGGTGCTCTAATTAAATATAATTCTAATCTTTCGTTTGATATGGCATTTTTCCAGACCGATTATGAAAATTTTATAGAACCAAATTTGTTAAAGTCAGGCGATATTAAATTTATAAATCTTCCTAAGGCAAGAATACAAGGCTATGAACTTGTAACCGAATGGAATGTGCTGCCACAAATACTTACTCTAAAAGCAAGTTATAATTATTTATGGGCAAGAGACCTTCAATTACACAAAGCTATGAAATACCGCCCAAGAAATGTACTCTACGTAAACTTTCAATATTATCCATATCCATTTGACTTTGGTATTGATTTTAGATACTGGAGTAAGGTGGAGGAAATTGATAATCTTCTTGTTGAACCGCCTCTTGCTCTCGTTGTAGATGGCTATAAACGTGTGCCAGTTTACGTTACCGATATAAATATAGGGTACAACTTTTTTATCTCTACAATTCCAGCAAAAGTATTTTTGAACATCAAAAATCTGTTCAACTACTATTATGTGGAATTTATTGGAAATGTAGCACCTTTAAGAAATATTTCATTAGACTTAGAATTATTTTTCTGAAAATTGCATCTCGATTTAAGCTGTACCCCATTTTTACACAGCAGAAATATTTTTTGGTCAGTGTGTGTTTAGATTTTAATTATCTTATTTTCTATACTGACTAAATACATAATCGTTATTTTTTTGTGATAAATGGCAACTGAAACACTCGCCGTACATATTTTTTACAATCCTTTCTTTTGTGTCGCCATTAAATCCCTCAAAACCCCAGCCGCCAGTATCTTTAAATTTCTTAGAATCTTTTTCCATAACACCTACTACTTTCCTACTGCCTTCAGCAATGGCGTTATCTGAATTTACTGCTTCTAATAAGTCAAATACAATAACTGAACCGTCCTTAAATTTTTTGTTGGACTTATATGCCTCAAGTGCAATCTTATTTGCATAAATATGATGAATGCCCCCAAACGCTTCATATAGCGGGTGACCCTTCTCTAAGACAAGAGTTTTAACATGCGTCCAGTTTCTATAACCTGTAGGGTACTTAACTATGGTGTCACTGCTGTCAGTTAATAAAAAAGCAGTTAATGTGAGGCAAATAACAACCACCGCAAAAATATATTGTTTTTTCATGGCTTACTCCATTAAAAATTTTTAGTTAAATAAGTTAATTAGGATTCCTAACTAATTTAATATATAATTAAATTAAAGTCAACTTTAATTTTTTGCAGTAATTATAGAATATGAATAGGAAATGCTGAAGAACTAAGTCGCTTAGTATCAGCTATACCATAGGCTTTTATTCACTTATTCCTTATTTTTGCAAATCATTTTAATAAAATGGTTAACTTAAATGAGATTAAGTAGTTATTTTGTACCGACACTTAAAGAAATCCCATCTGATGCAATAATTCCAAGTCATGTTCTAATGATTAGAGCTGGACTGATAAGAATGGTTTCTGCAGGTATTTACTCATTCTTGCCAATGGGTTATAGAGTTGTAAAAAAAATTATTGAAATTATTCGAGAAGAGATGGATGCTATTGGCGGGCAGGAATTTCATTTGCCAGCGTTAAATCCCAAAGAAATTTGGGAACAGACCGGCAGAGTTGAAGCTTTTGGTGATACACTTTTTCACGTAAAAAATAGAGATTATGTCTTAGCTCCAACTCATGAAGAAATAATGGCTTTTCATGCGAAAGGCTCGTTGACGTCGTATAAAGATTTGCCTCAAATTTGGTATCAAATTCAAACAAAATTTAGAAACGAGCCGAGGCCAAGAAGCGGTGTAATTCGTGGACGACAATTTCTAATGAAAGATTCATATACTTTTGATAGATCTTATGAAGACTTAGATAAAAGCTATGCACTTCACGATAAAGCCTACAGAAAAATATTCGATAGATGCGGCTTAAAATATTTTGTGGTTGGTGCTTCAAGTGGGGCAATGGGCGGCAGCAAGTCAGAAGAATTTATGGTAAAATCTGAAGCTGGCGAAGATACTGTAGCATATTGTGAAAATTGTGGTTATGCCGCTAATGTGGAAGTGGCTCAATCTAATGTTCAATCTGTGAAAAGAAATGAAAAGTCTGAACCATTAAAAGAGATTTATACACCAAACGTAAAATCAATTGATGAGCTTTGTAACTTTCTAAAAATAAAAGAAGAACAATGTGCTAAGTCAAGAATTTATATTAATGAAGGTAATCCAATACTCGTCCTTATGTTAGGTAATGATGAAGTAAATGAAAGTAAGTTACAGTTAATTACTGGTTCTGCAGTTCGTCCTGCTCACCCAGATGAGTTGAAAGAAATTGCAGGCGCTGATGCTGGTTCAATTGGACCTGTGGGCTTTAAGTATAGAATAATTGCCGACAATCGTTTGAAAAATGCAAACAATATGTTTAGCGGCGCAAATAAAAACGATTATCATCTCGGAGGAATTGATTTTAATAGAGATATACCTAACATTGAATTTTTTGATTTGCGTATAGTTCAAGCCAATGAAAGCTGCGTTCGATGTGGTTCAAAACTCGATGTTTTCAAGGCTATAGAACTCGGTCATATTTTTAAGTTGGGTACCAAGTATTCAGAAGCACTTGGTGTAAATTATCTTGATGAAAAAGGGGAAGAACATCCAATTGTGATGGGCAGCTATGGAATAGGCGTTGAGAGAATTTTTGCATGCTTTATAGAGCAAAATTACGATGAAAAGGGAATTGTTTGGTCTAAGCCTCTTTCTCCTTTTGATGTCCATATCATTGCGTTAAATATGAAAAGTAAATTAATTTCTGAAACTGCGGAACTAATTTATAGCCGTTTAAAAGAAGAGGGATTTGAAGTTCTCTACGATGATAGAGATGGCATAACTGCCGGCTTTAAATTCAATGATGCTGATTTACTTGGAATGCCTCTTCAAATAATTGTAGGCGAAAAAAATTTAAAAGATGGTAATGTGGAAGTAAAAATTAGAAAAACTGGTGAGAAGAGGATTTATAAGATTTCTGAACTTCATCAAGAAATAAAAAAATTGTTATGAATAAATGAGCAATAAGCAATATTATTAGTTAGGATGCTGTGCTAATTGAGTTAAGTTATGACATCAAAACTTTATCTTGTTCCTACGCCCATAGGCAATTATAAGGATATTACAATACGCGCACTTGAAGTACTTAACGATGTAGATTTTATAATTTGTGAAGAATTCAAAGAAGCGCGTCGACTGCTTTCTCACTTTAAGATTGAAAAGCCCCTTGTTTCATTAAATGAGCACAACGAAAAAGAGGCTTCCGAAGAGATTTTTCAAAATATAAAAAGTGGAAAAACCGCCGCAATTATTTCTGATTGCGGCACTCCGCTCTTTTCTGATCCGGGGTTACCTTTGGTGCAAATGTGCATTGATTCAAATATAGATATAATTTCGCTGCCGGGTGCTAACTCTCTTCTACCCGCATTAGTTGCCTCAGGTTTCGATATAAGTAAATTTTATTACGCAGGATGGCTGTCACCTAAAAAAGATTTAAGAAAAAAAGAACTGATAAAATTAAAAGCAAAAAAAGAATTAATTGTAATAATGGAAACACCTTATCGATTAAAATTAATTTTAACCGATGTTGAGAGAATATTTGGAGGTGATATAAATATTTGTTTAGCGTATAACCTTACTTTGCCCACAGAAAAGTTATATCGAGGTACTGCTTCTGAAATTTTAAGTATTGCTAAAAGAGAGAATTTGAAAGGAGAATTTGTGCTGATTATTAATAACAAATAATTAAAATTGAACCCAATATGAAGATTCTTATTCTACCATGCTTATCATTTAATAATTGAATAAGAATCAATTTTTTTATAAGATTGCCTGAAATAAAAATTGTGTTTAACATTCTAATAGAAAGGTAAAAAAATGTTAATTGTACAAGATGTAGATTTGACACCCAATCCTCAAGCGCTAAAATTTATATTAAATGAAAGACTGCTTATTAAAGAGGCAAGAAATTTTAAGAACAAACAAGAAGCTGAAAACGACCCTTTAGCTAAAGGGATTTTTGAAATTGAAGGAGTTGTCTCTGTTTTTTATATGGACCGCTTCATTACTATTGAAAAAGATCCTAAAGTAAGCTGGGGCCAAATTCAAAGACCATTTGTAAATTTCATGAAGAACTTTGATAAATCGTTAATTCCACCGGAAAAAGAAGTTGTAATTAATTCAGAAGAAGAAAATGAAATGCTTAAAAAGATTAATGAGATTTTAAACTTTAGAGTTAGACCAGCTTTAGCTGGTGACGGCGGTGGCTTAGAAGTTACAGGTATAGAAGGATATACTGTTAAAATTAGATATCAGGGTGCATGTGGAAGCTGCCCAAGTTCTATAAGAGGTACTTTAGTAGCAATTGAAAACTTGTTGAAACGAGAAGTTAATCCAGCTATAGAAGTAGTATCAGCAGATGAATATTAGAGCCAATAGCCTAAAGTGCATTGAGTTATTTGTTAACTAAAAATTTTTTATCTAAGTAAAAATTGGCTCTTGCTCTTCAACTTTTAGTTATTTATTTCGTGAACGAAAAAGTTTTACTCAAAATTCTCTGACTCGTCATCATAAATATGTTCATTAAACATTTCCTCAAGTTCTTTTTCGAAGAAAAATGTTTCTTTGCCAAAAGCAGGTTTTAACTCATCAAGCCAAATTGCATTCTTATCATACTTAGCAAAAAATGGCTTTGCTACCCAATCGGGGTTTCTTCCTTGCAGAAATCTCAGCACAAAAACTTTTTCGTTGTCTACTTCTTCTATCCCAAGCACTTGAATTTTCCCAGGTGTTGTACTCATACTAGGACCCCTTACAGTTCTGCATACACCACTTACATTCTGATATGCCTGTCTAAAAATTTGCCAAGCATTTTCTAATGTTACACCAAAAAATTCTTGAGCGCCCGTATCTCTAGCAACAAACATGTAGTAAGGTATGCAGTTGTTGTTTACTTGAAGTCGCCAAAGCTCAGACCAAATTTCTGGGGAATCATTAATATGTTTTAGTATAGGTGATTGAGTTCTAATTTGTCCACCCGTTGCTCTTATTCTTTTTATTGCTTCTTCTGCTGCTTTTGTTTTTAGTTCAACTGGATGATTGAAATGTGCCATCACTGCCAAGTTTTTTTTGGATTTAACAATTTTTTCAAATAATCTGATAAGATCATCTGAGTCCTTATCATCTGTAAAACGATATGGCCAGTAACCAATAGCTTTCGTACCTATTCGGATTGTTTGTATGTTCCATAATTCATCATCTAATAAGGGTTCTATATATGTAGATAATATTTTTGTTTTCATTATTAATGGGTCGCCGCCTGTAAACAGAACATCTGTTATCTCTCTGTGATTCTTTAAATATTCTACTAGCAACTCGGTTTCCCTCATGGCAAATTTCAGCTCGTTAAGTCCAACAAATTGTGGCCAACGAAAACAAAAAGTACAATATGCATGGCAAGTTTGACCTTGACTTGGGAAGAAAAGAACTGTCTCTCGGTATTTATGCTGCATGCCATTTAACTCAATACCGTTTATAGTGGGTACATTGTGTAGTTGTCCTGCTGGATGAGGATTTAACTCCATTCTAATTGAATTAGCAGTTTGTGTGATTATATTTCTATCATTACTTTCATTAATTGTTTTTTCCATTAGACTATAGTGTGATTCTTTAAGCATTTCACGGCGCGGAAAAGTTAAAGTAAAAATTGGATCATCGGGAATATTACTCCAGTCAATTAATTCCTCAATTACGTAGTTATTTGTTTTAAAGGGGAGCACATTTCCAACAACAATAATTGCTCTTTTTTCTTCTTCACTTAAGTTTTTAATTTGTGGTAATTCATTAAAGTTTCGCAATGTGTATGACTTGTAATTTTTCATTACCACCTCCGTCTTTTGTTTATAATGCTAAAAAAACAGCTTAAATTGGTTAGAATAAAGATTTGTAGTTAGTCAACTGTGACAGTCAAGTGCGCAAGATAAAAAATTTTTTGAGGAATGCAAGTAAGTTTAGAACTTAAATTAATATAGCCAAATAGAAAAGCGGCTTTTGAAAATGCCGCTTTATTTTAATGTGGCAACCTTATTCACATCATCTAATCGAACGAACTTTTCTTGAAATTTATAACTGCCATTGGCAGTCTTAATGGTCTTTATAAACTTAACATTCACCACATTTGATTTTACTTTTGTTTTTGCTTTATCTGCAAAAGATTGTTGTTTCGCCATTTAATTCACCTTCAAAATTTTGCTGACAAAACTAAGCAAAAAATTCAACAAAAGAAAATTACATGTTAATTTGTTAATTCCTCTGCTGATGTATTAATTCTGTAATGACCTAAGAAAAAGTAATTCTAATTTGATTTAGTATTAACGAAATTGGAAAACTCTCGATAATAAAATGGTGTGCTCTTTAATGTGAGTACGGGTAAGTTATTATTGTTTATTAATTGCTGGTTTTTTGGCTAATTAAGTTTACGATTAACTTTTTTACATAATTTTCATAAATTGAACAACAGCAAACGATTTTTTGTATTATATTAAAAAAATAAATTTTATATGCTATGATAGAAGTTAGATTTAATGCCATAAAACCATCTGGACAATTAGTAAGCGGGAGCTTAAGCTATCCCACATTCAGGGAGGCAAAGAAAAAAATTCACGCACTCGCAGAGAAAAATCGGCTTAAAATTCAAAAAATTGAAAAAAAGTCAACGTACATATATAAGGTAAAAAGAGGTTCTGAAAAGCCAATTGTAGGTGAACAAAGAGCTTATAGTAAAGAAGAAGTTGCAAATGCATTAAGAAAGTTGGGTTACGAAGTAATTTCAGTAAATAAAAAATTAATAGAATTTAGCTTAAAGCCGCCACAGCAAGAAATAGTTTCGTACGTTAAAATTAGTGCTGAGTTATTAGAGCAAAAGCTGCCTTATAGTGAAATTCTTACTTTATTAATTAACGATATACAGAACAAGACGTTAAAAGAAACACTAAAGCAAATAAACAATGAATTAAAGAAAGGTGCAGATAGTGAAGTCACCTTTATGCGTTATCAAAGCGTATTTGGGAAATTTACTGCTTATATGCTTGGATTAGCATCCAAGAGCGGTAATATGGCCGAAATTTATAGAGCAACTGCAAAATTCTTAGAACGCCGTCAAGAGTTCAAAAAAAATCTGAGAAGTGCTTTAATTACACCTCTGGTTACTTTGTTTGTATTATTTCTTGCTGTAATTTTTTATGTCGGATACATATTCCCAGAAACAGCTAAATTGTTTATTAAATTTAAGATAAAATTACCACCTTTGACTGCTGCTACATTAAAGATTAGCGATTTCTTTATGAATAATATTGGGATAATAATTTTTTTAATTATTGTCCCGCCAGTTGTTTTTTTGTATTGGTCGAGAACTACTAAGGGTAAACTTTTTGTCGATAAAATGATGCTAAAAATACCCATCATGGGTACTTTAATTCATAAGACCTTAATTGAGGTTTTTTGCAGAGTATTTTACACACTTTACAGTGGTTCTGCAGAAAGCATTGAGCCGATTAGAATAGCAGCCGAAGCCACAGGAAATAGTTACTTCGAGCAGCAAATAAAACAAGTAGCTATCCCGCTGATGATTAAAAGAGGTATTGGCATCACCGAAGCATTTGAAGCATGTGGAGTTTTTACCGAGACTGCAATTTCCAGATTTCATTCCGGAGAAGAAACCGGAACTATTAAAAATACTGCACTCCAATTAGCAAATTATTATGAAAGCGAGACGGTCTTTCGTCTTAAAAATATAATAGAATTAGTTCAAGTAATGATTGCGATGATAATAATGGTTGTAATGATTGCATTAACATTAATATCTGCTGAGACAGCTACTATTAGTCCAAAGTCACCAATAATGCAATGAAACAGAGGTAAGAAAATGGCAGTGTTGGAATCACAATTAGAAATAACAGACAAAATAGGCTACCTTCTTTTAAAAAAGGGAATTATCGATAATAAAATTTTAGAACAAGCATTAAAGATAAAGGAAAATGATCAAACTAAACTGAAAAGAAACCTTGCGCAGATATTAGTAGACGAGTTCGGTTTTGACCACGATGTAATTTTTAGGGAAGTTGCAGTTCTTTACGCATTTAAGGAATTGAATTTTAAACCAGAAGAACTACCTGAGGAAAGAATTTCTGAAATTAGATCTATGATGGAAAAATATGGTCAAGAAGTTAAAGATATGCTGTTTAAATATCGTGTCATCCCATTTAAATATGATGAAAAAATAAAAGATAAACTAATACTTGCTGCAGTAGACCCAACAGAACGCGCATTAGCTAAAATTGCTTATTTGCTGAATGCTAAAAAGTATGAAATAAACTATTTGCGAAAAAAAGATTATGATAAATTGATACAAGTACTCGTCGGTTCAGAAAACGAGTATCTGAAAATGCTGGAAGAAGTAGGTGAAGAAATTAGTGTTATTCCCGAAGAAACTACAATTAGCGAAGAAGAACTTGATGCAGAAATAAATAAAAGTGCACTTATCAATTTGGTTGAAGCAGCCTTAGTGGAAGGTACAAGAAAAGGTGCTAGTGATATACATTTGATACCTAAACCAGGCAATAAAACAGAAATTCATTTTAGAATTGATGGTAAATTAATGCTATGGCACACACAGGAAAATACAATGCCAGAAGCTGTAATGGCTGTTGTTAAAGATCGTTCAAAAGGATTGGATAGATTTGAAAGAGAAAGAGCGCAGGATGGCTTTATGCAAAGGGAAATCGATGGGCATATAATTCGTTTTAGAGTTTCTGTTCTGCCAGTAGTTGGTACAGAATTAAAAAACAAGTTTGAAAGCATTGTTATTAGAATACTCGATGATAGAAAGGTTATAAAAGACTTAAACAAGCTTGGTTTGACAGGCTATGCACAGCAAGCATTTGTAAAAGCAATTAACCAACCACA
The DNA here is from genome assembly GCA_041538185.1 of Melioribacteraceae bacterium 4301-Me. Taxonomy (NCBI): domain Bacteria; kingdom Pseudomonadati; phylum Ignavibacteriota; class Ignavibacteria; order Ignavibacteriales; family Melioribacteraceae; genus Pyranulibacter; species Pyranulibacter aquaticus. The sequence continues at coordinate 13,334 of JBGORM010000014.1, read as the reverse complement.
AGGTATGATAATTCTTACTGGTCCTACTGGAAGTGGAAAAAGTACAACATTAATTGCTGCACTTTATCAAGTTATTAATCCAACTAAGAATGTACTTACTGTTGAAGACCCAGTAGAATATGTAATTGAGGGGGCACGGCAGTTAAAAATTGGTCACAAAATGAATTTTGAACAGGCAATACGCTCTATATTACGCCACGACCCCGATATTGTGCTGGTTGGTGAAATAAGAGATAAGGAAACTGCTGAAACTGCAATTAAACTTGCAAATACTGGCCACTTAACTTTTTCAACTTTGCACACAAACGACGCTCCAAGTGCAATAGCTCGTTTATACAAAATGGGTGTTGAACCGTTTCTTATTGCATATGCAATAAATATTATCGTCGCACAAAGATTAATACGCAAGCTTTGTGAACATTGTAAAAGAAAGATAGCAAATCCACAAGAGGTTATTGCCTCAGCTGGTTTAAGATGGGACGAATGGAAGGATTATGATATTTATGAAGCGGTAGGATGCGAAAAATGTAATAATACTGGCTATAGAGGAAGAATGGCTATACACGAAGCTCTGTATTTTACAAAAGAGATTAAAAAGATAATTGTAAGTTCCGGAAGTGAAGTTGATGAAGAAGCTATAAGAGAACAAGCACGCAAAGATGGAACTATTAGTTTAAGAGAATCCGGCTTCGAAAAAGTTAAATTAGGACTTACTTCAATTCAAGAGGTTATTGCTGCTACTATGGAGGACTAATATTTGCTAACTGAATATTAATGTTAAGTGAAATGTATATTTTTTTATTAATTCGGAAATACTAATGGAACATCCCGGTAAAATAGCTCTTTCAAATTTTACAAGCAGCATACCTAAAACAGTATTAGACTCAGAACGAGTTAACTATATAGCTGACCATATTGATAAACTTTCAGAAGATGAAAAATCGCACATATATGATTTAACAAATCTAATCCTTTCAAAAATGATTGAAAAAGAAGCTTCAGATATTGAAATAGGAGGCTTTGGCTCTGATGAACATGTTTGGTTTAGAATTTTTGGTGTTAAACAAAGAGTCTTAGATTTACCAAAATTTACACTTGACGAAGCAAACTTGTTGATACTTTCGTTATTGAACAGAAACCAAAGAAAATATTTGCTTGAACAGCGTAACCTTGATTTTAGTTATACATTCCATTATCCAAAATTAAATACTAATGTAAGATTTCGTGCCGATGCATACTTTGATCTTGATAACCTGACCCTTAATATGAGGTATATCTCTGCAAATTTAAGAACCATTGAATCACTTGGCTTTCATCCTATGGCAATTAAAACAATGAGTCATAGTTATATTAAATTTGGACTGTCACTTGTAACTGGAATCACAGGCTCTGGTAAATCAACTACCCTTGATGCAATTATCGATTACCATAATAACTTTGACCCATGCCATATTGTAATTATTGCTTCTCCAGTTGAGTATGTGCATAAATCTAAAAAATCAATAATTAAACATAGAGAAGTAGGAAGAGATACTTTATCGTTTAAAGACGGGGTTATTCAGTCATTAAGGCAAGACCCGGATATAATTGTCATTGGTGAAATGCGGGACCCGGAAACTATTTTAGCCGCCTTAGAGGTAACAGATACAGGTCATAAGGTATTTTCTACCTTACATACCTCTTCAGCTGTGGAGTCAATAGATAGAATAATTGCTGAAGTTAATCCAATAGAGCAAGAAAGAGTAAGAAATCGTCTTGCGGATGTTTTAATTTCAATTGTTTCCCAAAAGTTAGTTCCTGGCTTAGATGGCAAGCTTGTTCTTGCAAAAGAAGTACTTTTAGTCACTCCAAGTGTTAGAGCTGCCATAAAAAATAATAATACAAGCGAAATTTACATGATGATTAATCAAGGGTTATCGCAGGGAATGATTACTATGGAACAAGATTTGATAAGGTTATTCACCGAAAGAAAAATTTCTAAGGATACAGCTATAGCCTATGCAAATAATAAAACAAGAATTCTTCAACTAATGAATGCGGTGTAGTAAATGAAACCAGTTATTTGTATATATTGTGAGGGTAGCGATACAAAACTTGCTGTAGTTTCAAAAGAAAAGGAAACTCTAAAGATTCTTAGAGTAGCTTCCCTTAACATGTCCGAAGCATTAATCTCGCCGCTTTCTAAACATGACATAGAAGGAAGTCTGAACTCAATTAGTTTGTCAGAAGATATTAATTTTGAAAACTTAGATGAATTAGACAGTGGTACTCCTTCATATAAAGATACTTCAGATATTTCAAGACTTAATGATGCACTTGCGGGCTTGGCGTTAAAAAGATTACAGTTTATTCCAATTATATCCGAGCCAACTGTAAATTTTCACCTTTATGAGGGACAGCGCGAACTTAGCAAGAAAAAATTAATTGATAACATAATTAAAGATATTCAGGAAGTTAAAGGCATTTCAGTCTCTCCAGATTCACTAGATTATATCGAAATGAATGACAAGGCATTGCTCAGCTTGTTTATCGAAGGTGACTTGCCGTGTGTAAACTTAGTAAATCTATTAGCTAATTATAACAAAAGAAGGTACTATAAAATTCCAACTATTAAAACAGCCGAGCTTTCATTGGCTTATTATGTTTCTAAAACAAATCAGTTTTTCCCGGAAGACCATACGCTTATAATATATATTGGCAAAGAATACAGCAAACTAATATTCCTTGAGGGGCAAAATCTTAAACATATTGGTGCAACATTAGACATTGGTACTAAAAATCTTCATACCTACGATGTTTATTTTTCTAAAATATTACTTGAAATGGAAAACGGCGGCATTAATAAATTAGACAATATCATTGTTTGTGGAGAGGACAGATCAGAAAACTTACTTTTATCTTTTTACGGTACATTCCCCGAAGCTAATGTTTCAGAATTGAAGTTTGATCCTTTTGATTTAGAGTTGATTAATGAAGATGAAAGAAAAAATCTTGCTCTATATGCTATTCCACTTTCAGTTGCAGTCGAATATTTTGATGAGCTAAATAAAGAATATTCTGGAGTAAATTTCCTACCAAAATATATTCAAGAGAATCAAAAGTTTTTACAATTTGGTTGGCACAGCTACGCTCTGCTTCCTGTTTTATTTGCTACAGCATTTTTCTTTACCTTTAGAATACTTAGCACTTACCAGGAGATGAAAAAATTAGACATGGAAATAGAAAAACTTACTTTAAGACAATCTCAAAATCAGGCTTTGGCAGACCAAATTACACCTTTAAGTATTAGGATTAATAATTTTGATAAAACACAAGCAATATTAGATTCTGCTGCTGTTGGAACTGAAGTTTGGACTAAAACTCTCTCTTTAATTTCAGATTTCGTCGAAAGACGTAGAAATTTTTGGGTAACTAAACTTGATGATTCAGAAAATAAAGAAATTAAAATTACTGGTTATTCATTATCGAGAAGTGTTCTTACAGAATTTGCCCAGTATGCTAATCGTGCAGTGCTTAAAAACATAAATTATGAACCGCTAAGAGATAAAACAGCCTTTTCTTATACAATTGGTTTTAAAATAAATGAGGATTCCAATAAGGTAAATGGGAAGTAAATTTAAAAATACTCTTATCATTGTAGTTATTATTGTTCTTATTGCTCTTAGCGGCGGTATCTATAATTTTATTGTTCAAAGAGGAAAAGTAAAAGAGAAAGAAAAAAAGATAAAAGATTTGAAGATGTTTCAGATGGATACTGCAGAACTGGAAAAACAGCTTTACGAACTTAAAATTAAAGTAGCGGAATTAGACTCAATTTTAGCATTAAGAAAGTATAATATACCATACAACTTGCCGCAATCTAATTTTTTTGACTTTGTTAACAGGGTATCGTTTTCGTTTTCACCTAATTCTTATGTGAACATTTTATTTAACCAAATGGAAACAAGTAAAAATTATAATATATATCATTATACCTTAGACGGCGTTGCGGAATACAATGATTTATATCGATTAATTTACTCAATTGAAGAAAGCAAAGAATTAAAAAAAATAAGCGCACTTAACCTAACAAATAACGTAAAAGTCGATTCCACTGGAATGCCACATTATTTGGTTGCATTTAAGTTTAATGTGGCTGTTTATTTCTCCAACAACGATCAGTTATCGGTAAAAAATATAAAAGAAAATCAGTTAGAACCTAATCCGCAATATGATTTCTTTTATCCCTTAATAAGAAACGAAATACCACCGAACAAAGAACACTTGTTAGATGTCCAAACAGCAAAGTTGCTTGCATTAATTCCCGATGGTGCTTTTCTATCGGATGCTTCTGGAAACACTTTTCTGCTGTGGGAAGGCGATGCGGTTTATCTTGGCTATTTAACTCAAATTGATTATCAAAATAATCAAGTTAAATTTATTCTAAATAAAGGAGGAATTATAGAAAACGTAGTTCTCCAATTAGATAAAGAAAAAAAACAGAGTAAATAAAATGAAAAAGATTATTTTTTTGTTCGTTTTAATAGGATTGACATTTACTGCATATGCACAAATTGACTTAAAGGATAAATTGAGAGGCTATGTCAATCCAGCTGAACTTGTTACTTTGTCTGAAAATATCCCGTTCGAACAAGCAATTTTGGTTATCAGCAAAGTAAGTGAAAAAACAACCGGCAAAAAGGTGCTTTCATTAGTCGGCGATGACTCGCCCATCGGTTTAGAAATAAATAATATGCAGTTTATGAAAGCACTCACAATTATTGTGCAATATAAAAACTATATGTACGAAGAAACACCAACCTCAATAATTGTTAAGAAAAAAGAGTCTGAAAAAAATGCCAATTTAGGAAAAGATGTTTATGCACCTGTAGATGAAAGAGAAGTTAAAATAAGCGCTCTAATGTTCGAGGCTAATGTGTCCGCAATGAGAGAAAGAGGAATAAATTGGCAATATTTGCTATCCAGAAGCGGTTTGAAAATTGGCAGTGAGTTGATTACAATTCAAGATAACCCTAATCAAAATCAAAGCGGAGGTACTACTACTGGTACAGGCACAAGCACCACTACTCAAAACCCACCACAGTTTAACATATCTAATCAAACAGACTTTACTATGGGTAAATTTGATGGTACGGTTACAGGATTATTTAGGTTTTTTGAAGACGAAAACTTAGGCGAAATTATTTCAATGCCGACAGTTTCGGTAAGGAACGGCATTGAAGGTATGACTCAAGTCGGCTCGGATATTTCTATTAAAGAGAGAGATTTTGCCGGCAATTTAATTGATAAGTTTTATTCAACAGGCACTATAATAAATGTTACACCATATATTTATAATGAACAAGGTGTGAATTATATTTTATTAAAACTGCACGTTGAACGAAGTTCGGCTACACCGGGTGTGTTAAGCACCGAGATACAAAAAACTCAGGCTAATACAAGTGTTCTTCTTTTAGATGGTGAAGAGACTGTAATAGGCGGTCTTTATGTTAACGAGGAGACAGTAGTTAGACGTGGTATACCATTTTTAAAAGATTTGCCATGGTGGTTCTTTGGTCTTAGATATATATTCGGTTATGATTCAAAACAAACAACAAAAAAAGAAGTAATTATACTTATTAAGGCAAATATACTACCCACACTTAAAGAAAGAGCTTCGATGGAAAAGAAAGAAAATGTGCTAAAACAGCAGCATGAAGAAAATTTAAAACAATTAGAAAAGTATAAACCGAAGTCAGAAAAAAATGACAATTAACATGTCAAACATTTTAATTGTTGACGATGACTATAAATTATGTGAAGTGCTTGCCGAAGAGTTAGAAGAATTGGGTTTTCAAACAAACGCTACCCATAGTGTATCTGAAACAATAAAGTTCCTCCAAAAAAATAAAAACATTGACTTAATACTTCTCGATCTAAAATTGCCCGATAAAGATGGTTTATCTTTCTTAAAAATGTTAAAGGAAAATAATCTTGATTATAAAGTAATAATATTAACAGCGTTTGCTGATATTCAGAGCGCAATAGAATCCGAAAGATTGGGGGTTTGTGACTTCATTAGTAAACCGTACGATTTTGATGAATTGGTTAATTCAATAAATAAGGCTTTGCAGAAAGATTATGAGACTTAGCGTTAGACTTCTGATTTTTGCTTTTGTAATAGTATTGTTTGTCTCCGTTGCATCCTTGTTTATTTTTTATTCATTAACTTCTAAACTTTTGACCGATAGACAAACACAGGATGTTTTAAATTCGGCTAACGACTTTGTTTTTGCATTCCAAAATTCAATTGAAAAAGTCGATGAGGATTTTCATAAGATCTATACCGCAGCGCAAAGCATTAATAAATTGAACTTAGATTCAACATCAATAGATTTTGTCTTTGCATTAATTAATGATTCGTTAATTGATAAAAAGAATTTTCAAGTAAAAAAATCAGCTTATTTAAACATAAGTGTAAATACAATATCACAATTTTTTAATCAAAATCAGAGCGCTGTTCTTAGATATCAACAAATTCCTAAAGGAAATATCGTTTACTACGGAAAGATAATTAATTCTATTTTTTTGGATGAACTATCTCAAAAGATAAGAGCAGAAATAGCCTTGCTTAATAATAATATTCCAGTTGAACTTTCTCATGAAAATAAAACTCAAAATTACCTTTTAGGCATTATTGAAGCAGCAAAATATTTAAAGTACAAGAACAATTTTGATCTTTACACTAATGAACTTGAAAATGTTGACTTAGCTGCTACATTTTATAACCCGAAATTGTTACTGACGCCTGGTGCAAAAATAAGCTTTATAATTTTTAAACCGTTTGAAGCAGTGGTTCAACTTAAAGCTACTCTTCGTATGGTAATGATTATCATTGTTCTTACTGGCAGTGCATTAACTTTTATTTTTTTACTTTTATTTACAGTTAAACTTCGTAAGCAAATTTCACTTATAGGCGAAGTTGTTTCATTGACAAGTAAAGGTGAATTTGATAGCAGAGTTAAGGTTATTTCGAAAGATGAAATTGGACGGCTTGGAGCCGCTTTTAATAAAATGCTGGATGAAATAAGTCGTAGTAAAAAAATTGAAAAGGACTATTCAGACTTTATTACACTTATAAATCAAAATCCCACGTTAAAGGAAATTTCTGATGCAACACTTTCAAAGATTATTAAGACCAGTGGTTTAACTTTTGGTGCTCTCTATGTGTTGGAAGGCAAAGAACTAAATTTAGCGGCTTCATTCGGCGTGGGCAAAGAAGTCTTTGATCAAAAAAAAATTGTTGATTTTTATAACAATGTTGTAGAAAATAAAGAACCATTAGAATTTAAGTTCAACGACAATTTTCCGGAAGTAAGAACAGGAATAGCAGTAATAAAAATTAAGTACTTATTAGTTTACCCAATAGTTTATAATAAAAGAGTAATAGCAGTTTTAGAACTGGCATCAGACAGCGAGCCAGCTAACAACATAAAAGAATATATCGTAAGCATTCAAGAACAATTGGCAATTGGTTTGACAAATGCCATTGCATTAAAACAGCTTGAAGATTTAGTTAATAAGCTTAAAAAGCTTAACGAAGAATATCAAAAACAAAATGAACAGATTTCAGAACAAAATGAACAATTGAAAATTCTCCATAATCAATTAAAAGAGAAAGCAGATGAACTTGATGTGCAAAGAAAAAATGCTTTGGAGCTTACAAAGGTTAAATCGCAGTTTTTGGCTAGTATGTCCCACGAACTAAAAACACCTTTAATATCAGTATTAGGCTTAACAGAACTAATGCTTAAAGACGAATTATTGACCTCTAAAACTAAGGAAAGATTAAATATAATTTTGCGTAATGGGAAAAGACTGCTGACCCTTATAAACAACATACTCGATTTTTCTCGTTTGGAGTCAGGCAAAATTGAGGTAAAAAAAGAAACTTTCCTTTTAAGCGATTTGATTGAAGAAGTTGAAATTAGTGTGGAAAATTTAGCATTAGAAAAAAAACTTGAGTATATAGTTCAATTACCTCGTGAATATGATTTGCTGATAAATACAGATAAATTTAAGCTGGAACAAGTTCTTATAAATCTGTTGACCAATGCAGTTAAATTTACTGAAAAAGGATTTGTAAAATTAAAAGTGGAATTAAGTGAAAATGATTCTATAATTTTTTCTGTTGAAGATTCTGGTATTGGTATTTCAGAGGCTAATTTGCAAAACATTTTTGATGAATTTAAACAAGCCGATTCTGGTATATCGAGGAAATACGGCGGTGTGGGATTAGGCTTAACAATATGTAAAAAGTATATTGAACTGATGGGGAGCAACTTAAATGTAAAAAGCAAAGTTAATGAGGGTTCGTCTTTTTATTTTAAATTGGATGATGTGTTAGTAGATAAAATTGTTAAAGTAAATGAGAAATTTTTAAAAGCAGAAATAATAAAAGACACGGAACAAACCTCTCAATTAGAAATTGTAATTATCAATCATAATAAAGAAATATCTAAACTTATTTCAGATTATTTGAATTCCTATAACTTTAGAACGTATGTTTTCTCATCCTTTAATGATGGTGTTCTCTCATCTGCCAAACTTCAACCACATACAATTGTAATGGAAACAGCTGTTAACGATGGTAATTGCTGGAACGCTATAGTTAATCTGAAAAAAAGTCCACTTACGGAAAAGGCAAATATTATCATAATATCGATATTAGAAAAAGAAAAAGTAGGTTGGGCGTTTAATGCTGATGAGTACTTAATTTCGCCTGTTGAGTTAAATAAATTTAAAAGTGCAATAGAATCATATGAAAACTTGACACAAAAAAAGGTAAAAGAAATATGGTCTTTAATCGAAAATGAAAACGAGCTTATTTTGATAAGAAACTTTTTAGGCGAAAAGTGCAAGCTCGTTAATTTTGAAAGTGAAAAAAATCTTTTAGAAAGAATTGATAGTTGTACAGCTGATATGTTCTTGTTTGATTTAATTTACAAGTCAAATTCTATTTTTAGTTTATTCTTGAAAATAGAACAAAAGAGAACTATTAGGGATATACCCAAACTGATTAAGATAAATGAATTAATAACACCACAAAATGTTAAAGAGTTAAACGAGAGCTTCAACAAAGTTGCATCGAAAACAAAAAATCATCCGTTGGATATTTTAAAAGTAATACGTGACAAAGTCGGTATAAAAGAAGAGCAGGTAGAAAAAAGAGTGATGCATGAATTAGCTTCATTGCGAAAGAATAAAAATGAAACGTATGAAAATGCTTTTGAGCAAAGGCCTAAAGTTTTAGTTGTTGATGATGACCGTGATACGCTTTTTACTATTGGTGAAATTCTAAAAGAACTTAACTACGATGTAATTTTTGCACATGATGGTTTAGAATGTTTGTTAATCTTAAATCATACTGAACCGGATTTAATTCTTTTAGATATTATGATGCCTCAAATGGATGGTTTTGAAACAATTAAAAGAATAAAAACTGACCATAAAGAAAAAAATTTTCCAATAATTGCTTTAACTGCTTACGCAATGTTAGATAATAAAAATGTCATTGAAAAAAATGGGTTTAATGATTTAATTACAAAACCAATAGATACAGGCATCTTAGCACAAAAAGTTCGTAAGTATATAAATGTTAAAGTGAAACAACTATGAAAAAAATTTTAATAATTGATGACCATGCTGACAATGTTTTTTTATTAAAAGACCGTTTAGAAAAGGAAGGATTTGAAATCCTTACAGCTTATGATGGTGAATCTGGAATTAGTAAAGCAAAAGAGGATTTGCCCGACTTAATACTTTTGGATATAATGATGCCAGGGTTATCAGGCTATGAAGTTTGTAAAACACTTCAGAGTGACCCAAATACCAAAACAATTCCTATAATTTTAGTAACAGCGTTAACTGAGGCAGAGAACTTAAAAGAAGGTCTGCAGGCTGGTGCATTTGATTATATTCGCAAACCGTATAATAAGGTTGAGCTAATTGCAAGAATTAATTCGGCATTGCGCTTTAAGGAAACAAACCAATTGTTATTGGAGATCGAAAAGATTAAAACGTTTGCGGCAACAGTCGTAACCGCAAACCACGAAATAAAACAGCCGCTTACTTTAATTAATCTCTCTACAGCAGCTTTAAGACGTGAACTAAACAAGGATGAAATTTCTAAAGAAGCTATACTTAAAAGAATCCAATTTATTGAAGATGCGGCTAAAGATATAATTGCTGTTTTAGAAAAGCTCGGCTCAATCAAAAAACCTGTATTTACAGATTATGTAAATGATTTAAGAATGATAGACATAAAATCTAATAATGAACAGTCTTAGTTGATAACAACTCTTTTACAATTGAAAACAGCTGGTCAAAATTATAAGGCTTTAACAGAATTTTTTCAACTTTCATTTCTTTTAGTTCCTCAATTTTGTTTTCAGAAGTCGAACCTGTAGCTAAAATGATTGGGACATTAATTTTCATTTCACGAATTTTTTTGACGCAGACTGTTCCTTCAATATCTGGCAATTTTTGATCTAAAATGATTAAATCAGGTAAATACCCGCTTTTTAGCATTGATAATAATGTGTATCCATCTTCAGATACTGACACATTAAAATCATGAGAACTTAATAAGTCTGCTAAAAGCTCTCTTAAGGCGGGCTCATCTTCAGCAATTAATATTGTTCTGTTCTTTGTCAAGTTTTCATTATTATTAATTTCTACAGCTGGAAGTTGGATTTTGAATTCCGTTCCCTTACCAACTTCACTATCAACTTCAATTGTTCCATTATATTGTTCAACTACTTGCTTGACTATACTTAAACCGTAACCTCTTTTTGTACGAACGGTCTTTGTTGAATATTCTTCATTAAATATTTTTGCGATATTTTGTTTATCAATACCTTTTCCAGTGTCACTTATTGTTACTGTTACATAATTGCTGGATGAAAAAAGGTCAATGTTTTTTAGTGGTGGCGGTAAATTTGAATTGTAAGCGTAAATACTAATTGTGCCGGAGTTTTCGATGGCTTCGAAAGAGTTGGTAATTAAATTCATAAATAGTCTATAAATTTCAGAATATCTTCCTAAGATTGGACTCAAATTAGGTGCGATATTTAAATCAAATGTAATGTGCTGCTGTGACTTGAATGTATTTGTTATTTCAGTAATAATTGGTCCAATATAAATTAATCTTCTTGATGTTGACTTTTCTTTATCTGATAAGCTAAATTCTTCGATGAGCTCAGCAGCAATATTCACACTGTTTTCAATTGTATTGATTAGCGGGAGAACTTCTTTATCGTTTTGTATTTTATTTTTGAGTAGATCTAATGTGTTGGATATTCTTGTTAGTATATTGTTAAGGTCATGAGCCAGGTGAGCTGTTGAATTCCTTTTTATAGATTCTTTTCCCATTCTTTTACGATTTAAGGTTGTAGCGTTTGATTTTTGTGTACAAAGTTTTTTGACTTATACCTAAAGCTTTGGCGCTGTTTTCTCTGTTCCAATTGTGTAAATCTAATACTTTCTTTATATGAATTTTTTCTAATTCTTCGAGAGTGGGAATGCTGTTATTGTTTTGGGAATCATAATAAGAAAAGTTAAAAGATTCTTTGGGTACATTAATGTCTTTAGGGAAAATGATATCACCTTCAGAAAATATTATGGCTCTTTCTATCATGTGCTCAAGTTCTCTAACATTACCCGGAAAGTTATATCTAAGCAAATCAAGTTTAGCTTCGGGAGAGAGCCTTTTAAGGGATCTTATAGGAGATTTTTTTTGCAGGAAATATTCTGCGAGCAATATGATATCGTTACCTCTTTCTCTTAAGGGCGGAACGGTAAGTGTAATCACGTTTAAACGAAAGAGAAGGTCCCTTCGGAAATTTTTCTTTTCAGCCTCTTCCATTAAATTTTTGTTTGTTGCTCCTATTATTCGAACGTTTGAAGATAAGTTAGTAATCCCGCCTATTCTTCTAAATTCTCCATTCTCAAGAAATCGTAAAAGTTTTGGTTGTAATGTTAAACTTAACTCACCTATTTCATCTAAAAATAGAGTGCCGCCATCGGCAATTTCTACTAAACCTTGCTTGGAAGTTTTTGCATCTGTGAAGGCACCCTTTTCGTACCCAAACAATTCTGTTTCAATTAATTGATCTGGTAATGATGCACAGTTAATAGCAACGAAAGGTTTATCGGCACGGTTGGAATTTTTATGAATAAATTCGGCTAAAAGCTCCTTTCCGGTTCCGGTTTCTCCTTCTAATAAAATATTTGAATCAGACTTTGCAGCTTTTTCAGCTAAGGCAATTACATTTCTAATACTTTCGCTTTCGCCAATAATAGTTGAAGGTGAAGAAGAACTTAATTTAGAAGCCAATATTTTATTTTGTAAAAGCAGTTTTTTGTGTTCTATAGCGCGCTCTATAGTTACACATAATTGTCCAAATTCATAAGGTTTGGAAATAAAATCATAAGCACCCTGTTTAATACAATCGATTGCCGTTCTTACTTCAGAAATTGCTGTTAGTATTATTACTTGAGTGGAAGGACAATTTTCTTGTGCAAATTTTAGAACTGCTTGCCCGGGTATTTCTTTCATTTCTAAATCAAGAAGAAGTGCATCATAGTTTTTTTTCTTGAGCGATTGCATCGCATCCTTGCCATCATAAACAACGTCAACATCATAACCCTCATTTACTAACTCTTCTTTTAGAAGATAACATAATGTTTCATCATCATCTGCTATTAAGATTTTTCCTTTACTCATGAAATATGATTTTTTTTGATACATTTTTAATATATGAAAAAATACAGATAAAACCATTAGTTTTGCTTAGGGTTTGAGAGACAGAATGACAAACTGCTGTCAGTTTTATTTTTTATTTCAAAATTATTTTTAGATAAATCTCTAAAAGATAGCTGATGTTTTGATGAAAAAACCGTTGTTGGATTTTGTTTGTTAATTGATTTAGCCTTATATTCACACACTAAATTTTAAAATTTTTCTAGCGTTCTTTTTTGTATATGTAATTCTGGACGTTTCGGCCTTGATGAAGCCTGTTAAAGGTTATATATTGAAAGGAATATCAAAATAAAAAGGTTCGTAGCACAGGGGTAGAGCACTCCGACTTTTAAGGAAAGTCGGAGGGGTCGGTGGTTCTAAAAATGATGGTAAATAAAACGGGCGCGTAGCTCAGGGGTAGAGCACTCCGACTTTTAAGAAAAGTCGGAGGGGTCGGTGGTTCTAAAAATGATGATAAATAAAACGGGCGCGTAGCACAGGGGTAGAGCACTCCGACTTTTAAGAAAAGTCGGAGGGGTCGGTGGTTCTAAAA
>JBGORM010000013.1 GCA_041538185.1 Melioribacteraceae bacterium 4301-Me | reverse complement strand
TGCCCATGTTAACTTCGCTGTCCCTTCATGTCCTTTATGCCAATATGATGGTAAATCCTGCTCGAAACTGCCTATTAGATTAATACTAGACTGAGCATATAACAAAGCAGTTACGGAAAAAAATACAAGAAAGAACCAGAATCTGGAAATTAAATTTGCCTTATAAAAATTCATAGAAGGCCCTCCACTTATTAGTTTTTAAATTGATACTTTAATGAAGTTGAATTATAACCGTTTTTCAAAATATCAGGTAAAGAATCAAAACCAACCTCAGTTACTGGGAATTTGCTAACATCTATTTTTTTATTAGACAGCAATTCAACTGCTCTTGAGAAAGTAAAAGGATTAAGGAAAGAAGTTTTAATTGTGATTTCATTTTTAAAGGCTTCATAAAGGTTAAATTCTAATTTAGAATTCAATTGTGGCTGTCCAAAAATAACCACATTACCGCCACGTATTACCAATTCTATTGCAAGGGCAGCAGTTTCAGTTTTACCAACACATTCAATTGCTAAATGTGGACCGCCATGAGTTAAATCTTTAATAGAAGCGACCAACTGATTGTCATAAGGGGAGAATACAAAATCAGCACCAAGTTCTTTAGCCAATTGCCTTTTATGTTCAACTGGCTCTATAACAATAATAATTGCAGCGCCTGAAATTTTAGCAAGCTGAAGCATAATCAAGCCAATGGTACCACCACCTATTATAGAAACAATTTCTCCGACTTTAATTTGTGCTCTGTCAATTCCTCTTATACAACAAGATATTGGTTCAGCGAAGGAGGCTTCAGATAAAGGTAAGTTATCTGGAATAATATAAGCTTGTGAAGAAGGGATAACCGCATATTCAGCAAATCCACCGTCTAAAGTTACTCCAAGTGCTTTATGGTTAACACAAAAATTTACTTTACCTTCTTTACAAAACTTACACTTACCACAATATATATTAGGGTCGATAACAACCTTGTCACCTATTTCAAAATTCACACAATTTTTCCCTTTATCAATAATTACTCCGCTAAACTCATGACCAAGCACAGTATTTTTCTTTGCTAAAGCAGTCCCAGAAAATATATGGTAGTCGGTACCGCAAATACCACAAGTATTAATCTTTATAAGAAGGTTATCATCATATAAAGGGGGTAATTGTTTTTCTGCAACATCCAAATGAAAAGGCTCGACAAAAAGTGCCGCTTTCATAAACTAAATCCTTTTAGTTGAATTGCGTATAATTAATTCAACGGGTACCAAAATTTTTTTGGGATGATGATTTGATTTATCTGAAATCATACTTATTATCATGTTCATTGCTTCAATACCAAGCTCCACTTTAGGAACTCTTACAGTAGTCAGAGGTGGATTAAGCATTAAATCTGCTTCAACATCGTCGAAGCCGACTAGAGATATATCATTTGGGATATTTATATGGTTATCAGCACAATACTGCATAACGCCAATAGCCATTGCATCATTGCATGCAAAAATTGCTGTTACACTTTTACTCATTTCGAGTAAACGTTTAGCTGCGTTATAACCATTTTGTCTGGCTGGATAATCCTCATCGGTAATAATCAGCTTTGGGTCAATTTTAATGTTAGAGCTTTCAAGGGCTTGCTTATAACCAGTCAACCGTTCAGATATACTTGGATGTGTGATGTCAGCCCCCAAAAAAGCTATGTTTTTATGTCCTAAGTCAATAAGATGTTTGGTTGCAATAAAACCTCCATTTATATTATCAACCATTACAACAGAGTGTTTGCCCGTTGGCGGAAAGAAATCGACAAAGACTAAAGGTATATTATAAGAGGATAATTTTCGTAAAAATATTTCAGGTACTTTACCTGCTATAATAATACCATCAACACTTTGTTCCAAGATAAACCGTGGTAGTTCATCATCTTCTGTAAATTCTCTTTTTATTGTGGCTAGTAGTACATAGTAGTTATTTCCTCTTGTAACAAACTCGGTTCCTAAGAAAATCATTGTATAAAAAGGTTCAGTCTTGAGAAAGTGGTCATCTGTTAATACAAAGCCAATATTGCCTGTTGTTTTTGTTACTAGACCTTTGGCAGATCTTGAAGGGTGGTAATTTAGTTCTTTAATTACTCGCAGTACCTTATTTCTAGTAGCAGTGGAAATTCTACTATTGTTTTGAATTGCTAAAGATACAGTAGCTATTGAAACCCCAGCTTTTTTGGCCACATCTTTTATAGTTGTAGACATATTTCTAAGTTAAACGTTTAACTGAATTCTAACTTAATGTCTTTATCTCTATTTGTCAATAGAAAAAATGCTTGTTTTTTTATTATAATTTAGACTATAAACAATAATAGTTTGCTAAAACGTTTAAATAAATTTAGTCTTGTTATCAAACAATGGTTTTCTTACCTCAAATGGGTACACCTTATTTTTGCTGATAACTCAAATGTGAATATTCTTTAACGGCTGAGATTACCAAAATACGAGGCTCTACTAGGCTTGTACTCAATTAGGAAGCTGTTAAGGATAGAATACGAACAACACAGATTACACGGATATTTCAGGAGAAAAAATTATTTAAAGTTATTAAAGTACTTATATGGGATTACAGCTAAATTTTAGTTGGTGTTTGTCTTTGTAAATCCTTGTTTATCCGTGTTCAATTAGTAAAGGTAGTAACAAAAAGATTCGACCCGAACTTTTGGTATTGTAATTGTCCCTTTGTTTGAAAATTCTTAGGATTAAACTATTCATGCAATTATTAAAATTCATGCCCCAATCATTCTTCAGATTAAGGTATTTGATGTTAATCTCAAAAATATTCAATCCTATATTGACTCAAGAACCCGTATCAATGTCCCCAAATATCTCTATCTAGACTTCTATATTGGATTGCCTCACTTATATGGTGAGTCAAAATTTTATCTGAGTTTTCCAAATCAGCTATTGTTCTGCTAACCTTTAATATTCTGTCGTAAGCTCTTGCTGATAAACCCAGTTTAGTCATTGCCATTTTCAGCAGTTCAGAACTTGCATTATCTAATTTACAATATTGTCTAACCTCGCGTGTACCCATATCAGCATTGTTATATATACCTTTAATACCTTTAAATCTTTCCAATTGGATTTTCCTTGCTGCAACAACTCTTTTTCTTATTTCTTCAGATTTTTCGCCCTTTGTATCGGAAGACAGTTCATTATACTTAACAGCAGGTACTTCTATGTGAATATCTATTCTATCCAACAGCGGTCCAGAAACTTTTGCCATATACTTTTGAATTTGAGAAGTAGTACAAGTGCATTCTTTGTTTGGGTCGGTGAAAAAACCACATGGACAAGGGTTCATTGCAGCTGCGAGCATAAAGTTGGCCGGAAATTCAAGTGACATTTTAGAACGACTAATTGTTACTTTATAATCTTCCAAAGGCTGCCTCATTACTTCCAAGACATTTTTTTTGAATTCAGGGAGCTCATCTAAGAACAAAACACCATGATGAGCAAAAGAAACTTCTCCAGGCCGCGGAAAAGTTCCGCCACCAATTAAAGCCGCATCTGAAACTGTATGATGTGGACTGCGAAAAGGTCTTTCTGTTATTAAGGCTTTATCCTTTGGTAAAATTCCAGCAACCGAATGAATTTTAGTAGTTTCAAGTGCTTCTTCAAATGTTAATGGGGGAAGAATTGTAGGCAGTCGTTTTGCAAGCATAGTTTTACCTGAGCCTGGAGGACCTATCATCAATATATTATGTCCACCTGCTGCTGCAATTTCCAAAGCACGTTTTGCATTTTCCTGTCCTTTTACGTCAGAAAAGTCAAGCTGGTATGTATTAACTTCAGCAAATATCGAATCTTTATCAGTTTTAATTGGCTCTGCAGTCTTATCTCCGTTCAAAAAATCTATTACTTCATTCAACGATTCAAAACCGTATACTTCAATTCCATCTACAATTGAAGCTTCTTTAACAGATTCTATTGGCAATATTATTTTTCTAATTCCTTTTTGTCGAGCTTCTACGGCAATTGGAAGTGCTCCTTTAACTTTTCGTAACGTACCATCTAATGACAGTTCACCAAGTATTACGATATCATCGAGAGAATCAACATTTACAACGGAATTTGCAGCTAAAATTCCAATTGCAATCGGAAGATCAAATGAACTGCCTTCTTTTTTAATATCTGCAGGTGCAAGGTTGATAGTTAATTTCCTTAAAGGGAATTCAATTCCGGAATTTTTTATTGCAGCTATTACTCTTTCTTTACTTTCTTTTACAGCGCTATCGGGTAAACCAACTATTGTTATTGATGGTAATTGTTTTTCTGAATGTGTCTCTACCTCTACAAGGTAAGCATCAATTCCGAATGTGGCACTTGAAAGAATCTTTGAAAACATTAATAAATAAATTTGCTGATTGGAATTTTAACAAAATGAATTTAACAAAAATAAATTACTTTGCCAAAATCATTTTCCTTACTTCGCTAAATCTTGGTGTTTTAACTTCATAAAAGTAAATGCCAGATGGCAGCTTGCTTCCATCAAATGTGAAGTTGTATTTACCTGATTGAAGGTAACCAGAGTACAGCTCTTCAATTTCTTTACCAACTAAATCGTAGACAGTTATTTTTATATCGGTAGGCTCAATTATATCTATAATAATAGTAGTTACGGGATTAAAAGGATTAGGATAATTTTGGTCAATTATAAATGGTTTTTTCTCACCTTGTCCAATTTTTACCACCGAAGAATAGCTTACAGTTCCATCTTTATTTAACTGTTTCAATCGATAGCTTACTACATCATCACCATAATTCTTAAAGTCAGTATAGCTGTATATTTTTGATTGGTCCTCATCTGCATCAATGCTGTAGACCTCATCAAATTGATTCCCCTTAGTTGCCTTTTCAATCACATAAGTTCCAACGTTTTTAACATCTTGAGCGTGCCATTGAATCAAATTATAATTATCAAAAGAAGTTAAATTAAGTACAGGCACACGTGAAAAAATTGGGGCATCGGAACTTAACAACATTACATTTGAAACATCTACTAAAGGTGAACTTGAGTTTATTTGACTATAGTTATCAAAATTCATCGAAAACAGAATTCGAGAACTATCAGCATAATAACTCAAGTAATTTTTGTTGTCAAAAGAACGATAAACTGAATTATTAAAATCCCATACTTTCAACAGGTCGATTTGGTAAGGGCTACTATTTAAAGAGCCGCTAAAAGTAAAAATTAAATCATTAACTGAAAATTCTTTCTTAATCGAGTATGAAAAAACTAATATGTCATTAATCCATATTTCAGCAGTTTTGCTCATAGGTGTTAAACGAATTGTTACATGGGACCATGTATTTCTACCCAAAAAAGCTTGATTAAAAATTTTGAGATCTGGTAAATCTTTTACAGAAGCAATGTAAAATTTATTATTACTTAAGGAAAGTAAAGTATCACCTTCAGCAGAGTTTTCAATAGTAATAAAATCTTGGACTGGTGAACTAAATTTTACCCAAAACTCAGTCAATATGTTTTTTATAGTGTTCTTATCATTAATCTTAAAAGAGAACTTAGAATTTTCTTTAAGAAGGAGTGAGCGGCCGGATACCAATTGCGGTGTGTAAGTCTCAAACTTAACGAGAGAAAGATTGCCATAATAGGCACTAACAGGTTTAGCATTATTTTTTAAAGTTTTAGTTTCAACCGCAAAATTAATGTTACCTTCAGAATTGTAATTTGGATTTAGAGTTACTTCTACTTGGAATGGATTAAGGACTTTAAACTGGGGGTCATCCAACGGTAATTTTATTTTATATGCTTTCCAGCCATCTTTATTCAATCCACTTTCTTTAGCTTTTATCTTCTTTTCGAAGTCTACCGCCTTTAAAGTTGCCTCTTCAATTACTATGTTACTTTCAGTAAACAAGAAAAAGTTAACATCAGCAAATTTATTATAAAATCGAGATGTTATTGAAATGTCAAAATTTTTGTTTTCGGGGATAAACTTAGGGCAATCGACTGAGAAATAAAAAGGATAATTTTGAGCAAATAACAGATTTGCAAAAAGTAAAAGTGACAAAAAAGCTTTTAACAGTAGCCTTTGCATCATCGAATTCTGTTTACTCATTGAGTTATTTAAATTTCCTAAGAAATTCAATTCTATCTTTAAGTTGCTCTACAGGTACAAGAAGTTTATCCTTACCAAAAATTGCTTCTTCTCGGTTTGTAAAAACAAGTTCATAGTCTTTGCTCATTACAATTGCTTCTTCAGGGCATACTTCTTCGCAAAAGCCACAGAAAATACAACGAATCATATTTATTTCGAATTTTTGAGGATACCTTTCTTTTTCTAATTCGGTTTCAGCAGCTTGCACTTCAATAGCAAGCGCTGGGCAGACACGCGAACACAATCCACATGCAACACATCTTTCAACACCGTTTTTTTCTTGGACTAAAACCGGTCTGCCACGATAAGATGAAGGCGGCTCAAACTTAACTTCGGGGTATTCCATTGTAACCTTTGGTCTTAACATGGTCTTAAAAGTTAAAGCCAGCCCCTTAACAATTTCAGGAATATATAACTTCTGCCAGACTGTTAAATCTTTTTCTCTTTTCTTTAACTCCATTTAACTACCCTGCAACTTTCTTTTATAAATTAAAAAACATAATTAAACATGCAACCCAAATAATATTTAGCACTGAGAGGGGGAACATTACCTTCCAGCCGAGGCTCATCAGTTGGTCATATCTAAACCTCGGTATACTCCATCTAACCCACATAAAGAAAAATAAGAAGAAAATAACCTTTAGAAAAAATGCCCCTACTTGTAATAAAGTGGTCAAAGTAACACTAAGACCAAGTTTATCGATATAAGGAATTTGCCATCCACCAAAATAAAGTGTAACTATCATAGCACTGGCAATTATCATATTGGCGTATTCTGCTAAAAAGAATCCAGCAAATTTCATACTGCTATATTCAGTATGATAGCCGCCTACAAGTTCTGGTTCAGCTTCTGGCAGGTCAAACGGCAATCTATTCGTTTCAGCAAAAGCCGACACCAGAAAAGTTATAAACCCGATTGGTTGAAGAATTGCATTCCACTTCCAACCGCTTTGGGCTAAAACTATTTCTTGAGGGCTTAATGATTGCGCTAAAAGTAAAACTCCAGCAATGGAAAATCCCATCGAAACCTCATAGGAAATCATTTGAGCTGAAGAACGGATACCACCTAATAATGAGTATTTACTGCCTGATGACCAGCCGGCAAACGTAATACCGTAAACGCCAAGTGAAGTTAAGGCAAGAACATATAATACGCCGATGTTTACATCTGCAACCATTAATTTAATATGATAACCAAATATTGTAACATCCGGCCCGAACGGAATTACAGCATAAGTAGAAAATGCGACAAATAAAGCTATAATCGGCGCTAAAGTATGCAGTGTCTTGTTAGATGCTGCAGGAACAATATCTTCCTTCAATAATAATTTCATTACATCGGCAGTTGTTTGCAAAATACCTTTCCACCCTACTCTATTTGGTCCTCGGCGGTACTGTATCCATGCACTAATTTTTCGTTCAAAATAAACTAGAAAAACAACTGAACCAAGAATCATTACAACGACTAGTATTATTTTAATTAGGCTGATAATTACAATTTCTGCAATGTTCATCAGAAAAATTTCTCCCTTATACTAATGTTGTTTCTTTTATGTTAACTTTTAGTTCTTTTCCTAAATCTCCAATTAGGTCATAGTCTAGACCTTTAAAAACATCAATTGCTTTCGCTATATCCTCAAAAACTTCTTCTGACATTTGATATTTAAATTTCATTCCCAGTTCATTTCCAATTGCAGTTAAAATTTTCCAACTTGGTTTAGCATCATATTTATGACCTTGCATCCATCTATCGAAATTAGTACCAAATTTATCCCATCTGCTCATTGCCATACCATCTAAAGCTCTATCCAATTCTACAGTGGCAACTGCAGGTCTAATTCTTTGAATTCTTCCTAGAAAGTTTACAAAAGTTCCATGTTTTTCAGCGTATGTAGATGCAGGGAAAAGAACATCTGACATTTCAGCAGTTTTATTAAAATTAGTTGAAAGCACAATTAACAAATCTAATTTAGCAAGAGATTCTTCCACTTTTTCTGATATTGATGTTAAATCATCTTCCATTACAATTAATGCTTTTATTTTTTTATTCTCAACAGCATCAAGAATTTCATTAATAATTAAGCCATTATCAGCAGGTTTAACTCCGACAAGTTCTGCGCCTAATGAATTGGGTGTTTTGTCTTCTCTAATTAATATATCGTCTTGGTCACCAGGCAATGTATGTTTCAAAAAGTAGATAATCACTGCACCTAACTGTCTTGCAATTTTAACTAATACGTAATTATCCTCTACAGTAGCAAAAGCAGACCCGATGAATGCTATTTCTTTGCTTTTGAATTCCTTTAGTCTTTTTGCAGCTTCTTTAACTGCAGTACTCCAATCAACTTTAATTAATTTGCCTTCTTTGCGAATAAATGTTCCATCAACTCTGTCACTTGAATTAACAAACTTAAATGTACTTAGTCTGCCGTTATCACACATCCAATAACTATTAACAGTCTCGTTGTGGCGCGGTGTTAATCTAAGAATTTGATTGTTGCGAACCCAAATTTCAATGTTACAGCCTCTCGCACAACCAATGCAAATGGATTTAGTGTTGGACATTTCCCAAACTCTTGCTTTGAACCTAAAATCTTTGTTCGTAAGTGCGCCAACAGGACAAATATCAGTAGTATTTAATGTGTAGGGGTTATTGAAGCCTTCTTCTTCAAAAGTAGTAATAGTTACCCTATCACCTCGATTAACAAAAGTAAGTTGATTTTGTTTTGCAATTTCATTTGAAAATCTTATACACCTTGAACACAAAATACAGCGTTCGGCATCAAACATAATATGTGGGCCAAGAGAAACTCGTTTTTCTTTTCTCATTTTAATTTCTTCGAAACGGCTTTCTCCTTTCCCATGCTTATAAGCATAATCTTGTAACTTACATTCACCTGCTTCATCGCAAATTGGACAATCTAATGGATGGTTAATTAATAAAAATTCCATAACAGCGTTTCTTGCCGAAAGTGTCTTTTCAGATTGTGTGTGAACTATCATACCATCCGCAGCGTAAGTTGAGCAGGCAATTACAAGTTTAGGCATTTTCTCAACTTCAACTAAACAAACACGACAATTACCGGAAATTGAAAGTTTTGGATGCCAGCAAAAATGCGGAATTGAAATACCATTTTCTCTTGCTGCTTCAATTATTGTTTGACCTTGTTTAAATTCAACTTCTTTCCCGTCAATTATAATTTTAGGCATTTTCTTTCCTTTTTATATTATGCAACTTTTTGAAGTAATAAATTTTTCGAACTCAAAATTACTCTTTTTAGCTTGTCTTCTTCAAATAATTGATTAGATAATTCAAGTATATCTTCTTTAGTTACTTTTTCTATTTGCTTAATAATTTCATTGATTGGTTTTACTCTATTAAAATAAATCATCGATTGACCAACACGAATCATTCTATTTGTTGTACTTTCTAAGCTCATTAAAATATTTCCTATTAAATATTCCTTTGCTTTTGTTAATTCCCATTCAGATACTATTTTTGTCATTAATTTTTTAAATTCGGAATAAACTAAGTTCATTGCCTTTTCTACATATTTATCGTTAGTAGAAAAGTAAACCCCAAATGTTGATATATCATAAAAAGAATTTAAAAAGGTATTTATTTGATATGCTATACCATTTTTTTCGCGCACTAATTGAAACAACCTTGAACTGCTACCTTCGCCTAAAATATGGGAAAGAACGCTTACACCAATTCTTCTTTTATCGTTATACCCGTAAGTTGTACCGCCAATAATAATGTGTGATTGCTGAGTTTCTTTGTAAATATATAAATCATTACTAATATTAAAACTATTGTTTATGAACTGCTCCGCTGACTTTTTTGCTTTTTCTTTTTTAGAGTTCTTAAAGTATTTTTTCGTATACTGAACAATATCTTCATGATTAACAAATCCACTTGCAACAATGAAAAGATTATTTAATCTATAATTTTCATCCTTGTATTTGAAGAGATCGGATTGTCTGAATTTTTTAAGATTTTTTTCCGTACCTATAATTGGCAAGCCTAATGAACTGCCACTAAAAATATTGCTTTCAAATTTGTCAAAAATTAATTCTTCGGGATTATCTTCAATGTCATAAAGTTCATCGATAACGACTGAAGATTCTTTAGAAATATCCGACGGTCTAAAAAGTGGATATTGAATCATATCAGCAATAACTTCAAAAGTTTTTTCGATATGTTGACTCATCCCTCTTCCGTAAAAACAGGTATGCTCTTTTGATGTAAACGCGTTCAAGTAACCACCCAGCGATTCAATCTCTTCGGCAATTTTTTTGGCAGAGCGATGCTTCGTACCTTTAAAAAGCATGTGCTCTATAAAATGGCTGATTCCGTTATTTTCACTTGTTTCATTCCTTGAACCCACATTAAACCAAAATCCAAGCGAAAACGATTTAACATGGGTTAATTTCTCGGTTACGATTGTAATGCCATTAGGAATTTGTGTGATTTTGACTTTTTCCAATTTACAGGCTTTAGTGTTAGAAATTTGTTGTTCTTCGAGAAAAATTCTTAGCAAATATAGATAAAGTTAATGTCTAATAAAAGGACGAATACCGTAACTTTTAATTTATCTTGTGGAGTAAAGAAAAGTAGTATCTTAATAGCACACAGACTACACGGACAACGCAGATTTACACGGATAAAAATTTTGGGAAATCATGTCTGATTACAAGTACATTGTGAGGCAGACGTGTGTAATCAGTGTTCCACGCCTATGAAGATTATGATTTTTCAAACTTTCTTAACATTAATCGAAAAAGAAATAAAAAAATACTTGACATAAATAAAGCTGAAATTTATCTTTGCATGCGATGAAAATAAAAAATGAAACATATTATTTTAATTCACTTAACACTTGGGCTTGGTGGTGGTGCATGGATAAATACAAGTTCCCGGTGAATTAAAATAATTTGTTTTATTAAGTCTTTAAAACCCTTCTCGGATTCACCGGGAAGGGTTTTTTGTTTTTAAAAACTGTTTATTGTCATTAATATTGGTTAAAAATATGAGTTTCGAAGAATTCAAAGAGTTAGCAAAATTATATAATAAAATTCCCGTTTACGAAAAAATAACGGCTGACCTTCTAACGCCAGTTCTTGCATATCTAAAAATTCGTCAAAAGGGTAAGTACAGTTTTTTACTTGAATCTGTTGAAGGCATCGGAAGACTTGCACGTTATTCATTTATTAGTAAAAATCCCTCTAAAATTATAATGAATCGTGGAGATAACCTCACTATTATAAGTGATTCAACTACTTCAATAAAAAAAAATATTTTCGATTATCTTTCTGAAGAAATTGAAAAAATAAACGACCCCAAAATTGACGAGCTACCAGATTTTACAGGAGGTATAGTTGGTTATCTTGGTTATGAAAATGTTGCTTTAATTGAAGATACAATAAAATTTACTGGTAAAAAGCAAATTAACTTACCAGACTCGATTTTCGGAATTTATGATACTCTAATTGCATTCGACCATTACAAGCATCAAATCATTCTCATTAAAAACGTTACTATTGACAAAAACGTAGATTTAGAAGAATCTTATAATAAAGCATTAATTGAAATAAATGAACTAAAAAGACAGCTCTACTCTCCCTTTGATAATAAACTTCAGTTCAAGCTTTCAAAAGAAATCGATAGTAACGGAAAGCCGGAAGATTTCTACGAAACAGTTGAAAACTGCAAGCAAAAAATATTAGAAGGCGATGTCTTTCAAATTGTTTTTTCAAAAAGATTTTCAGCTGAATTTGTTGGTGATTTAATTAACGTTTATCGCGCACTAAGGATTATTAACCCCTCTCCGTATATGTACTTTATGGAATTAGAAACAATTAAGCCACAAGACAAATTAACAGTAATCGGTACATCTCCAGAAGATTTATTAAAAGTGAAAAATAAGAAAGCAACTATTTTGCCGATTGCAGGGACAAGAAGGAGAGGGAAAAATCAACGTGAAGACCAAGAAATTGAAAAAGAATTAATTAACGACCCAAAAGAATTAGCAGAACATATAATGCTTGTTGACCTCGCAAGAAATGATTTAGGGAGAGTATGTAAATATGGAACTGTTCAAGTAACAGAAAAAATGAGCATTCACAAATTTTCTCACGTTATGCACATCGTTTCGCGCGTAGAAGGTGAACTTGAAGATGACAAAAATTGTATCGATGCATTAAAAGCAAGTTTTCCAGCTGGAACTGTTTCCGGCGCGCCCAAAATAAGAGCAGTTCAATTGCTGAATGACTACGAGAATTTGCAACGCTCTGTTTATGCTGGAGCTGTTGGCTATATCGATTTTAAGGGCAACTTAGATATGTGCATTGCAATCAGAACTTTATTTGCTTTTGGCAAAAAAATTTATTGGCAGGCAGGCGCCGGCATTGTCGCCGATAGCAGACCTGAACTTGAACTTAAAGAAATAAAAAATAAATCTGCAGCTTTATTAAACGCACTTAAATACGCTGAGGTAATTGATGAAAATAATAGTAATTGATAATTACGATTCGTTTACATTTAACCTTGTACAACTTATTGGCAAACTTGCGAGTACTATCATAGTAAAAAGAAATGATAAAATATCAGTTGATGAAATCGATTCGATTAAGCCAGATAAAATTGTAATATCGCCAGGACCCGGCCGTCCGGAGGATTCGAAAGTATCTATCGATGTAATTAAAATTTGCGGAAAAACTATTCCCGTACTTGGTGTTTGTCTTGGACATCAAGGAATTGGTATCTCATTCGGAGGCAAAATTATAAATGCACCATCTTTAATGCACGGTAAAACTTCTTTAATTAAACATGACGGTAAAACTATTTACAAAAACCTTCCTCAAAATTTTCAAGCCGGAAGATATCATTCATTAGTAATTGATAGAGAAACTCTGCCAGATGAACTAATTGTTACTTCAGAATCAGAAGATGGAGTGATAATGGGAGTCCGTCATAAAACATATCCAATAGAGGGAATTCAATTTCATCCTGAATCAATTTTAACACCCGAAGGGGAAAATTTAATAAAAAACTGGTTAGCATTATGAAAGAATATTTAGAAAAAGTAATTGAGGGAAAAAACCTCACATTTGACGAGGCATACAAAGTTATGTACTCAATTATGAGCGGCAATGAAAATAATTCAAAAATTGCCTCTCTTTTAACCGCACTTAAAATGAAAAAAGAAACTCCAGAAGAAGTTGCCGGTTTCGTAAAAGCAATGCGAGAAAAAGTAATAAAGATTAAATGCGAAGACGAAAATGTTATTGACGTTTGTGGAACAGGCGGTGATGGTTCCGGCTCTTTTAATATCTCTACAGCGGTTGCTTTCGTTGTTTCTGGAGCAGGAGTAAAAGTTGCCAAACATGGCAATAAGTCAATCTCAAGCAAAAGCGGAAGTTCAGATGTTTTACATGAACTTGGCGTTGACGTTCAACTTTCACCAGAACTCTCTGAAAAAGCTCTTAACGAAATTGGCATTGCTTTCCTTTTTGCTCCTCTCTATCATCCTGCAATGAAACATGTAGCACCAATACGAAAAGAACTTGAGTTCCGTTCTATATTTAATATTCTTGGACCTTTAACTAACCCTGCAGGTACTCACAAACAATTAATCGGTACATTTAACTACGAAACTGCTAAACTTATGTCAGAAGCTATTAAATACCTCGATATGGAAAAAGTCTGCTTTGTATGTACCAATAACTCCTTTGATGAAGTTAGCTTAACTCATCCTACCAATGTAATTGAAACTACAGGAAGAAATTCAATGCATATTTATGAATTAACACATGAATCGTTTGGTTTCCCTAAACTTGAAATTAAAGATATACTAGGTGGCACAGCTAAACAAAACGCAGAAATTATGCATAAAATTTTTGCCGAGAAAGAGAAAACCCCTGCATACTATGTTGTTGTTGCAAATTCTGCTCTCGCATTAAAAGTAGCCGGAGTTAGTGATAGCTTGAGCGACTGCATTCAATTAGCAGAAGAATCAATTTTGTCTGGTAAAACATTGAAAAAGCTTTACGAGCTTAAAGAATTTGGAGAAAAGTATAAATGAACATACTCGAGAAAATACTAGAGACAAAAAAAATTGAAGTTTCAGAACTTCATCGTAAATTTTCACGCAGCAGCTTTACGAATTTCGAATTGTTCAATAAAAAAAGTCTTGATTTTAAATCTGCACTTAGCAAAAATGGAAAAATTAACTTGATTGCGGAGATTAAAAAAGCCAGCCCTTCAAAGGGAATTCTTAAAGAAAATTTTGACTATTTAGAAATCGCACGTAAATATATGTCAAATGGAGTCGATGCAATTTCAATATTAACTGACCAAAGATATTTTTTTGGAAATATCTCCTTTTTAAAAAGTATTGCTGAAATAAAAACCGTTCCACTTCTCCGCAAAGATTTCATTATAGATGAGTTCCAAATCTTAGAAGCTAAAGCAAATGGAGCTGATGCAATTTTACTAATTGCAGAGGCATTATCAAAAGCACAAATAGATGAACTAACCAATACTGCATATGAAAACGACCTTGAAGCACTTCTCGAAATTCATTCTGAAGACCAGCTAAAAAAAATTGATTTTGACAAAAACAAAATTATTGGAATCAACAATAGAGACCTAAGAACATTTCAAGTTAGTTTAACCACAACAAGTGAGATTGTTAAAAAAATTCCAAACAAATGTTTAATAATTTCAGAAAGTGGAATTAATTCAAAAGATGATGTAAACTTTTTAAAAAATACACGGGTGAATGCATTATTAGTTGGTGAGTATTTTATGAAATCAGAAAATATTGACGAATCCTTAAAACAATTTATTGATTGGTGTAAAAAATGAAAGTTAAAATCTGTGGAATTACTAACCTCGAGGATGCTTTGGTATGCATTGAAAATGGTGCTGATATGCTGGGATTTATCTTTTACGAAAAAAGCAAGCGTTATATCAGCTTTGATTATGCAAAAGAAATCCTGCAGCAATTGCCACCTACAGTAAATAAAGTTGGAGTTTTTGTAAACGACAAATATCAAACCATAAATGACGCGGCAAAAAAAATAGGTCTGGATGTAATCCAACTTCATGGTGATGAATCCCCCGAGTTCACAGAAAAAATAACTTTACCTGTTTTTAAATCATTCCGAATAAGCGAAAGTTTTGATTGGAGTGGCATCAAACAATATAAAAAAATTATTCCTTTGCTGGATACATATTCAAAAAATCAATTTGGTGGTACAGGCAAACATTTTAATTGGAATCTTATACCGGATGAATACAAACATAGCATCATCCTTTCTGGAGGAATAACAATAGACAAGCTTGAAAGAATTTTTAACGAAATAAAACCATTAGCAATTGATATTTCCTCCTCACTTGAAATAACACCCGGGAAAAAAGACCATAAAAAGGTAAAAGAATTCTTAGCAAAATTTAATCAACTAAGGAGACAAACATGCTAATAATTATGGGATTAGATTCACCTCGCAAAGATATTGACAAGGTAAAACAAAAAATTATTGAGCTGAACTGCACACCTCATGAAATACCAGGCAGTTCAAAACTTGCAATTGGAATTACTGGTCCTACCCATCTGCTAAAAGAAGAAGATTTCCAAATGATGCCATCAGTTCAGGAAGTTGTTCGTGTAACAAAAAAGTTTAAACTTGTTAGCCGTCAAATGAAAAATGAAAACACAATAATTGAATTTGATAAACATACAATCGGGGGAAAAGAACTTTGTATAATTGCGGGACCTTGTTCAGTTGAAACACGCGAGCAAACTTTTGAAATAGCCGAGCAATTGAAAGAAATGGGAATAATTCTTTTTCGAGCTGGGGCATACAAACCTCGTTCAAGTCCATACACTTTCCAAGGGTTAAAGGAAAAAGGATTGGAAATTTTAGCCGAGGTAAAATCGAAATTAGGGCTTAAAATTGTAACTGAAGTATTGAATTCTCAATCCCTCCAAAGCGTAGCTGAAGTTGCAGATATAATTCAGATAGGTGCTAGAAACATGCAAAACTACTCTCTCATTGAAGAAATTGGCTCGCTGCAAAAACCTGTTTTGCTTAAACGCGGTATGGCAGCCGCAGTAGAAGATTTGTTGTTAAGCGCAGAATATATTGCTGCTCAAAATAATTTTAATATTATACTTTGTGAAAGAGGCATACGTACTTTTGAAACTGCAACAAGAAATACTTTAGACTTAAACGCCGTGCCTGTAATAAAACAATGGTCACATTTGCCAATAATTGTTGATCCTTCACATGGTGTTGGAATTTGGGATAAAGTTCCACAGATGGCAATGGCAGCCGTTGCTTGCGGTGCAGATGGATTGATGATTGAAGTTCACCATGACCCAGAAAATGCTTTATCAGACGGTTATCAGTCTTTGACACCCAAAAAATTTAAAGAGCTTTTAAGCAAATTAAATGAACTCGCACCAATAGTTAATAAGGAGTTAAAATTGTATGAACACGCAGTCAGTTTATAATTTCCCGGATATTAATGGCAAATTTGGAATTTACGGTGGCAAATTTGTACCAGAAACTTTAATATCTGCACTCGATGACTTAGAAAAAACTTACCTCGAACTAAAAAATAATAATGAATTTCAAAATGAACTTAGTTCACTTCAAAAGGAATATAATGGCAGACCTACACCTTTAACTTTTGCAAAACGACTTACAGAATATTTTGGCAAGGCAAAAATTTATTTGAAACGCGAAGACCTTTGTCACACCGGCGCACACAAATTAAATAATGCACTTGGACAAATTTTACTTGCAAAAAAATTAGGTAAAACTAGAATTATTGCCGAAACTGGTGCAGGTCAACATGGAGTTGCAACTGCAACTGTTTGCGCTAAATTTGGTTTGAAATGTGTCGTTTACATGGGCGAAGTTGATATTGAACGACAAAAATTAAACGTATTCAGGATGAAAATGCTCAGCGCTGAAGTTGTACCTGTTACTTCAGGCAGTAGAACATTAAAAGATGCCACAAACGAAGCAATCCGCGATTGGGTTACAAATGTTGCAAATACACATTACATTATTGGCTCTGTCGTTGGTCCTCATCCTTATCCAATGATTGTACGTGATTTCCAATCTATAATTGGAATTGAAACAAAAGAACAGATATTAAATTATGAAAGGAAACTTCCCAATTATATTCTGGCTTGTGTTGGCGGCGGTTCAAATGCTATGGGAATTTTTTATCCATTTGTCAACGACAAAAATGTAAATCTAATTGGTGTTGAGGCGGCAGGTTACGGGCTAGATTCAGGTAAACACTGCGCTACTTTAACTTTGGGCGAACCTGGAATTTTCCAAGGTATGAAGACTTATTTACTTCAAGATGAAAACGGACAGGTTTCAGAAGTTCATTCAATTTCTGCTGGTTTAGATTATCCAGGTGTAGGTCCCGAACATAGTTTACTAAAAGACATTAAACGCGTAAAATATTTTTCAGTAACAGATGATGAAGCACTTGAAGCAACAATTTTGCTTTCCAAACTTGAAGGTATTCTACCTGCACTTGAAACTGCTCACGCCGTTGCTTATTTGAATAAATTAATGCCAGAGACCAGTAAAGATGAAATTGTTGTTGTAAACATCAGTGGAAGGGGCGATAAAGATTTAAACACGATTATTAATCAAATTGGTGATAAAATTTTATGACAAAAATTTCCGAATTCATTCAAAAAATAAATCAATCAAACAAAAAAGCATTATCAATTTTTTTGACAGCAGGATTCCCTTCTAAAGAGAATTTTGTTGATATTGCATTGTCTATAGTTGAAAATGGCGCAGATATGCTTGAGATTGGAATTCCGTTTTCGGACCCATTAGCAGATGGACCAACAATTCAATTTTCATCCCAAATGTCACTAAAAAATGGCGTTTCATTAAAAGATGTTTTTAATTACTGTGAAAAGATTAAATCAAAAACAGAAAAACCTCTAATACTTATGGGCTATGCAAATCCAATTCTTAAATTTGGAATAAAAAATTTTTGCAACAACGCTTTACATAGTGGTGTGAGTGGATTAATAGTTCCCGATGTTCCCCTAGAAGAATATGAATCCTTTTATGACAACGAATTTAAAAATTTCGAAAAAATACTCTTGACAACCCCTACTTCTTCAGATAAAAGAATTCAAGAAATTGACCAGAAAAGCGAAGGGTTCGTTTACTGCGTAAGTGTTACGGGCACTACAGGGACAAGGAACAACTTCGATGAAAATGTAATCACAAATCTTAAACGAACATACTCTCTTGTTTCAAAAAATAAAATGTTGATTGGTTTTGGAATTTCTAAACCAGATGATATAAAAAAGTTTTCGCCTTATTGTGATGGAGTAATTGTTGGCAGCGCTGTAATAAAAAAATTAAGGGAAACCGAAGATATTAAAGAGGTTGTCAATTTTGTGAAATCTTTACATGATGCTTGTTGAAGGATGAGTAAACAACCGTATCACTTCAACCTCGCTTGGTACGACAGAATCTCTAAAATAATTTAAGTCTACTAGCTCTGCTCGACACCTAAAAATATAAAAGTATATTTAATTAGAGACTTCTGAAATATTCATACTGTCATTCCCGTGTAAACGGGAATCTATAGATTTTGCTTTAGATTCCCACTTTCCACGAAGTGGTGGATTTCCACGTGGGAATGACCATAAACGTATAAATAACTTTCTGAAGTCTCTAATTAATAACGCATTTATCTAATTTCAGCATTGACGAACTTTTCAACATATCTTTCATGAAACTCAGCTATTGCTTTATATGCTTTTTCAAGGATTTCTTCTGGGGGCAGAAAAACAATTCTGAAATGATTAGTACCCGGTACTTGACCAAAGCCGCTGCCTGGAACAATCACCACTCCTTTTTCTTTTATCAATTCAGTTGCCCAATGAGCATCGTTATTTACATTATGCAAACTTGGAAAAGCATAAAAAGCACCTTCTGGCTCTACGCATGAAATACCTGGTACAGCGTTCATCATTTCAACAGTAAGATTTCTTCTGCTTGTTAATTTTTTCATTGCTATTTCCAAGTGTGATTGGTCGCCTAACAAAGCGGGTGCTATTGCATATTGTTCAGGATGATTCGCAGATAAACGTGCTCTTAAAAGTTTGTTAATAGCTTCAATATAATTTTTTAAAATAGTTTTATCACCACTTACTATCCCCCAACCTATCCTAAATCCCGGCACCATATAATTTTTTGACAAGCCCCCAAACGTAATTACAGGCACATCAGAATTAAGAGAAGCAATTGAAGTATGCTTTTTACCATCCATTAAAAGTTTATCGTAAATCTCATCTGAAAAAATTACAAGGTTATGTTCAAGAGCTAATTCAATAATTTGTTTTAGTGTTCCAGGGGAAGAATTTGCTCCTGTTGGATTATTAGGATTAATTAAAATTATAGCACGAGTTTTTTCGTTAATCTTATTTTTAATATCGTCTATATTTGGTTGCCAACCGTTGTTTTCATCCAAATAATATGGATTTTCCATAGTTTGCAATTTACTTTGAATAGCAGTATAAAGCGGGTAACCAGGAGTAGGTGTTAAAACATTTTCACCTTCGTTAACGAGAGCTGTTAAACAAATATCAATTGCTTCGCTTGCACCAGTAGTAACAAAAATATCTTGTACATTTTTTATACCTTTTTTCTCAGCCTCTTTTTCAATTGCTTCTATTGCTTGTTTAATACCCGACGATGGTGCATAGCCATTATAGTTTTTCTTCATTGCTTTGTATGTCTCTTCAATTAAATGTTTAGGTGGCTCCCAATCAAATAAGTTTGGATCACCTATGTTTAAGTACAACATTTGTTTACCAGTTCTTGCAACCTCATTTGCAACAACTACAATATCTCTCACAGCATAAGTAATATTTTCTGTTCTTTTGGCTGGCTTAATTTCTTTTAATGGCATTTGTTACCTCGGTCAATTTTATAAATAATAACATAACAAAATTAGTGAATTAACCATAAAAAATTTGTTAGTAGAGGATGTCTCAAAAGTAATGGTTCAAATAAAAAACTTGTCTGCTGAAAGCAGGTCCTTGAAAACTTGTGCTGAAGTTCAGAAGCATCCGTTAAATCTGTGTTTATATGTGGGCTATTATTAAAAAATTTTACTTTTGAGACAGCCCCCAACAACAGTAAAATCAAATGGATTAGGGAATAATTTAACAAGTCTAAAAAATAATTACGGTTTAACAATTATTCCCTTGTTCTCGTGACCATTAATTTTAATAGTCAATGCTTTTTTTAATCTAACATGCTTAGTGTATTTTTTATTTTCTAAGACAGGTTGTTGTTTAAGCCAATTCCAATCAATGAATCCATCTTCACTAAAGCCATCTACAGTAAAATAACCAATTTTGAAAGATGTTAAATTTTGAAAAAAGTGAGAACCTTGAGAAGGGGTTACATTAAAATCGGTAAAGTTCGATTCAATAATTGCTTTTGCTCCATTTATTTGTTCCCAAGTAACTGGAATACCAAGCCAAGGGTCCATTGTTCCCCATCGCCCCAGTCCTATCAACAAGTAAGGTTTATTTTCATTTATTAGCTTAGAATTAAACTGTGAAATTTCGTGTGCTACTTCGTTAGAATTTTTTCTTTCGAATAGGTCTTTATCTACAAAAACAATATCATAAATATCATCTATAATTCCATGACCAAGTACTTGATTGCTTTTACATAACAATTGTTTCGAAGAATAACTATCTAGTTCAAGCTCTTCGATTTCGTGGCTAATAACAAGTGGCCTCATCTGAAGCAGGCCAAATTCTTTTGGTTTTCCTTCGGGTACTGTTAAGTTAACAGCAAATTCAATTTCTACGGGCGAACCAGTACCCCAAGTTCCAAGTTCTAGAAGAATATCCAAAATTTGTGGTAGTGGAAATATATTATATTTTAATAAAGGAGCCATTGTGAAAAGTTTTGTACCAGCTCTTGCAACGCCATCGTATATAACGTGATTATCTTTCGAATAGGTAGAACCAACAATGTTTAGAGTACCATCTTCGTAAGCTTCCATCAAATCAAATTTTTTTGTAACTAAGTCATCAGAGTAGTATTCGTCTAAGTCATTTTGGCTCATATCAATAGCATAAAATTCTTTTGGTGTGTAATTCAAAATATCTCCAATAGCTGAATATTGTAAAATATGGCGTGGGTACTTTGGGCAAAATCTTACTGTGTTTCCACCTTCGACTATTGTTTTACCTAAACCAAGTGCAACAGAAACAATTCCATCTGATGATTTTAATGGCGGTGTTGGGTAAAAATTATACGATTTTGCGACTCCAGAAAACTCAGGATAAAATTTCCCATTGTGTTCAGAACCAATTACTTTTTGTATGATGATAGCCATTTTTTCTTCTTCTAAACGGTATGAAGTTACTCTTATATAGTCTTTAGATTTTTGAAAATATACTGAGGCATAAATTCTTTTTATTGTATTAAGCAGTTGTTTCAATCTAACTTTTAATTCATGATGGTTATTAGGAAGCATATAAGTATCATAGACGCCGGCGAATGGCTGCCCTTGTGAGTCTTCCAGTAAACTCGATGACCTTACAGCTATTGGTTCTTTAACTATTTCTAAGAAGCAGGTAAGATTTTCTATAACCGATTCAGGAAATTTTTTTGCATTAATAAATTTGTCAATTAATTCGCTATCATATTTTGAACGCAATGCATATTCGCGTAAGTTATTATCATCTAAAAATTGATCAAATATTTCTGTGCCGATAACCACTCCAGAAGGGACAAAAATTTTCACATCTTTGAATTTATATCTCAAGTCAAAATTGCTAAGTAAATTATTTACAAAGCCCAAACCGCGAGCTTTACCACCAAGAGAACCACCGCCAATACGTGCAAATGTTGTTGTTGGATCAAAAGTATCTTTGTTAAAATCTGAGATTACACCTATTTGTCTTGCTTTTCTAAAATCTCTCAAATAATCAATCAATAGTTGACGCAATGCTGCTGTTGATTCAAAATCGCTGACTTTTTTAGGTCGAAGTTGATGAGCAAGCCAAAATTCTGTTCTTGCCTTAAGCCAATTTGAAAAGTGATTCCGTGAGGCATGATACAATATACTTTCATCTGGTACAGTTTTTAACATTTGTTCCAATTCAGTAAGATTTGAAGCGCGTCCCACTTCATTGCCGTCCGGTGTTTTAAAGACAAAATCACCAAAGCCAAAATTGTTAATCATGAATTTCTTCAAATCTTCTAAAAGAGTGGGAGAATCTTTTAGCAGGAACGATGCACCTATTTTAGTAGCTAACCTTTCATTTTCGGGTACAGTAGATTGAAGTAGAATAGGGATATCTGGCTGACGGGCTTTTACTTGCTGTGCAAATAATATCCCGGCTTTGGAATCAGGTTTTCCGTTTCTCTCAAAATCCACATCAGAAATTACACCAAGAACAAATTCTTCATATTTTTCAAAATATTTCCAAGCTTCTTCATAATTTGTACACAATAAAATTTTAGGACGCGCTCGCATCCTCAAAAATTTATGCGAAAGATTTATCCCCTCTGAAATTAAACTTTGAGACTGCTTCAAAAGCTCAGTATAAATAA
This sequence comes from Melioribacteraceae bacterium 4301-Me, assembly GCA_041538185.1. Taxonomy (NCBI): domain Bacteria; kingdom Pseudomonadati; phylum Ignavibacteriota; class Ignavibacteria; order Ignavibacteriales; family Melioribacteraceae; genus Pyranulibacter; species Pyranulibacter aquaticus. Next base: position 6,695 of record JBGORM010000013.1, on the reverse strand, counting down.
TTGGCAAGTAAGAAGAATAAAAGCGAATGTTATCTTCAATAAGAATTACTGATTGGACGCCAACACTTTTCGTATCGTTTTCAACGTTATACTTATCTTCTAAGTATTTAACAATACCAAGAATAATTCTGTAATCACCTTGCCAGATAAAAACTTTGTCAAAAATTGAAATATCTTTATTAGTAATTAAATCTGTCATTTCACTATTATCGTAACCAAGCAAAACTATTGGAATATCTAAACCTGTTTCTCTAACTTTTTTTGCAAAGTTAAGTGCCGACATATCTTCGATGTGTAAAGTAACAATAACTAAGTCAAATCTTTTTTCTTCACTCAGCATTTGAATTGCATCCACGCCGCTTGAAACTTGTATTAGCTCTGGAGAGTGACTTAAACTTAACCCTTGATATTCTTGGCGAATTAATTCATATAATCTGCCATCTTCTTCAAAAATGTAAGAATCGTAAAGGGACGAAACGAGCAGTATATCACGAATTCTAAAACTCATTAAGTTATGGAAATCCTGAAATTTAGAATAACGGCTCGTTTTTAATATTTCTTTTGTAAAGCGTGAACTTAATTGCATAATTAAATTTCTTTACTTATAAAAAAATATTAAAAAGAAACTATTTTTCTTCATCGTAAAAACAAACTTTCATTTTTTTAAGAGATACAAATTTATCTGAACAACATTTTTTGTTACCTTATTGTTTTCAACAAATTTTGGATAAAAACTCAGCGTCATAAAGCCATAACTAATATCAGTTAACCAGTTTATCAGTTAGTAAACAATAAGTAACAATCACTTACAAAGTGAAAATAAACATAATGGCGTTAAATTAATAATGAAAATTATAGCTCCATAACTAATAATCTTGTATTTATTTTTTTAAACTAAAGATTCTCATTAACTTAAAAATATTAACTAAAGAATATGGAATGGATCTATTGGGGTCTTAAAATCACGCTCTCACATACCATTTTTTTTGATAAACTATTTTCTCCTATTCTCTTCTGTTTTAAAATCTTTCGATTTCGAATTGAATTCTTGCTGTTTTTATCGCTCTTTAAAAAACATACATACTCACCACAGTGCTGTCAATTCCGTACTAATTTGTTTTTTTAACATAATCATTATATTTGCAAAAATATGATTGGGGGCTGTCTAAAAAGTAAGATTTTTTAAAAAATGGAACACGGACTACACTGATTTTCGCGGATTTTCACAGACTTAATAATTGAAAAATTACTTTTTAGTCAGCCCCTATATTGTAAGTCGGTTCGCCGAACCGACTGATGCTTAGTCGGAACAGCGTTCCGACCTACAAAGTAAGTCGATTCGCTGAATCGACTAAGGAGAGCCTGAAATGCTTAGAAAAATATTTTTAGTAACAATTAGTATCTGGTTAATCCTCAATTCCTGTAACAGCAACCCAGTTATACCGCCGGAGATACAACCTGGAAGAAGAGATTATGTTTGGGAGATAGACACCCTTGATATGCCAATGAACTGGCTAAGTTCAATTTGGGGTTCATCTCCGCAAGATGTATGGGCAGTTGGTGCCGGAGGAACCGAATACGACCGTTTATGGCATTACGACGGGAGTAAATGGAGCGCTTACAAAAAAGAATGGATTAATATTGGTGGAGAAACGCTATACGGATTTAGTGCAAATGATGTATGGATGGGTGGCAGTGGGGGCTGGGGTGATGGACAGGGTGCTGCTGCAATTTGGCATTATGACGGAAGTAAGTGGTCTAAAAATTTTGTTTATAATGTGGAAGGTGCTTACAGATCAGAAGTAGATGATATTTGGGGAGACCGTCCAGACGATATTTATGCCTGCGGAACAATAGGTTATTTAGTGGATGGTAAAGATGTATGGCGGGGATTTATTCTTTACTATAATGGTTCAACCTGGAAAGAAATTATCAAGGCAGATTTTAATTCACAATTCCTTACTATCAGAAAAGAACAAAATATAATCTTTAATAAAGTCTATGTTTTTGCTCTTAGAACAAGTCAAATTGCAAGTGATACTGTTTCTTTTTATGAATTAAAATTAGACAGTAATGAAATAAAAGAAATATATTCTGCTCCTGAGAGTCAAATTGTTTTTGGAAATATTCATTATATAAATGGAAAAGTTTATTTTCTAATAGGGCAAGATGTATATAGGTATATTATTGGTAGTTTTGTAAAACAGTTCTCCTTAGCTTACCCAAATTTTGGTTATCAATTTTATGGAAGGAATGTAAAAGATATTTTTCTAAGAATGCGGGATGGATTAGCACATTACAATGGTACGGATATAGAATACCTTTATACTTTCCCTTTGAATTTAGTTAGCATAATAAAAGAACCAATGATGTTTGAAAAAGAAATTTTCTTTATGCTACATGACAATACTGGAGGTCCCAAGGAAAATTTAATATTACACGGCAAACTAAAATAATTAAGGAGGTAAAAGCTAACATAATTTGAGGGATAGAGCTGGTACCGCTATCCCTCTTAACAAAGAATAGCACACTAAGGTTGGCACCCTATTATGCAGTGTAATCCGCATAGAACTACTGCGGATAAATAAACTGCTGCGGCTATTCTCTTAATAAAAATAACATTTTTTTGACAAATAGGAGAGTTGTTATGAAAACGTTAATTATGCTCTTTTCGTTACTTACTTTTGCATCGGGCAATATTTTTGCTCAGCTATGGGTATACCGTTTAACAAATTTATCTACCGCAGGAAACCAAATTGAAAAAATTAATAACAACAATTTTGATTACGGTTTTTATGCGATAGGCAAAGGTACTGATACAACCCATCCGGTAAATGTTTACAGAACATATTTTGAACTTAGCCTTAATTCAATTCCAACAAATGCAACAATTGATACTGTTATTGTAAACTATCACAATAGTGGAAGTGGTTATACTCTTTAACTCACACAAGTTGCAACCATAAGCCCGTCAGACCTTGCAGCAAATTGGACAGCAATTGGAAATGGGACTTCACTTCATACCGGCTTAGCTTATGATGGTCTAAGTTTTCAATCTAATCCAATTAAAACTGCAATTCAAAACTCACTTGCCTCAAGAAAGATAATAATTGGAGCTTTGTCTGAAAGCGAAGGAACAAGGGGCTTACAATCCAGTATGACATTAGACCTTGACGTATATTATAAGTACCCTGCTGCACAATTGAATATTATCGTAAGGAACGATTTAAATGGTAATGACGGCGGAAATGTAGGTGTTGGTATTTATCCAGCTGCTGCAACTCAGCATCCAAGTTCATATACGGTACCTAATGTTTATGAAACCCAAAGACTTAATCTTGCTGCTTATGATAATCAAACCGTCAATGGTAAAGTTTGGTTTTTTAATGATACTGAATATTCAGTTAGAAAAAGCAAGTGGCAGAAAGACAAATTTGGTCAACTATCTTTTTTAAGCAATAATTCTTCATTTACAACAAACCCACTAACAACAGATGATAACGGAGCATCTTTTAAAGCTTATTTAGAGACAACATCCTACACAACAAGCGGTACTCTTTCAGAGAATGAAATCTGGTGGACAAATGTCACCTTAACCGGCAATGTTACAGTTCCTTCCGGCATTACTTTAACTGTAACCCCGGGTGTTAATATTAATTTCAACGGCTACGGTATTTTACTTGACGGCGGCAGTGTAAACTTTCAAGGCGGAGACCCTAATTGTGTTTACTTAAAACAAAGCGGCTCGTTAAAAGGATACTTTGGAACTATTCAACCTGCAATTAATTATGCCGGCTCCGGTCAAACAGTGGAACTACAGGCAAGAACTTACCCGGAAAGCCCGAGCCTAACCAGCAAATCTAACATTACTCTCACCGGACAAGGACAAGGAAGTACAACATTGAATGGAAGTATTTCCGTTACAAATTCGTTACATTACAGTTCAGGATCTGACAATGAGTGGACCATTGAGTTTGAATAACAAAGAAGTAATAAAAACAATCTCAGTAAAAGGAACATATAATTATTACATAAATGAAGGTGAAAAAAATGATTGCAAAGAGTTTTGTATTGTTCAATTTGATTTTAATTTCTGCTATAACCTTTGGCTGTAATAGTTCGCCTACTGAACCCGGTACAACCGAAAACAAAATGTATGTTTATTCCAACTACGGTAAAACATTTTACTTATTAGATTATAAAACGTTTGAGGTTGTTAAGGAAATTAATTTAAGTATACCAGATACTATTACGATTAATGGAATGATTCTATCGACTGATAGAAAACATCTTTTTTTAAAAGTAGAAGGACAGTATCCCTCACCACCTTTTGGGTTTGCAGTTTACAATATTGAAGGGGAAAATTTAGAAAATATCTTTTTTACTGATTTTAAGGATGCAGAACCCGCATATTTTATAGCTGCACAAAATAAAACAGAACCGGGACTTATATATGTTCGTTTCAGGGATTTTGGTACATATTCGATAGACTTATATGAGCAAAAAATACAGGACTTCATTTCAGGAGAACATGATTTCGTTTTGGATGAAAGAATATACCCAGCTATAGGAGATGAGTGGGATGTTATTCATAAGCACTGGAGCGGAGATATAAAAGGTAGTTTTTCAGAGCTAGAATTTTATTTAACTAATTCGGGGCTACATAACCTACAATTCACTTTAAATAAAAATAATCAAGATAGTATTTCAATATATGATTTTAAATTGTCAAAAGACAATCGACTATTTATTACCTATCAGTTATCAGACGGACACAGTCGAAACATAGAAAGTTATTTTGGGATTTATAATTTAGAGACAAAACAATTATATCGTTCTTCATTAAAATTTCCCTGGAGCTTAAGTGGCTATTTCCTCGGTTATAGTATCAACCGTAATGAAGTTTATTCAATTGGAAGCGATGGTCGTTTTTATATCATTGATACAAATACATATATTATTAAAGACACTATCAATTTAGGAGTTAGTGGAGAACAATCTCCGATTATAATTTCGCCTGATGATAATTTTGCATTTGTTGCGTACCCCAGCAGTAATTCCATTTTTGTAATTGACTTAAACAACAGAAAAGTAATAAAAACAATCTCAGTTAAAGAACCATATAATATGATTATTCCATAAGTCTATAAAATTTTTTGCCCCCTTATAGGGGAAAGGTCAATAAACAATCAAAAATCATTTGGAGGTAAAAATGAAAACTTTCAAAATTATTCTTGCCGTCATTTTTTTCATTGTGTTTAATGCGCAAATGAATTTTGCCTGGGGCAAAAAAACATTGAAGGAACTTGTTGCCTCAGCGCCAATTATTGTTATTGGTAAAGTACAGGATGTCAACCCTAAATTTGAGGAATACCTTGGTCAAAAGGATTTCATATTCACTTATATAACATTAAATATTGGAACTAAATTGAAAGGTAACCTTTCGCAACAAACTATAATTATTAAAGTTCCGGGAGGACAAATTGGCGACCGTGTTATTAGCGGGGAAAGAAGTTTCCGATTTACAAAAAATGAAGAAGCGCTTCTTTTCTTAGAACGTACTGATAAAAATTACTATGAAATTTACAGTATTTCCGGAAAGCTACCGATAGTAAAGAACAACAATAATAAATTAATAGATTGTTCGTTACTAAAGGATGATGAAGTTGCAAAATACAATTACGGCTCCTCAGAAAAAGCTGAAGATATCATTGGTAGAATTAACATATATTTATCAGAAAAAGGGGGTAAATAAAATGTTGAGTTTTACAAAATCCCGTTTTACAGGGAAACGGACATACATTTCTATTCTTGTAATTCTTATTATTTCTTCATCTTTGATGTACGGACAAAGAATCTTTCGGCCAATTGATCCTAATAATGGTGGTGCCAGATATGGAAAGTCCCCTTATTCCGGTCCGCCGTTTTTATGTTTTGGTTCTACTTCATATCAATATCACATAGCTCATTCCCAGTATAATAATTTCATATCCGATGTTAATGCAGCATTTACAAGCTGGAATAATGCAGGGCAAGTACAATTCTCAAGGACAACTTCGGCCGGGTTAACTCTTACTGCCCAAGCTCAGGATTATAATAGTTGGGGACCGGCATGGAGCTATCCATCGTGGAATGGGAGTACATACGAATTGACACCGTCAAGCGCTTCGATTGTGTTAAACACAAATGTTACCTGGAGAAATGATCAACAACATTTGAATGCCAATCCACCAATCCTCGATGTTCAATCAATGGTTGTGCATGAAGCCGGTCATATTCATGGCTTGGCTCATCCTCTTACAGATTCTTACGCACACGATGCTACTGCCCCAACAATGGCTGGCGGAGACAACGCATATTTTGATAATACTCTTGATGTCAGAAGTTTAGAAACAGAAGATATATACGGAACACAGTTCTTACAATTGAGAGTTCCAAGCCTTTATTCGTCATTGAATAATGCGATGAGCGTTGCCAGCGCAATAGGTATGGGATATGTTTATGTTGATGGCTCATGTACGCTTACTGGAAATATTTCAATTCCATCTGGCGTAACTCTTACACTTCTGCCAGCTGCAAATGTGAATTTCAATGGTTATTATATTGAACCAACCGGTGGGACATTTAATATTCAAAACGGATCTACCGTGTATTTAACTAATGGGGGCAGCAAATACTACGGATTGTTTACTTCA
>JBGORM010000012.1 GCA_041538185.1 Melioribacteraceae bacterium 4301-Me | reverse complement strand
CCCGGCGTTGATGTTTGTTGAGTATTCACCACTTCGTGGACAGTCTTAATTTTTCAAAGAACGTTTATCTGAACTGTTTGTGAATAACTTAATCTTTTATCTCTAAATTTTTCGCTTGACTCTTTATAGGATGTCTTATTTTATTAACAACATTTTTTTTACATCAATATAATTACCTGAAACTATTTTGTAAAAGTATATGCCGCTTGACAGACTTGCGATACCTCTATCAAAGGAGGATACATCTTCAGCGGAAAATTCAACTTCATGATATCCCCGGTTTTCAAATTCATCCACCAACACCCGGACTATTCGACCGAGAACATCATATACCTCTATTCGTACACCAGCGTCTTGAGGCAGATAATATCTAATAGTAGTTATTGGGTTAAAAGGATTCGGGTAATTCTGGTATAATACATAATCTTGAGAGATTGGCGACTGGTTCTCCACAGAAGTAACTATATCAAATATATAGCAACTTTTTGACGGCCTTGTAGTAGGAATATTATCAACTATATCAAAATCTTCCCCACCTATAAGAACTATCCTTCCATCGCTTAATCTTCTTGAATTTTTTTCATAAAGTTTTTTTATTGGAAATATTCCTTTTTCGATTGGCAATAAGTTAACGGCGTCGTATGTTTCCCACGTATCTTCTACTGTACTCTGAAATGCAGCACCTCCAAATACCAATAGTTGATTTGATTGATAAAGATAGTAGATGTCATGACCTGAACGTCTATCTATCATGTCCGCAACGTACCTCCATTTTCCATCAGTTACATTATATACTTCAGCACTCCTTTTTACCGGAATAATTCCCACACCAACCGAATCGCCACCAGAAACAAATACATTCCCGTTTTGTAACAATACGGATGCTGGATCAGACCTAGACTCATTCATTGAGGCAATAACAGACCAGCTATTTTCTACAGGGTCATAGATTTCACTAGAACGTGTTGTACCAACTGTCTCAGCAGTACCTCCAGCAACTAGAACCCTACCATCATTTAACAAAACAGCGGTATGATCGTATCTTCCTCTATTAAGCTGTGCAGCCGTTTCCCATTTTTCAATATCCGGGTCATAAATTTCACAATTTCTTAAATATTCAAAATTCGACAAATTATCTGTAACTCTATAACCACCCGCAACAAGTATATTTCCATTATTAAGTAATGTTACAGTTTGTCCGTCAAAACGAAATGTTGGAATAGAATCTGTCATAGTCCAAGTTTCTTCTTCTGGATCAAAAATTTCACAGCTTCTTTCTTTATATCCACCTATCGCAAGCACTTTGCCTGTTTTCATTAATACCAAATCATGACTTACTCGTGGTACATTCATTGGTGTTGTATAGCGCCATTTGCCGGTATTTAACTCATAAATTTCACTACTTATTTTTATGCTATTTTCATACCCACCTTCACCACCACTTACAAGAATATTCCCGTTCGGTAAAACAACCACTGCATGGCCGGTTCTTGCTTCTTTTAACGAATCAATCTGCTGCCATGGCGAATTGTTTTGTGCATTGGCAGAAGAATTGGTAACTATTATAAATAGGATTAACATTACACTGATACTTTTCATTTCCCGCCTCATTATTAAGTTTGATTTCTACTCTACTATATTTTAATATAAAATAAATTAGTAGGAATTAAAATGATTTTGGTATACTTTTTTGTTATCTCATATCAACCTCTCTTTTGTTTTTATTCTTTCCCCCAAGTAACTGCTTCTATTCAGACCTCGGGTATTTTGTTATGAACATTCTGCTCGGTTTTGAGAGACAAAATAGTAGCAGGGGCTTTAAAACACAATGGTACAAGTGACATTTCTGCATGTCATTTGTACTATATTTTTACTCACAGGCTTAAAATTGCTCTATTTGAGGAAGAATTATGAGAAATCATTGGGGAAAGTCTGATTCAGTTGTTTTATCTTTTATTTCCAAAGCAAGTTTCATAAGTAGAGTGGGGGTTACCTCGACCCTGTTACAAAAGCTCACTTAATTAGTAACATCTTTCTTACGGAACTCATTTTCCCCACTGTAAGTTTATAGACGTACATTCCGCTCGATAATTTACTCCCGTTGAACAGTACCCTGTAATCTCCTTTCTCTTTATAGTCTTTTATCAGCTCTTCTACTTCATTCCCTAAAATGTCGTAGACTTTTAAAGTAACAAATGATTTCTCCGGTATGCTGAATGAAATGTTGGTCGTTGGGTTAAAAGGGTTTGGATAATTACCGATTAATTCAAAATTGTAAGAGGGCTCTTCATAAATAGTTGCGGTAGAATTATCATTTGAAATAATTAACGGCGGCACATTCATCTGACCTGTTGTTTCGACCTGGTTGCTTGGGACAGATTCTTTAACTGTGTTGTCTACTGCTGTAACATAATATATTACAGATTTTTCCCAAATTGGTTTTGTGTAGTCAACCCAGGTATCGACATATGTGTTGTTGGGGTGGGAAACAGTTGCAGCATAATAAAAAGGAGAATTATCATAGCTGCGGTAAACCTTATAAGAATAAATATCTGGCTCGGTGTTCAAATCCCATTGAAGTGTAGGATGATTATTAACCGGAGTAATAAGATGAAGATTTTGGGGTTTGGAAGGAGAACCAGCAAATTCGTCGCCATTTCCATCACCATCAAAATAAAAAGTAATTTGATCTGTACCCGTAACTTCAATACTGAACTCTAATGAAGATGTATTACGCGGATTGCTGGCTGGTGAAAATACGTTATTAAACACTTGATCAAATGCATCTTCTGCATCTCCCCATGCTGAATTTTCGTTATAAACTGGTGTGTAACATGCGTATGTTATTCCATTTATATTTCGATAGAAACTCATTTCATCTTCACCATTTACATTGGGGTTTGTTCTGGTAAGCGTTTGTGTTGAAGTATTAATACTAAAATCCCAATTACCGTCAGCACATAAAACATCAATGGCTGGTGGAAATGATGTTGCATTTGTAACTCTGTAGAAATAAAAACCTATATCCCCTGCTTTATCATGAGGACTTAATTTTTTTCTGTTTTCAATAAGAAAATACTCAGAATTACTTACAGGAATACGGTATACATCATCCTGTGTTATATAATCATACATTGTAACTGTACCATCTGTTGTTTTATCTGTGTAGCTTATCCATCCTAATTTTTGTCTTTCCCAAGAACACATACCACGACTTGCGTTCCAAACCGGGCCGCCAGTCATCAATGCTAAATTAGACACTCCGTTAATATGACCTCCACCAAATAAGTAATGTCCCATTTCATGGGCTGATACATATAATGTATAATCCCTTCCGTTATATCCACCTCTTTGTTGTACACCTGAACCGATACCGCTTAAACCAGACCCCCCGCTAACAATTTGAACACCATCAGTGTTTATCGTACTGCTTAACTCTATATGAGCAATTGCTGTGTAACTATATCCACCGTAGCTAAATAAAGAAGAAGCAGAGTTCCTATAAATTATATATATAAAATCAACTTTCCCGTCAGTTCCTGGACTACTGCCATTCAAATTGTCATACTCAGCAAAATTTACATATGGATCAACTTTCAGTATTACCTCTCTGTTAACCTGCCCAATGCTTGAATAATAGCTTTCATTATTATCAGTAATAACTAATGAATCATAAACATCCCCTATAACCTGAAATGTCCCATTCGACATTTCATTAAAATAGTGAGATAAATTATACCATGGATAGCTTTCCCCAGTTGAAGCATTTACAAATGTATTCGCCCAATTGGGATAACTGTTTCTTGCCCAGCCATAATTATCTGTATTTAGATCGTCTTTGAATTGAGCAAAGATAACAAACACTTTTATTGTACCACTTGTCGGTATATAGGGTGCAGAACTACCGGAATTAGTTCCACAAACTCCTTCGCTACTTGCTACTAACACAGAGTTAAATAAAAGGAAAAGTGTTACTAATGAAAAAATAGCCCTCATTTTCATTTTTTTACCTCCTTATTTAATTAAAACCATTGATTTTGTAATTATTGTAGAACCTGAGATTAATGAGTAGTAGTAAACACCGCTGGGAAGACCTTTTGCATTAAAAACTACACTGTAGTTACCGGATGGTTTAGCCTCGTTAACTAGAAGAGCAACTTCTCTTCCGAGAGGATCATAAACTATCAGTCTTACATGGAAATATGAATTACCGTTTTTGTTTTGAGGAACGGAATAATTAATAGTAGTTGTGGGATTAAACGGATTTGGATAATTATTTTCAAGAATAAATTCACTAGGCATAGAAAACTCAATATCATTATTCTCAACACTTACTATTGTCCCGTATTTCTTTCCGCCGATGATTGCCCCAGTTAAGCATATAAGTGGTGATTCTGTTTGATAACATATTAAACCGTAATTATCTGCAATAATCTCGGTTGTAAATACATCCAAATATTCTACTGTTCTAAACAAAACAGTATCTTCACTTACTTTTATCCAGCCGGTATCTTTTATAAGAGCTGTAACTACAGGATATCCCCATGATTCAAAAAAAAATTTATAAGATTGGTATCTTGAAAAAACTCCTGCATCAAGACTATCAACTAAAAATTCTTCACTTTTATTACCGTCATTATCATAATCATATATATCAAATGTATATGTACTTTTTGTTAAAGTATCATATCTTTCCCATAAAAGTAAACTATCTTTTGGAAGTCCAGTGTCTATCAAGTTAATCCTTAGAAAATATCTTCTATTGCTAATAAGTGTATCACTTACTATCATCTGAGTTGCATAACGTTTATCCTCGGAGATATAGTACTGCCAAACATTTCCAACTTGCAACGGATTGCAAATACGTTTTTGGCTGTAATACTTTTCCTTAAATTCTGCCGATACATCATTGAGGTATTCTATATTAATTTGTGCAAGGCAGATGTTGCTAAGAAAAAGTAATATCATCATGCTTATCGTTTTCATAATAACTCCACTAAAAATTCCTGATGGACATGTAACTTCATTTTGCTCTCACTTTAAGTTCAAGTGGAATATCCCTCCAAGTTACTGTATACGGCTTACCAGCCGTAATTAAACATTCATAAACTCTCATCCTTATTTGATTAATATCATGGATTTTATTATTAAACTGGAGTAAAAGATTAATGAGTAATAACAGATCTCAAACCTGTAACAATTTATTCGTTCGAACTTTTTAATTAATGGATACCTTCTGTTTTTTAAGCTCTCGAGAAAAGTCATTTTAGCCCTCTAATTTAAAAACAACTTTTTCTTTGGGAGGAAGATAATAAATGGGGGGGGGGGTATGTCAAGAAAAAATTTCTAAATTAAAAAAATTTGGGTGATTATTTTTAGATTCCTGCTTTCGCGGGAATGACACTATTCTCAGTTGTGCAACACTTTCCGGGCATCTCGCAGAATTCGGCAAAAAAGTCAGTTGAGTGTTATGTTATCCGCTTTCATTAATAATTTTTACTCATAATAACTCATCAGTTCGTGTCCTAAAAATTTTACCACGGCTGTAATTACTCATAGATAACTAAACTTTAAATACATATTAAATATGCTTGGATAAAATAAAGCCGGAAAGCATCATTAAAAATTTTGTCTTGCTCTCCGGCTATTTCTTATTAATCAATAGTCAATCTTTATTTCATCAATGTCATTTTGCCGACTGCGGAATATTTACCTGTGGTTAGTTTGTAAATATATGTACCGCTCGGCAAATTACTTCCGTTAAATTCAACTTCATATTCTCCCGATGGTTTAACTTCATTTATTAATTCTTTTACTTCTCTGCCAAGTATATCGTATACTTTTAATGTAACAAAATCTGCCTCAGGTAATGTAAATCTGATTTTTTGTAGTAGGATTAAATGGATTTGGATAATTTTTATACAAACTAAAATTATACTTCTTACTATGCTCATTAAAATAATTATTCGCAATTAACTTCGGTAATGGATCCTGCATAATACCTGCGGTTTCAACCTGATTACTTGGCACTGATGTTAAATTAGTATTATCCACTGCTACAACATAATATTTGACTGATTTTTCCCATATCGGCTTTGTATAACTTATTTCATAATCAATAAATGTGTTTGTGGGATGAGATACTACACCAGCTAAATAAAAAGATGAATTATCATAACTTCGGTAAATTTTATAACTTGATATGTCTGGTTCTGTATTTAAATCCCAGGCTAACGATGGATGGTAGGGATTTGAGTATGTTAAGTGTAAATTTTGTGGTTTTGAAGGCGAACCTGCAAATTCGTCACCGTTTCCATCCCCATCAAAATAGAAAGTAATTTGATCTGTGCCTATAACTTCAATACTGAACTGTAACGAAGAAGTATTACGCGGATTGCTGGCTGGTGAAAATACGTTATTAAACACTTGATCAAATGCATCTTCTGCATCTCCCCATGCTGAATTTTCGTTATAAACTGGTGTGTAACATGCGTATGTTATTCCATTTATATTTCGATAGAAACTCATTTCATCTTCACCATTTACATTTGGTGTTGTTCTGATAAGCGTTTGTGTTGAAGTGTTAATACTAAAATCCCAATTACCGTCAGCACATAAAACATCAATGGCTGGTGGAAATGATGTTGCATTTGTAACTCTGTAGAAATAAAAACCTATATCCCCTGCTTTATCATGAGGACTTAATTTTTTTTCTGTTTTCAATAAGAAAATACTCAGAATTACTTACAGGAATACGGTATACATCATCCTGTGTTATATAATCATACATTGTAACTGTACCATCTGTTGTTTTATCTGTGTAGCTAATCCATCCTAATTTTTGTCTTTCCCATAAATGCATACCGCGACTTGCATTCCAAACCGGACCGCCAGTCATCAATGCTAAATTAGACACTCCATCAATATGACCTCCACCAAATAAGTAATGTCCCATTTCATGGGCTGATACATATAATGTATAATCCCTTCCGTTATATCCACCTCTTTGTTGTACACCTGAACCGATACCGCTTAAACCAGACCCCCCGCTAACAATTTGAACACATCAGTGTTTATCGTACTGCTTAACTCTATATGAGCAATTGCTGTGTAACTATATCCACCGTAGCTAAATAAAGAAGAAGCAGAGTTCCTATAAATTATATATATAAAATCAACTTTCCCGTCAGTTCCAGGGCTACTGCCATTTAAATTATCATATTCAGAAAAATCTACATAAGGATCAACTTCCAAAATAATCTCTCTATTTACTTCACCTATTGTAGAATAATGACTTTCATCATAATCTGTAATTACTAAATCATCATAAACGTCTCCTATAACCTGAAATGTCCCATTCGACATTTCATTAAAATAGTGGGATAAATTATACCAGGGATAGTTTTCTCCAGTTGAAGCATTTACAAATGTATTCGCCCAATCGGGATAACTGTTTCTTGCCCAGCCATAATTATCTGTATTTAGATCGTCTTTGAATTGAGCAAAGATAACAAACACTTTTATTGTACCGCTTGTTGGTATATAGGGTGCAGAGCTACCGGAATTAGTTCCACAAACTCCTTCGCTACTTGCTACTAACACAGAGTTAAATAAAAGGAAAAGTGTTACTAATGAAAAAATAACTTTCGTTTTCATTTTTTTACCTCCTTATTTAATTAAAACCATTGATTTTGTAATTATTGTAGTGCTTGAAATTAATGAGTAGTAGTAAACTCCACTGGGAAGATTCTGTGCATTAAATACAACACTGTAGTTACCGGGTGGTTTTGATTCATTAACCAAGACAGCAACTTCTCTTCCGAGAGGATCATAAACTATCAGCCTTACATGTAAATATGAATTACCGTGTTTGTTTTGAGGAACGGAATAATTAATAGTAGTTCTTGGATTAAATGGGTTAGGATAATTATTACTCAGATAAAATTCTGAAAGCAGAGATTGATTTTTATTATCCTCAACGCTTACAATCGTTCCATATTTACGCCCATTAATAATAGCTCCGGTACAGTAGCTAAGCGGAGATTCAAGACTAAAAGAAAATATCCCGAAACTCTCTATTATTTCTTCCCACCAGAATAACTCCAGTATTTCAAATCTACGGCTAATCACTGTATCTCCCTCTAATATTACCCAATTTGTATCTTTAACAAGTGTAGATTTTTGACCAGGGTAAAATGAGAAAGGGTTCGGAACGGTAAACGAGTATTTGTAAGTTATATAACGTGACCAGAAGGGATTTTCCAGACTATCAACGGGTAATTCTTCGAGATAATCCCCGTTCCCATTTACATCCTCAAAATCGAGCATAAAGGTTACACCACTTACAGTGTCATTTCTCTCCCAGCAGACAAGGTCGTTATTTCGCGGACTAATTTTATAGTATATTTTCTTAAAATATCTTCTACCATTAATTATGCTATCCTCCACTACACACGTTGTTATATAACTCTTGTCTTCAGGAGCATAATACTGCCAAACATTTCCAACTTGCAACGGATTGTAATTACGTTTTTGGCTGTAATACTTTTCTTTGAATTCTGCCGGGACATCATTAAGATATTCTATATGTATTTGTGCAATGCATGTATTGCTAAGTAGAAAAAACAATATAATTATGATATTTTTCATAATTACCAGTTGAATCAAAATACATTAAAGTAATGAGTAAGCGAACCTTGAGTTGGATTTGATGACCATGTTTGGTCCACCCAATTGTTCATATTCTGCGGGGCACTGCCTTTTACCCATCTTGAATTGTAAATATCATAATTATCATCGGAAAATTCTGCAAAAACGATCAGCACATTTATTGTGCCTTCCGAAGGGAGCCATCTGCCTCTTGATTGTGCTGGCACTTCTTGAATCGATGCCGTTATACAATTAAATTCTTGCCCAAAAAGCTGAAAAGAAATAACCATAGAAAATATCACAAAGTACTTTAGAGTTTTCATTTGTAGCTCCATTTTTATTTAACAATATTTTTTTGATGTTACTTCTGTAAGAGCATCTTCATTGTTTTTGTTGTTTTGTCTGTTATTAACTGATAGAAGTATATTCCGCTAGGAAGATTACCGGCATTGAATTCTACTGAATGTTTGCCGGCAATGAAATAATCACTTACTATTTTTTTGACTTCTCTGCCAAGAATATCAAACACTTTGATAACCACGTAAGAATACTCGGGTAATGAAAAAGATGTTGTGGTAGACGGATTAAATGGATTTGGATAGTTTTGATAAAGTACATATTCCGAAGGAATAATTGGGTTTTCTTCTACACCTACTAAAGTTCCATAATTAACACCGTTTATTCTGCAGCCAACTAAGTAATCGGGTTCTTCTGCTCCATTTTCCCAGGAAAGCACCCCAAAGCCGTATGCTAACCTCTCCCAATAGTCTGATATTGAATATTCTGTAATTACTGTATCTCCGCGTGTGAGTATATAATAATCAATAGTCTTTATCGTGGTTAACTTTCCGAAGACATACCCGGGAGAAATATCCCGTACTTTGGCTGCTATATTAGAATATTCAGGATTTAATCTCCATGAGTCGCCAACCTTAGCATCTAATTTGTACATAAGCCACCCCCCTCCATCATTAGGAGCGAAAAAAACATTATAGTTTTTGTCTATTTTGTAATATGCGCCATCAGGGGAAGGATTAATGTACCTGCTGCTATCTTGCAAATCGATTGAATCTTTACTAACTGACCAACTACCCAGCCCATGATTACCCCCTTCATATACCCAGCGGTTACCTACGTAAGCCGGAAAGTACTGGTAAGGATCTATATTTGTAGTATCTTGTGCATATAATTTTAAGCCTAAAGGCAAGACAGTCAATTCTAATAAACACAATATTGCTGCTACAGTTAATAATATCTTCTTCATAACCGCTTCTCTTTTTTTAATAAAATGCTATTAATTGTAATACTTCTTAAATAAATTTCTTTTCGAAAAAATATCAGCAACAATTATACCTCTTCAGTAAACTGCAATTTCGGTGGAAAAATCCAACATTAGTAAGAAGCAATAAGCAAAAAAGAAAACAGCACCGTAACAATTGCATGTATAAGATAACAGATATATTATCTTAAACACACTATGTGTTGTACAAAATAATTTTTCAGAATAATAAATTCCAAACAATTTGAGAATTCACCCGCTTGATAATTCCAAAATGTTACTTTAGTTTACGATTGAGTCCTTTCCCCATTTTATTAATAATAAACATTCAGGGGAGGCTGTGATGAAAATCCTCAGCGCATACGAAAAAGCTCGCATTTATATTGAGCAGCATACTCAAGAAACAGACCCTACTAAAAAAAGAAAAGGCGGACCAATAATAACTTTATCTAGAGAAACAGGGATAGGCGCTTCATCAATTTGTCAGTCATTAGTTGAATATCTTAACTCTCATGCTATAGAGGAATATTCCGATTGGGCTTATTTCGATAGAGAGTTGATAGAAAAAATTATGGAGGACCCAAAGCTTCCTCAGCATTTCAGAAACATGATTGATGAAGATAAACCCATGAAAATGGATTCTTGGTTTTCGGAATTACTCGGGTTAAGTCCTTCTAAGCTTTCATTAATAAAACGTATTTCAAAGACAATTATGAGTTTAGCCGAGATTGGAAATTTAATAATTGTAGGAAGAGGTGCAAATATTATAACTGCTAATCTTAAAAATACTTTTCATCTGAGGTTAATAGCACCATTAGATTTTAGAATTGAAAACGCCATGAAATTATACAAGCTTGATAGAAAAAAAGCGGAGGCCTTCATAAAAAAAGAAGATGAAGCGAGAAGAAATTTCATCAAGACTTATTTTCACAAAAACATTGAAGACCCATTTCTTTATCATGCAATAATCAATACAAACCTATTAAAGTCAGATGAAATTGCTGAAATGATTGGGCATTGCGTTATTAAAAGGTTCCCTGAATATTTTAAAACTCATTTTTCTCATCAATTTAAAAACTAACTTAAAGGATGATACATAATGAAAAAATATTTTCTCTTTGTTTTATCAATTATAATAATTTCTCAAGACTGCATTGCACAACAAATAAAAAAGGAAAAGAAAATGAAATTTCAAATCACAAGTACAGCTTTTAAATACGGAGAATTAATTCCGGTTAAGTACACATGCGATGGAATTAATATTTCTCCGCCCCTTAAATGGGAAGGTGTTCCTACAGGAACAAAATCGTTAGCATTAATTTGTGATGACCCGGATGCACCAATCGGCGATTGGGTCCATTGGGTTATTTATTTTATCTCACCAACCTTAACTGAACTAAGAGAAGGTATTCCAAAAGGTAAAGAACCCATCGAAGGTATAAAGCAAGGCACCACTGATTTTCATTATGTTGGATATGGTGGTCCATGTCCACCTTCCGGTACTCATCGTTACTTCTTTAAATTGTACGCTCTGGATACAATTCTTAATTTAGATTCATCTACCACAAAAAAAACTCTATTGGAAGCAATGAAAAACCACATTATAGACAAAGCAGAACTAATGGGTACATACAAAAGGACAAAATAAGCCATTTTACAAGGCATAGTTCTAATCATATTTATATTATTTTGAACTTATCGGTAAAGTACCCCTATCTTTTTTGTTAATGGAAGATGTTAGGAAACTTTTTGTGTTTCTACAAAAAAAATGTTTATGTTAATTTACAAAACTCACTTTGAGTTTTATTTAGACCCACCATTAACTGTAAACCGTTTAGCATATAAAAATGTTTGAATGTAACTTCTCTTTTAGCTATGTTCACTCAATTTAATTTTAGCACTTGTTTTCGTCATAAACAATAAGGTCATAATAAATATGAAGGAGAATAACTTGAACACTGGCGGATATATTTTTATGGGCGTTGCTTGGACTGCAATAATAGGCTTAACTTTTTATTGCATGTTCAAAATATTTACAATAGAAAAGAAAGACTCCAATGGAACACAAGATTAATTTCACATCTAAATTGACTTTTTCTATTCACCCACCGCCAAACAAAAAATTACTACCTACTAATTCTACTTTATAAAAAAACTTAGGTGTTGAACGGTTAATTTATTTTCTCTTAACCAAATAAAACAGCTTTCAATTTGTAGCTAAATTTCAGGACAGGGCAATTAAACCAATTTATTTTAATTTTGTCTAAAGAGTTATAATATTAGTTGCCAAAGAACTTAGCTATTAACTAAAAGGAACCCCATGAAAAATAAAAAAAGAATTGTCATTTACACCTTATTTTTAATTATTATTCTAATATTACTGCTTCCTAAATTGAACCTGTTGAACAGCAATAAAAAAACAACATCGGACCCTGCTGAAATTTCAGCTGTTCCTGTAGAAGTGCAAGTCTTAAAACCTAAACCTGTCGATGATAAGATATATACAAATGGCACTATTATTGGTAACGAAGAAGTTGAGTTAAGAAGTGAGATATCAGGTAAAATAACCCAAATTTTATTTGAAGAAGGAAAAAGAGTAAAAAAGGGTGAATTACTTATTAAAATTAACGATGCAGATTTACAGGCAACACTTGCAAAAAATAATTCCAGATTAGATTTGGCAAAAGACAAAGAATTTCGTCTTCGTCAAATGCTCGAAAAAAATCTTACCAGTCAACAAGAATATGATGCTGCTTTAAGCGAACTAAAAGGCGTCCAAGCAGATATAGATTACACAAAAGCATTAATTGACAAAACAGAAATTAAAGCCCCATTTGACGGAATAATAGGTTTGCGCTCAGTTAGTATTGGCAGTTATATTTCACCGCAGACAAAAATTGCGTCCATCCAAAGTCTTAATCCAATAAAAATTGAATTCTCCGTCCCACAGAAATATTATTCAGAAATAAAAGAAGGTAAATTAATTGAATTCAAGCTGCAGACTACAGGTAAAAGTTATACGGGGAAAATTTATGCTATTGAACCTAAAATTGACCAGAACACTCGCACTCTTTTAGTACGAGCCGTTGCCAATAACAATGATTATGAACTACTGCCAGGTGCTTACGTTGAAGTGACTGTCATACTTAATCAAATAAAAAATGCTTTAATGATACCTACCCAAGCTTTAGTTCCTGACATTCAAGGTGAAAAAGTATATCTCTATAAAAACGGTAAAGCTCTGTCACACACAGTTACAAGTGGTATCAGAACCGATAAAGAAGTTCAACTTATAAGCGGTGTTTCTGCAGGAGATACCGTGATTACTTCCGGTATAATTCAATTACGCCCCGAAATTCCTGTTAAAATAACTGCAATAAATTAATTAGAGAATTTAAGTAGTAGAAAAAAGAGGGTTTTTATGAGTTTATCATCAATAAGCATAAGGCGACCAGTACTCGCAATTGTAATGTCGCTTGCAATAATATTATTTGGTGCTATAGGCTTCACATTTCTGGGCGTAAGAGAATATCCAAGCATAGACCCGCCTATCATTACTGTATCGACAAATTATACTGGCGCCAATGCCGATGTGATAGAATCTCAAATTACCGAACCATTAGAAGAACAAATAAACGGAATTGCTGGCATCAGGTCATTAACTTCTGTAAGTAGAGACGGCAGAAGTACAATCACAGTTGAATTTGATGTTTCAGTAGACCTTGAAGCAGCAGCCAATGATGTAAGGGACCGTGTTTCAAGAGCTGGTTCTAATTTGCCTCCCGATGCCGACCCGCCTGTTGTTTCTAAAGCAGATGCAGATGCCGTGCCAATAATTTTTCTTAACGTCAAAAGCGGGAAAAGAGATTTACTCGCTTTAACTGACATTGCCAATAATATTTTTAAAGAACGACTTCAAACAATACCCGGTGTGAGTCAAATACAGATCTGGGGCGAACGAAAATATTCAATGCGAATTTGGATGGACCCCAACAAATTAGGCGCATATAAAATTACTCCTTTAGATATACGAAATGCTCTAAACAGAGAAAATGTTGAACTGCCTTCTGGAAGAATCGAAGGGAAAAATACAGAGCTAACTGTAAGAACAATGGGAAGGTTGACTACAGTCGATGATTTTAACAACCTGATTATTAAAGAAGCTAACGGTTCTTTAGTAAGAGTAAAGGATATAGGCTATGCTGAACTTTATCCGGAAAACGATAAGACTATTCTAAAACGAGATGGCGTACCTATGGTTGGTGTTACAATAATTCCCCAACCAGGCGCAAATTACATTAAAATTGCTGATGAGTTCTACAGACGAATTGACCAAATAAAAAAAGATTTACCTCCTGATATTGGATTAGGAATAGGATTTGATGTGACCAAGTACATACGCCAATCAATTGCTGAAGTCGAAGAAACAATTCTTCTTGCTTTCGCATTGGTTATTTTAATAATTTTCTTCTTCTTAAGAGACTGGCGAACAACATTCATACCCATCATTGTAATTCCTATTTGTCTAATTGGTGCTTTCTTTATAATGTATATTGTAAACTTTTCCATCAACGTGCTTACTTTACTTGGACTCGTATTAGCCATCGGGATTGTAGTTGACGATGCAATTGTAGTCTTAGAAAACATTTTTAAGAAAATTGAAGCTGGCATGAATTCTTTTGAAGCAAGTATTAAAGGGACTTCTGAAATTTTCTTTGCTGTTATTTCCACTACAATTACATTAGCTGCCGTTTTCCTGCCGCTTATGTTCTTAAAAGGAATTACAGGACGTTTATTTGTAGAATTTGGAGTTGTAATTGCGGGCGCAGTCCTAATATCTGCATTCGTTGCTTTAACACTTACTCCAATGCTGGCATCTAAAATTTTACGAAAAAAAGAAAAACACGGCAAGCTTTATATTCTAACTGAACCTTTTTTTAAATGGCTGGAATCGTATTATAGAAATAAACTAAACGCCTTTATGTCGAAACGGTGGCTGGCTTTTACTATAATGGGCATTGCATTTATTTTGATAATTGTTTTTGGTTTAATTTTACCTCAAGAACTTGCACCTTTAGAAGATAGAAGTCAAATAAGAATTTCTTCTACAGCGCCTGAAGGTTCTTCCTACGATTTTATGGATAGTTATATGAACAACTTAATTAAAGTATTGCAAGATTCAGTAAAAGGAACTGATGCATTAATTTCTGTTACTTCACCCGGCTATGGGTCTTCAAGTTCTACCAACACGGGCTTTGTAAGAGTAATATTAAAAGACCCAGACCAAAGGTCAGAAACTCAACAACAAATTGCAGACCATATAACAAAACTTGTTCATAGATTAAGTGACGCTAAAACATTCGTTGTACAGGACCAATCAATTGGAACGAGAAGAGGTGGACTACCAGTTCAATATGTAATTCAAGCGCCAAATTTTGAAAAACTAAGAGACATAATTCCAAAATTTTTAGACGAAGCAAGAAAAGACCCAACATTCGCATTAGTAGATGTTAATCTAAAATTTAACAAGCCCGAACTATTAGTACAAATAAATAGAACCAAAGCAAGAGACCTTGGCGTTTCTACTCTCGATATCGCACAAACTCTGCAACTCGCCTACAGCGGTCAACGATTCGGTTTCTTTATTATGAATGGTAAACAATATCAGGTAATTGGACAAGTATTAAAACAAAATAGAAATAAACCGATTGATCTTGCCTCTCTTTTCGTTAGAAATAATAAAGGGGACTTAATTCAGCTTGATAATTTGATTACATTAAAAGAAAGAAGCACACCTCCACAACTTTACAGGTTCAATAGATACGTTAGCGCTACTGTTTCAGCAACACTTGCACCAGGAAAAACTATAGGCGATGGAATTAAAGCTATGGATAATATAGCCGCTAAAGTATTAGATGATACTTTTACTACGGCATTAGATGGCGCTTCTAAAGATTTTGTTGAAAGCTCATCAAGTTTACTTTTCACTTTCTTGCTCGCCCTCGTTTTGATATACTTAACTCTGGCAGCACAATTTGAAAGTTTTCGCGATCCATTCATCATAATGTTCACTGTGCCATTAGCTATTGCTGGTGCGTTATTCTCACTTTGGTACTTCAACCAAACAATAAACATATTTAGTCAAATAGGAATGATTATGTTAATTGGTCTCGTTACAAAAAATGGCATACTTATAGTTGAATTTGCTAACCAGAAAAAAGCACAGGGATTAAAAATAATTGATGCAGTCAAGGAAGCTGCTGTTTTAAGATTTAGACCGATTTTAATGACAAGTCTTTCCACTATCCTCGGTACACTCCCTATTGCACTTGCAATAGGTGCAGGCTCACAAAGCCGCGTTTCAATGGGTATTGCTGTGATAGGGGGATTAATTTTTTCTACATTGCTTACCCTTTTTGTAATTCCAGTTGTTTATTCTGTGTTCTCAGATAAAAAGAAAGAAGTAAGTAATGTAACATTAGGCGAAACCGAAAAAGAAATACTCCATGAAACTGCTGTATCTAAATAAAATTATTTAGAGAGATTATTACAAAATTTCTCCAATTGCCTTTGGACAGTATTAATTAAAGCAAGGTTATATTTCTAAGTTAAAATTAAGATTGCCTGTTGTCGAGTATGTTGCAGAACTTTGGATTCGTGCTCTTGGCGAAATAAAGAAATTTACCGTAGAATAAGAAATTACTATTATTACAAGAGTGCCCTTGAGTTTTTCATAAAGACAACCGATGTATCTCTACTACAACTCATTACTATCATGCTCCCTTTTATAAAAATAAACCGAAAATTTGGGATTAATAAATTCTATATATATTTTATACAACATGGTGAAAAATAATACGTCTAAACTTCTGATAAAAATAAAGGTGTTGCAATGAAAAATTTTAAAAGAATATTTTACACACCATTGATTCTAATACTTCTCACCCTATCTCAAGTTTTAGCTCAACATAAATTCATAATCAATCTTAACGACCGTAGTGAAAAAGTTTTTAATGTAATTCTTTATCCCAAAGATTTAAAAGCCAACAACAGCATCTTCCAATTTGCTTCAACTGCACCGGGCACTTATCAAACAATGGATATAGGAAGATTTGTAAAATCATTTAATGCATATGACAAAAACGGCAAAGAAATTCCGGTTAAAAATATTTCGACAAATCAATGGGAAATTGAAAAACCAGAAAATGTAAAGAAAATAACTTACAAAATAGCAGATACTTGGCATACTAAAGTTAGTACACATCCTGTTTATGCGATGAGCGGAACAACAATAGAGGATGATAATGTTGTTATAAACGGTCAATGCGTTTTTGGATATTTTCATGGAATGCAAGACTACCCGATTTATGTTAAACTTGAGTACCCTAATAATTGGTCAATTGGTACAGCACTACAAAAAAATGACGAGGGTTATTATTATGCACCAACTTATGATTACATTGTAGATTCGCCAATTATGCTTGGAAATTTAACCCAGGCGCAAACTACAGTTGAAAAAACCAATGTAAAAATTTACACTTACTCTAAAACTGGATTAATAAAATCCGAAAACCTGCTTAATTTACTCCAAGACATGCTGTATGCAACAAATGAATTTTTAAAAGGATTGCCTGTAGACCATTACACTTTTTTATTTCATTTTTCGGATTTTTCCGCTGGTGCATGGGAACATTCCTATAGTTCATTTTACGTTTATAAAGAAGATACATTGAATGAAAAATATGCTGAGAGTTTACTTTCTACTTCAGCACATGAATTTTTTCACATTGTTACTCCATTGAACATTCACAGCGAGCTAGTAGAAAACTTTAATTACGAGAAGCCCACCATGTCCCAACATTTATGGTTGTACGAAGGAATTACTGAATGGGCAGCAAATATCCTCCAATTAAGAAATGGATTAATGACACTCGATAAATACTTAGATATTACCTCAAACAAACTAAATATTAATGACAATTTTAATCCCACTATCTCCCTTACTACACTTGGTAAAGAAGCTACTGAGCTGCCCGACCAATATTACAATATTTACAATAAAGGGGCAGTATTAGGGACCTTATTGGATATCAAATTATTGGAGCTTTCTGGAGGCAAAAAGGGTTTAAGAGAGTTAATAATAGATTTAATACATGATTATGGTAAATCAAAGCCGTTTAGCGAGGAACATTTTTTTGACGAACTAGTTAATCGAACTTATCCACAGATTAAAGAGTTTATTGACAAGTACATTAAAGGCACTGAACCTTTTCCTGTAAAAGATTATTTCGAAAAACTCGGTATTAATTATCAAGAAACTGCCGGAATAGACAGCACCAAACCATCTATTGGAATGGGCATTAGTATAAAAGATACTAATTTAATAATTACAAGGGTCGACCCAGAACTTCAAAAGAAAGGCATAATGGTCGGTGATATTCTTTATAAACTAGATAATACTCCTGTAAGCTTATCGAACATTCAGGCTGTTGCACCAAAATTTATGTCAATAAAAGTCGGCGACGTGTTTAATATTACACTCAAACGCGGTGAAAAAGAAATACCATTGCAGTTAATTATTAAACCCAAAGAAGTTAGGCATAAGTTTGAAGTAATGAAAAACCCAACAAATGAACAATTGAAGCTACGTCAAGCGTGGCTAAAAAATTAAACCCAAATTTTTCGCCAACCTGCTGGCAGGCTAAAAAAATTGCCATCAGGCCGACAAGCTGTAACTAATGTAGATTAAACAAGTAATTTAAAAAGTTAAGCCTTCTATTAGTAATTATAAATTTAATGTCATGTAAAACATGTTTAGCTTGTCTGGATTAACCTTGATAGCCTCACAACAGTGTCATATTAGGCTGCAGCAGCAGGCCAGTCATACTTGCTGTGCTAAAGGATTTTGAAGCCGTGTTTTTGTGCGACAAAAAAACTCAATAACAGAATAAGAAACTGCTGTTACCGTTCCCCCGCAATGATAGTATTTAAGTTGTGCAACAGGCTACTTCTAACCACAACGTGGTGAATTCACATAAATTTTTTAAGTTAAATACTGAGTTACTTCTCCCAAATGGAGATTTTATGCTGCACAAATTATTGTAGAAACCCTAAATTCAATAAATTCATTGGATCGATTCTTTTATTGAACCATTGAGCACCCCAGTGTAGGTGCGGACCCGTAGCCCTGCCGGTTGAGCCAACCAAACCAATTACTTGCCCTTTTTTTACTCTATCATCTGTCTTAACATTTAGCTTACTCATATGCAAATACACAGTACTTAAACCCTGTCCATGGTCAAGTAAAACAAAATTTCCATTGAAATAAAAATTATCACCTGCAATTGCTACTATGCCGTCAGCAGCCGCGTGGACAGGTGTACCCTCATCTGCTGCAAAGTCTATTCCATTGTGCGGTTTTTTAGGAATACCATTCAAAATTCTTTGGCTACCGAACACACTACTTATACTTGCATTTTCAACTGGACTAATAAATCCACTAACATAAAAAGCACTATCTATTAAACCAATTTTTTCCCTTGCTTCTTTCATCATTGTCATCTCTTCTTCAATTCTCGATAATTCTGAATCAGGAGGCACTACATACTTCTCTGCTAATTTTAATCTCTGAACAATGTATTTACGTTTGGGTAGTTTAATTTTTTTGATCTCGGATTTCCCATTCTTAAAAATAGCTTTAATTGTATGAGTTCCCTTCGCATCCCTGTCAAAACCTATTAGAAAATAACCACGTTCGTCAAAACCGATTTTATGACCATCAAATAAAACAGTTTTAATATTTTTTGCCTCGCCTATCAGAACCCCGCCAGGTTCTGCTTTACCAATCAGCTTGATTTTTTGAGAATAAACCAAGGAAAAAGTTAAAAAGAATAAAATGTACAGGAATGAAAATTTATATTTCATGAATGCATTATTGTTTTGTTTACAAAATTATTAAAAGATTGTCCAATAAGCGCTAAACTGTCCAGAAAAATATCTGTAACTAGAATCATACCTTGAAGTACTTCCTATACCAATTCTCCCGCTAAAAGTAAGGTTTCTAATCGGTTGATAAAATGCTTCCACATGTCCTTCTAAAGCAACAAAGTTATTTTGTGGAATAAATCCTAACTTGCCACCTATTGTTACTCTCAGCTCTTTTCTCTTTTCCAATTCGTTATCTACAAAAATACTATGTGATTCAAAATTTCTTGGAGAATAGTAAAAAGACGACTTAAATTTATAATTAGTGTAGTAGTATTCGTAGCCAATAATCAAGTTCTTATAAAAATATCTACCAATTCTCAAGTAAAAATCGTTGCCCTCGTTATTATCGGTAACGGAGATATATTGAAACGACCCTTCTAATTTTAGTCCTTCTCTGTGAATAAAATAACCAGCAACTCTATACAAAGTTGCATAATAACGCACATCAGTTAAATAAGGAGAATAGAGGATTAAAGCGCCATCCGAGTTTTGATAGTTAAAAGTAAGTGAGGCAGTATCTTTTTTTTCGAATCTAAAAAAAGCATCTTTATCGTCTCGCAGAATAAACCCTTCTGAATTTGCCGTTCCAACTCCAACACCAGCTGTGATATAAGAAGAAAATTTGAAGAATATATGCCCCTTGAATGTGTTAAAACGTCTATTGCCGGTATAAACAATTGAGCTAATTACGTTTTGATCTAGTACATCAGGGTTTGCTTTAATATAGGTCTTTATAAACGAAACTCCTAATGATATAAAATTCGTTAAGCCGAGTTCCAATCTTCCGCCAAAGTTATTCAGTCGCAGACTTTCATTATCAGCGTAAGTTTGTGAAATTGGAGCAAAGCCGACGTAATTTGGGAAAGTATCGAAAATTGCTGCCAAGCCAGTTACTGGAAGCCAGCCTTTGCGAAGAGTAATCATTTTAACTTGAGTGGAGTCTAGTTTCCAAGTATCGAGCATATTATTGTAAATTGTTCTTGCTGAATCATATTCACCTGCTTTCGCATACGAATCAGCT
The DNA here is from genome assembly GCA_041538185.1 of Melioribacteraceae bacterium 4301-Me. Taxonomy (NCBI): domain Bacteria; kingdom Pseudomonadati; phylum Ignavibacteriota; class Ignavibacteria; order Ignavibacteriales; family Melioribacteraceae; genus Pyranulibacter; species Pyranulibacter aquaticus. The sequence continues at coordinate 29,536 of JBGORM010000012.1, read as the reverse complement.
AAATAAAGATTAGCATCGAAGTTGGATGAATCTTCTTTTACTAAGTTTTTGAATTCACGTACAGCATTTAGCGAGTCGCCCATTGCATAATATAATTTAGCGCGCTGCATCGCTGCATCGAAATTATATCCTTGTGAAAGAACATTATTATAAACATCGAGAGCTTTTTTATATTGTTTAGCACAGAAAAGAACGTCGCCATATTCTTTCTGAATTAAAACATTTGGTTCTGCTTTTGAGAGATATTCTTCGTAATAAGGAAGAGCTGCTTCACAATTATGGTCTAAAACTTTTCTCCTCCCTTCTTCCAAAATTGAATAAAGTTTTTCTTCTTCAGCACGTAATTTTTGCCAATCTATATTGGATTGCAGCTTAGCAACATCATTATTGTTAGGTGCTATTGCTTTTGCTTTATTTGCATAATCTTGTGCAGCGTTAAAATCTCTTTGAATAAGTTTCAAAGAACCCATAGCGATAAGTGCATCCAAGTTATTTGGCTGTTTTTTTATTATTTCGGATAATAGTTTGTTTGCAAGATCTATATCTTGACCTGTCCAAACAGAAACTTGAGCGCGAAGCAACTGATAATCTGCATTTGTAGGGTAATCTTGCAAAAGCTTATCAATTACTTTAAGCGATTCATCGAAATCTCGGTTCCACGCTAATACTCTTGCATACCTATATCTAAGCTCAGGATCTTTTTCATCGGGGTATTTTTCAAAGTATTTGTTCAAATAATTCAGTGCATCCTCATATTGCTGAAGTTCGTCATAATATATTGCTATTTGGTTTAAAGCTTTTTTATCATCAGGATTTTCCTGCAATATTTTTTTGTATTCATTTATCTTATCTTGAATATACTGATTACGAAGTTTAGTCACTTTCTCATAGGTCTCTTGATATTTGGGGTCATTGCTATTAGTAATTCCTATCAGATTAATTTGCTGATATGCTTCTTGCAGTCTGTTCGCTTTAATAAGTTCATCAATCAGTTTGTACCTAATCTTTATATCATCTGGTTTCTTTTTTAAAATGCTATAGTAACGGTCAATAGGATAAACTTTTTCGAAGGAACGAGGATTTTGAAGTGTTACATAAGCTTCTCTATTTACAATATCTAATCCATCTTGTGCTTCTTGAAAAAAAGGCTTAAAACTCAGTGCAGTCTCAAACGCTTTTTTTGCAATCTGATACTTAGCCAACCAAAGTGTAAAATAACCGTACCTGCTCCACAGTCTCCAATCATCAGGATATTTTTCTACATACTGTTTTAAAATTTTCTCACCTTTTTGGATGTGGCCAGTTTTAGCTAAAATTTCGGTGTAACGAATGATTTCATCTGGAGAAGCATTATTATCTTTTTCCAAATATTTATCATACCATTCTTCTGCTTTATCCCATACTTCCATATTTCTGTAAGCTTTGCCTATTTCGAGGTAATTAAACGGATTGTTTGGATTTATAGCGATTTCGCGAAGGTATCCCTCAATCTTTTTTTGTAAAAGTGAATACCAGACTTCTTGAACGCGGCGAAGATTATTCTCGTATTCAGATTTTCTACCGGCTTCGGTAGAAAGTGCAATAGCTCTTCTATAATCCAGCACAGCATTTTCATATTGTGATCTTTTTTCATAGCATTGCGCTCTTAAATTATATCCTTCAGCCTCACGAGGTCTGGCAGAAATATATTTATTTAATTGGTCAATTGCCTCGCCATATCTTCCCGCCTGCATGTGCTGCAAAGCATTTTTTTTAAAGCCTTCTATTTCACTTTGCTGCTGCGCAAAAGAGACTGAAAATAGAAAAAGTAAGATGAGTAATTGCAGACCCAAAAGAATTTTTGACATTATGTTTAACTATTTTTTCAAGAAAATAAAACAGCTTTTAAAATTTATTTTAGATGAACGCAAATCTTATTACTATACTTTTTCAACGAGCGGTTTCAATTTATTAAAAATTCATCAAAAAATAACTGTATTAGCACTAAAGTTTTATAATGAAAACTGATTCCTTTTTAAAATTGGAAGTAGATAAATGGTTGAATATCAGCCGACTTAAATTGTGCTGCAATCCAAATGACAACTGCTAAAATTAAAGCTTTTCCGAACCATGGAGTTACAGCAATAAGTTTCTTTATCTTATTTTCAAGCGAGAGAGGAATAAAGTGGAATAAGTAACCAACTAAGATGAGAGTGAAAATTAATGGCAGCTTTTCAATAAATTGAGTAATAATTTCACCATGAAAGAAGGTAAATATTTGCGAAATAACCTGTCCAACTAAGGAAATATTATTAGCTCGAAAAACAAGAAATGAAAACGCAACGAGATGAAATGTTATGATAACTTGGAAGAACTTTAAAAACCTTGTATTCTTGATACGGAGTTTAGTATAAAAAGCATTTTTAGGTTTTTGAATTAGCAGAGCAAAGGACATAAAGAATCCATGCAGAGCACCCCAAAGAATAAAATTCCAGCCGGCACCGTGCCAAAGTCCACACAATAAAAAAGTTATAAATAATGCTATCATATTTCCGTAAAGATGGAGATTCCTGAATTTAAATTGGATTGGTCTGAAAAGATAATCGAGAAGCCATTTTGAAAGAGAAATATGCCAGCGTCTCCAAAAATCAGCAATACTGGTAGCTTTAAAAGGAGAATTAAAGTTATCCATTAATTTAAAACCGAGCAAAATAGCAATGCCAATTGCCATATCGGAGTAGCCTGAAAAATCACAATAAATTTGCAGTGCATATCCATATACTGCAATTAAATTTTCCAGTCCAGTATAACGAATTGGAAAATCAAATATGCGGTCAACATAGTTTAGGCTAATGTAATCTGCAATAACCACCTTTTTTAACAATCCGGCTGATATCAAAAAGATTGCTTTTCCTAAATCCTCTTTTGAGATAAATGGTTCTTTATCTATCTGCGGTAGAAATTCGGAAGCTCTATCTATTGGACCAGCCAATAGATTTGGAAAGAAAAATAAGAACACACAAAAATCGCTTAAATTTTTTGCTGGCTTTAAAGTATCAAGATATACATCAAAAACATAATTAAGTGCCTTAAAAGTATAAAATGAAATACCAATTGGAAGAAAGATAGCAAGCGGTTCAATATTTTTATTAGCAACATCGTTAATTATCTGCAGTATAAAATTAGTGTATTTGAAATATGCAAGAATTGCTAAGTTTAATACAATAATAAGGATAAGAACCCATCTTCTCTTCGTAAAATTCTCATAAGTACTCATCCATTTGGTGAGATAGAAATTTATAACCGCTGAAACAATAAGAATGATGAAGTAAAAGCCAACTACTTTATAATAAAAATAAAGCGAGAAAATTATAAGGAGAAATACTCTTATGTTCTTGTTCTTAGAAAAAAGATTATAAAAAATGAGTACAATAAAGAAGAAAAAGAGGAAAAGGATAGTTGAGAAAATAAGCGGGTCGTTCTGATTATACTTTAAGAGGTCCAGTATTTTATCGAGACTTAAATTTATGAGCATCATTTCTTGCCGGTTTTTGAGTCAACAAGTTTTTGAAGGTCACCGACGTTTTTAAGCCTAAGCACCTCATAGCTTTTAAACTTAATTTTAAAATACTCTTCAACAGCTAAAATTATATTTATGTGATTTAAGGAATCCCAACCCGGTACTTCTGGAGCGGTAGTCTCATCTTTAAGGTCAAAATCGTCTAAGTTGAGTTCCTTTAATATAACTTTTTTAAGTTCTGGTGAAATCATTTATCTACTCCAAACTTGTTTATCTTTACCTTCTGCTAATCTTTCTTTATTTGCTTTTCTGCTTGGTTTACCAGCAGAACTTTTTATAAGCCATCGAGGCGGTACAAGATACACTTTATGAATGTTTACGTCTATAGACATGCCTGCTTTTAATATTGCAAGTCGAATTTTATTTTTTTCTTCTTCAGTTTCAGCTTTGGTTTCAGCCACAATACTTACTTGTTCAGTACCAAGCGATTCATCTTCTTCTCCAAAGGCTATAACTCTACCAGGGATAACTCCATCAACTTGATTAACTGTATCCTCAACATCCTCTGGATAAATATTTTTGCCTGCAACAATAATAATATCTTTTTTTCTGCCAATAATAAAATATTCACCATCGTATTCAAAGCCGTAATCTCCAGAAAAATACCACCCATCTTCTACAACTTCTGCAGTTTTTTCTGGATAATTTCTGTAACCGTCAAACATAGAAACAGATTTTACAGCAACTTCACCAACAAACCCGAAGGGCAAATCTTTCCTTTTTTCATCAACAATTCGAATCTCACAACCGGGTATTAACTTGCCCGAAGAAACACAAACTCTTTTCACCACATTATCATCGGCTAATTTAACAATTCCTTTTGACAGTTCATTCCTATCGACTACTACTTCCTTAATTGGCTTACCTGGTTCAGTCTGAACAACTGCTAATGTCATTTCAGCCATTCCATACATTCCAGAGAGCGCGTTTGGATTTAATCCATAGTTCTTGTACTTATTTATAAATTTCAAATGACTATCGTGTCTAATAGGTTCACTTGCATTAATAAGAATGCGTAGACTTTCCAATGAAATATCTTTAAGCTCATCATCATGTATTTTATCTGCAAATATGTTATAAGCAAAATTAGGCAGAAAAGTCATTGTGGCTTTTTCTTTAGTAATAACTTCAAGCAGAATTATAGGAGCCAGAACCCACTGAAAAGGATCAATTTGAATTGAGGGAATTCCATAAGCTAAAGGAATGTGATAAGCACCAATTAATCCCATGTCATGATACAATGGAAGCCAAGAAGCTACTTTATCGTTTTCTGTAACCTTTAATGCAGAGCCATAATTGACTACATGTTGTAAAACTGCTTTATGGGAAAGCACAACAGGTTTTTGTAAGCCAGTGGTTCCAGACGAATGTTGAAGCAAAAAAGGTTCTTCTGGTTTAATAGTACTCTGTTCTTTTTCAATCTGCTCATCAATTTTTTCATCATACTCTTTTTCTACATCCCACTCAAGTGGAAAGTAAACGGCTTTAATTGTACTGCCAGGTTTCTCAATTAAAGGACGAATTATTGGTTCGAGTTCCCTTTCTGTTAAAATATAATCCAAGCCGGATCTTTGAGACATTCCCTCGAGACCCTGTCTAAATTTATCAGGATGTAATCTAGGATTTGGATAAGCCAAAACAGCAGGCAAAGCAGTAGCACGAGATATACCGAGATATAATGGATAAAAATTTTTATTATGTCTAATTATAATAGCACAAACATCGCCTTTTCGAATACCTACTTTTTTTAGTATAACAGAATATTTTTTAGCTGCTTCTATCAGGCTTTTAAATGTCCATCTATACGGTTCTTCACCCGCATTCCAATGAATTATAGCTTTTCTATCGGGGGTTCTCTCTGCATTAAATTTCCATCGTTCCCAAAGTGTAGTTGAGGTATTTATATTAATCATAGAATTACTATCTAAATTTATTATATTCTTTTATAAGTGCATCTGTTAATAATGTTGCTACCTTTTTAGCGCCTTGTTCGTTAAAATGAATATAATCTTTAAATGCCATAGGCGGATTAGCATTTACCCAGGCAGACATGGAATTTTCGCCGCCCATTGCTTCAAAGAGGCTCCAGTATGCTATGTTTGTTTCTTTAGCAATATTTTTTTGTGCGTCTAATAATCTTAAAATAGTTGGGTCGGTTACAAAAGATGAGCCTTTTTTCATTGCTTTATCATGAACGCCAATTAATAAGAAACTTGCCTGTGGAAAGGCAGTTTTGAAATTATTAATTACCTTGACCATTTCCCTGTTATACCAAGAATAATCTGTTCTGCTGGTCCCGGCTATATTCATCCCAAATTCAAAAATGATTAATTTATAATCCAAGTATTTCCCAAATTGTTTAAGAACATTAACATCAATTTTTTGAAGATCAACTCCAGAATTTCCTCTCAAAGGAAAATTATCTACGTAAACTCCAGGATTATTTTCCAAGCTTACACCGTATAAGTAAGCCTGGTCTTTAATAGGAAATTCAAATTTAACTAAGTGTGCATTTCTTTCTGGCTTAAGAATTAATTGCTGAATATCATCGCCAGGTTTAAGAACAGCTGTTTGTTTTGGTCCATTATCGAAAGAGTAATATATTTGTGAATTTTTTGCATGAGAATAAAAAAGTCTAACTTGATTAAAATCCTTCAAATTTCTTCTAAATCGAGTGGTTTCGTAACTAACCCAAGCATTACCTTTGGGTATATTACATTCTCCACTAATTCCTAATGGGAGTCCAAGTGGATTAGAAGTGTATAATGATGCCGATTCCCAATTATCAGAAAAGGTATGTTTAGTTGTCATTCTAAACGAAACATCTTGAGAAACAATTCCAAGCCAGCCGACAGCAGAACCTCCGAATTTACTTTGCAAAATCTCGCGTATATCGGCTGTTATTAAATCACCTTCTATAGCAGAATCACCAAAATGTGCAACTCGAACAATTTGACTATTTGAATTTTTTAACGCTCGGAAAAAATTGCTTAATTGTTGAACATTGCCGGTAATATCCTCTTCTTTGCCTTGAGGGTTATAAGAAATAAATAAAGCGTCTGTCTTTGTTTCAGGCGAGAAAAAATTAAATGCTGCATAGTTTATATTGTTGTTCAATGATTGGTCAATTTTGTTCGATGCTAACAAATCTTTCGCAAGTTTATTATTTTCTGGTGGTGAATTTAATTTATTTTGGAAATCGATTTGGGGTTCTTCCCACGAAGTGGTCAATTCCGATTTTATATCGGAAAAAATATCTACATTTTTAAGCTGAATTCCCCAAAATTGAAAATCAATTTTTATAAAAGAAGCTAAGTACAATAAAATTATAGTTAGTGCTAATATGTAAATTGGCTCTCTAAATTTATTTTCCATAATCACCTTTCAATATTTTTTTAAAATTACAAATTGTATTTTTCTAGAACCCTTTCAACCTCATTTCCCCAAATCTTAAAACCCTCAGCGTTAAAGTGGACGCCATCCCATGTTAATTCGGGTCTTAAAAAATGGTCGCTTGTCGACATTTTAGAGTTGAGGTCAATATAATCAATATTATTTTTACGAGCATATTCCAATAGAAGATTGTTAAGTTTATCAACTTCTAAATTTCTATTTCGATTATTTTCTGGCGTTAGACCCCAATCCTTTCCCCAATTTTTACCTGCATAGACTGTTGATTGAATGACAGGTTTTATGCCAGCTTTTTTAAGTCCATTTATAATCCTAACATAGTTAAAATAAATCCTTTCAACAGGAGTCCAATTATAAATATCATTAATGCCTCCCAAAATGAAACAAATTTTTGGTTTCAGTCTATAAATGTAACTCATTCTTGCTAAAAAACCATCTAGTACGTCGCTTGGAATTCCTCTTTCGACAACGTTAGACCGGCCTAATAATTCATTCCAATTTACACCATGTGTAAGGGAGTTTCCCAACATAACAATATCTGCCTGCTTTGTTTTATAAATGTCATATAACCGAAGTTGCAATTGATAATTAGGATTGAGCTTATAGCGAGTTGAATCTACTTGAACTTGCGTTTTGCTTTGATTCTGTGTTTTGAGTGATAAAGAAAAACTGCTTATAGCAATAACTGAAACGAGAATTATCGTAAATTTATTTTTCATAATTGTTTTTTATTTAGTGTAGAATTAATTTTTTATGTGATAAATAAGAATCATTATTTAGCATCTTTATTTTTACTTTCAACTTTATTTTGCTTATCACCAGTCTGGCTTAATTTGTGCTCCAAAGTTGAGATACTGTTTTTCAAGTTTTTTTCTATGGTGATTAACTCTGACAGCTTTGCGGTATGCTCTTCTTTTTCTTTTTCTGCATTTGCAATTTCAAGACGGAGATTACGCAAACTATTCTGGGCATCAGTTATTTGATTAGATAACTCTTCCAATTTTTTATTCTTCTCAATAATCTCATTAGCTGCTATTTGCTTTCTTTCTTCTAATTCAGAAAAGTTGTTGCCAATCTGTAAGATAAGCTGTTTCAATTCTTTTTCAAGAAGTGATTTTTTTACATCGAGGTTTTCTGTTTGAGTTTTAGTATCGTGAAGATATAATTTCTGTTTATACAAACTGTCTTTTAATGCAGATACTGCATCATTAAGTTCACGTTGTTCCTCTTTTAGGTTAGAAATTATTTGTTCTATTACATTACGCTCTTTCTGCAAAATTTTTGTTAGGCCTGTATACTCGGCAATTTGTGCTGCTTTCTCATTTAGTTGTTTTTCCTTAAGAGCAAGTTCTTTTTCCTTTTCGAGTATTTCACTTTTGATTGCAGTAACTTTCTCTTTTGCAGCGTTCAGTTCATCTGTATATTTTTTTATTGAATCTGAAAAGGTCTTTTCCAAAGATAAATGGCTTTCTTCAATTTCAAATTTTCTCTTCTGAAGAGCTTCAAGTGCTTCTTCTTGTAATCGAATATTTTCCAAAAGGTGTTCTTCTTCCTTTTTCAAACTCAAAACCTTAGTTTGTAGCCCGTCTTTAACACTCTCAAATTTTCTAATTTCGTCATCTAAATCATTTTTCTTTTCATTCAAAGCATTTACTTCTGCCTCTAATTTTTGTAACGATTCTTTCTCAAAATTAAACTTAGCAGAAAGTTCATCGTAATTTTTTTGCATGTTTCTAATCGATTCTAAAATAGATTCTTTATCTGCAGCGTATTCAGTATATGCTCTTTCTTTTTCGGCAATTTGATTAATTAGCACGGCTACTGCTGACTCAAGATTTGCTTTGATTTCTTCGCTAAGAGAAATTTTCTCATTGAGATCTTTAAGTTTTTCCTCGCGGCTGTTTAGTTCTTTCTTTAGCTCATCTATTTCTGCTTGGTATTGTTTTACAGTTGATTCGTACTCAGCAGCTTTTTTCAATTCTTTCTGAATTCTTTCTTCTTCCTCTTGCAAAACCTTCATTTTCTGTTTCAAGTCCAAATAATCAACACTAACGGCTTCATACTTACTATTGACTTCATTAAATCTTTCTTCCAATAAAGCGAGCTCTGCTTTCCTAGCTTTTAATTCTTCCGACTTGACTTCGTATTGTTTTGATTCCTCTAAATAATTATTAACAATTTTCTCAAGTTCGTTTTTTTGCTCAGAAAGTTTTTCTACTTCTGATTTTAACTGATTAAGCTTCTCCTCTTTGTCCTTATACTCATCTTCTGAATCTTTAATCGATTTTCTTATTTGCTCTAAACTCTTGGTAACAATAGATAGTTCTTTTTTAGATTCCTCCAGCTTGTTAGAAAGCTCCTCAAAACTTGTGTGCTTTTGGAGAACAGCATGAAGTTTATTTTTTAGTTCGTTATTTTCTTCTTTAAGTTTGTCGATTTCGGATTTTGACTTGGAGGTTAATAATCCCATTACATTTTCTCTCTACATACTTTAATAAAAATAATAAACTTTATTGAAAGTTTATAACATAATTTAATGCAATACTAAAAATATATAATTAGATACTTGTTTCTTAGCATTCAGATAATTTGCAATATAAATTTTACTAACGAACACCACAGCTTATAAAAAAGCCCGTTTTTTTAAGCAGCTTTTGAATTTCATCTAAAAGTCCGTGAAAACCCACCTTTGCAGGCAAGTTCCGTGTAATCTGTGTTGTCCGTGTTCTATTATCCCGCCTTTTTGACGGGAAAGAATTATTATACGTTCCTAAATACTTTTTTCAACTAAAGCTGAACCCAGTATAACAACTGAAAATTTTATTCGAGCATCAGCGACGATTTTTTATAAAAAATTTCTTGAGTTAACTCATCCCCATGAGGCTTGTCTAAAAATAATATTTCCTTGAAAAACAGAACACGGATAACACGGATTTTAACAGATTTTCACAGATATTATAATTGAAAAATTACTTTTCGGACAGTCTCTGGATTGTATGAAGTAAATACAATATTTATTTATATTAATAAAGAGGAATTATCTATTATGACATCAGAGAAAAAAAATATTGAGGATAAAATTTCACAATACCTTTTCAAAAGAGATGAAATTTTGTTTGCCTACTTATTTGGATCGTTTGTGAGGCAAGAAAATTATCATGATATTGATATTGCAATCTACTTAAAGGAAAATTTTGATAAAGATAATTACAAGAGTTTCCCTTACGGATACGAAAGCCATATTATTGGCGAACTAAATTTATTAGTCAAAAAAAATATAGATTTAGTTGTAACAAATAATGCAAATGTTCTTATTCAAAAAAGAATAATAACTCAAGGGAAATTACTTTTTAGCAAAGATGAAAAGAAACGAATATATTATGAAAATAATGTGAGAAAACTTTTTATCGATACCGAAAACTTAAGAAAAATCAGACGATACTATTTATCTAAAATATAATATGCCTGATAAAGAAATAATAGAAAAACGCATTTCAACTTTTATTGCTGATCTTGAAAATCTTAAGAAGCATAGAAATGTTACGTTAGAAGAAGTAAGACAAAGCAGAGATTTAGTTTGGATGCTTGAGAGGGGGATTTATTTATTAATACAAAATTTATTTGATATGCTAACACATATAGTTGCTGCAGATTTCAAAGAAAATTGGGACTATTATACAGACATTCCAGAAATACTTGCAAAACATAAAATTATATCTAAAGAGGATAAACAATTATTAATCCAAATGGCTGGTTTTAGAAACAGACTTACACATGAATACCTATCATTAGACCCAAATATACTGGTTGATATAATGCATAATCATTTAGCTGATTTTTATAAGTTTTTACAACTAATCAAGAATTACTGTGAGCTCTGAAATCAGCATTTTCATTTCTAAATAAAATTTCTAATAGATCTTTTTGATAGAAGGCGGATAAAAAGTCCGTGAAAACCTACCCAACGTACAAGTAGTTTGAAAGGCAGGTCCGTGTAATCCGTGTTGTCCGTGTTCTATTGTTCACAACGAACAGCATTTTATGAAAGATTTGAATTAGCTTATTCATTAAGTACATTTTTAAGATACTCCTTATAAGGAGATTCAGGAAGACTTTCAATTAGGATTGAAAATTTAGTACGACTTATAAAACCTCTTTGAAAAGCAATTTCCTCTATACAGGCAACTTTTGTTCCCTGTCTATCTTCAATAACTCCAAAAAAGTTTGATGCTTGCAAAAGTGCTTCAGGGGTACCAGTATCAAGCCATGCAACACCTCTGCCAATTCTTTCAACATAAAGTTCGTTACGTTCAAGGTAATATTTGTTAACATCAGTGATTTCCAGTTCGCCTCGTTCGGATGGTTTCAAAGTTTTAGCAATTTCTATTACTTTGTTGTCGTAAACATAAAGTCCAGGTACAGCGTAGTTGGATTTAGGTTTTTTAGGTTTCTCCTCTATTGAGACCGCCTTACCATTTTTGTCAAATTCAACAACACCGTATCGTTGTGGGTCTTTAACTTGATAAGCAAAAATTGTTGCACCTTTTTTGTTGGAACTAACTGCTTTGTAAAAAAAGTCGAGTTTACCATAAAATATATTATCCCCTAAAATTAAAGAAACAGAATCGTTGCCAATAAATTTTTCCCCTATTATAAATGCTTCGGCAATTCCATTTGGTGCTTTTTGAATTGCGTATTGAATCTGCATTCCAATTGATGAGCCGTCACCAAATAATTTTCTATAAAGCGGAATTGTTTCTTGATTTGAAATTATTAATACTTCTTTTATTCCACCTAGCATAAGCACAGATAGTGGATAATAAATTAAAGGCTTATCGTAAATAATAGTTAATTGTTTACTGTAAACTTTTGTGATGGGATAAAGCCGTGTGCCAGAACCACCTGCTAAAATTATTCCTTTCATTGAATACCAATTTTATTTGATAATTGTAATATATGCTGATTTAATTAATATTTCCTTTTCATTAAAGAGAATAAATTTGTAGTCACCAGTATTTTCAAGATTAAAATCAAAGAAAGTATACTTCCAATCTTTATTGACAAAATACCTTTTTGTAGTTACATATTCATCATACTCAACCGAATTATTTTTTTTGAGCCATACTTGTATTATTACAAGATTTGTATTAAGCGGTTTATTGTTTTCTAAAAAAATAAAAAAATTACTTCCATCCTTTGAAATCGAACGTAAATTAAAAGGCTCTATCGGCTTTTCTAAAAAAACTTTTTTACAAAAGATAACTTTGGCATTGGCATAATAAAAAGATTCAGCAAACGTAGATTCAAAATCTGATTTGCTTGCTTCCCATATTGTAATTACAATTGATGCTAGTTCTTTTCGATTATCTGCAATATATATCTTGTACCTTCCAGCTTCTTTAAATGAATAATTATAAGCAATCCACGACTTGCCCTTTTCAGCAGTTATTACTTCGCTATCAAAAGCTATTAAATGCTCTCCATCTATTTTGTCAATAAAAAGAAACAACGATTCATTTTTACTAAAGGAATACGGATTTCTATAAAGTATATAATAACTGTTCATCTGATGTGGATAAATTGTAATTTGAGGCGAAGTCCCAATCGGCTCACCGTTTTCTGTAAAGGAAGAACAAACATAAATATTCTGCGGAAATACAGAAGAGATACAAATGAAAAAAATATAGGCAAATATTTTCCTCATCTACACCTTTGATAAATCTTAATAATCTTTCAATTTCTAATTCTTAATATATACAGCTACAAGAACTATCGAAAAAAGTTGCCGTCATTTAAATTACCTTAAGCACAAAACGAATTTAAACAATTCAACAATTTTCTTTTACCTGTTACCAGCTGCTCTTGATTTTAGGGATAATTTTTTATTATTTAGTAGTGAACATTTGTTCACTATAACAAAATGTCAAAATGTCACTAAATAACTTATTTATTGATTTTAATTCATATTTTGCTTCTGTAGAGCAACAGATTAAGCCTGAGCTTCGCAACAAGCCGGTTGGAGTAGTACCTGTAATGGCAGACACCACTTGCTGTATCGCTGCAAGTTACGAAGCTAAGGCTTATGGTGTAAAAACAGGCACAATGGTCTCAGAAGCAAGAAGATTATGCCCTGATATAAAGTTCGTCGAAGCGGACCACCGAACATATATTCAATATCATAATAGACTTGTTGATAAAGTTAACGAGTGCCTTCCCGTTGACCAGGTCCTTTCTATCGATGAAATGGTCTGTAGCCTTATCGGCAAGGAAAAAAATAGAGAAAATGCAATTGAAATAGCCCTTCGTATAAAAAGAAAAATTAAAGAGGATGTTGGCGAATATCTCCGATGTTCAATTGGCATAGCACCAAATCAATTCCTTGCAAAGACTGCAACAGATATGCAAAAACCGGATGGCTTAGTAGTTATTGATAATGAAGATCTTCCACATTGTCTTTATAAACTTAATATAAATGATCTCTGCGGAATAGGAAGAAGAATGGAAATTAGGCTTCACCGACATGGTATTTACACCGTTGAAGACCTTTGTAAGGCAGATAAGTCTCTTTTAAGGAAAGTTTGGGGTGGAATTGAAGGAGAAAGAATGTATGATCAATTAAGAGGGAAAATTGTAAAACGTCCTCCTACCCATCGTACAACAATTGGGCATTCGCATGTACTTCCGCCCAGTTTAAAAAATAATGAAAGTGCTTACGCTGTGCTTCATAGATTACTACAAAAAGCGGCTATGCGGCTACGCTATTTAGGCTATTATGCTAAAGCGCTTGGTGTAATTGTAAAATATAAAATTCTATTAGAACCAGATAATTCTAAAAAAATAAAATGGAAAGACTATATAACTTTCACTGCTACTCAAAACACACTCGAATTCCTAAAAGCTCTTGATATTATGTGGAACAGAAATCCTTTTTTAAATAATGAATTATCCACTTCTATTGGTAAAAGTATTCCTATAGCAGTAGGGGTTGTTTTGTTCAATCTTTTGCCCGAAAGCAATGCTACTCTTCCTATCTTTGAAAATTTTGAAAAGAATGAATCTCTTTACAAAGCAATTGATTTGCTTAACAGACGATACGGCTACGCCTCTGTTTACTTCGGAGGTTCACATACAGCAAGAAATTCTGCTCCAATGAGAATTGCATTCACACAAATTCCTAATCTCGAAATAGAAGATGATTTATAGCCTCGTAACTTTTTTAACCGGAGTTATTTTAACAAAATTATTATTCTTTATATGCTTTTTTAATTCCGCAACATTAATCTTTTTCATTCGCAGTATTGCTTGCATAACCCTTTTAGATTTCTCAGCATCCTTATCACTCAATAATTTATTTAAGATATTTAGAATTATTTGCCACAATACACCAAATTTATCTTTCAACACCGTAATTCGTGTCTTACTTTAGCACCATCATCTTTTTAACAAGATTTACTTTTTCAGCAGTCAATCTGTAGATATACATTCCACTTGGTAAGTTTTCTGCGTTAAATTTCTTTTCGTAGTAACCAGCTTCTTGTTTTTTATCTACCAATGTTGCCACTTCTCTGCCGAGAACATCAAACACCTTCAATGTCACATGCTCTCTTTGCGGAATTGAGAAGCGAATCGTGGTAGTTGGATTAAATGGGTTAGGATAATTCTGGTATAATCGAAATTCATTTGGAAAATCATTTCGATTGTCTTCAACCGAAGTTATTGGGTTGTAGACTGGAAGAAGAGAATCCCGCATGTATTCATACACCGAGATACCTTTGTATTTACCGGTTGGTGAGGTAATACGCTTTTTGCTATCCCAGAATGTTTGACCAATAGGAAAAACAAATGTATAACCCGTCTCCTTAGGATTACTTGGATCATAAGCCTGTAATCTAGCAAGTGTAGTTAATACATCAGCTTCTTCATCTGGCGAGAGATCTAGGAACTGTTGCATCATCCGTGGAAAATCTATATAAAGAATATAACGCTGTAAATGCTTATCAGTTTTCATCAGTGACAGCGCTACCGAATCGGGACGCCAGATTACTCTCTGAGTTACTGAGTCTATTGCGCAGACGAAGGAAGCAAATGTGGGAGCTACCGAATCTGGAATATTATTAGTCGCTGTAATTGAAGAATAAGAATGAATACCTATACCAGCCCACCCTTGAGCATAAAGCGTTGATAAGATTTTGATAGCTGTCTGTTTGCCATTGTTATGGCTCAAAATTGTTCCCCAATTATCAAGGTCAAGAAAACGCTTCTCTTTCGGTACTCCGAGAGAAATTGCATTATTGTACAAAGCTTGTGCTAACGCGTAAAATTCCGACTCATTTTGTGGGTCATAAAGTTCTGAACCTAACCGCGGATAATAAACCCTTCCCTTTATTGCTTGATAAAGCCATGAACCAATAGAGCCAGCCGGAAAACCTCCAGCACCTTCTGCTTCTTGCCAATTTACCATGTTACCGCTTCTATCACGGTATTGCAATGGGGCATTCAAATTCGAGATAGGATTATTATAAAGTCTATCAAGAACATCAGGATTGAGTTCTTTAATCATAATTAAAACACTATCTGGCGTTTCATACTCCCTGCCGTTTTGACCATCAAAGCCCCACGAAGGCGGTGAAGAACGCCCATCCAGCACTTGAACGCGTATAAATCGGTTGCCTGATGGTGCGATATGGAGATTCTGGGAAAAGAGACCGGATGCAACAAAAAACTGAGAAAACAATCCTGCAAAAACTATTACATATAACCTCATTTCACAACCTCCATTTTTCT
Source organism: Melioribacteraceae bacterium 4301-Me (assembly GCA_041538185.1). Classification (NCBI taxonomy): domain Bacteria; kingdom Pseudomonadati; phylum Ignavibacteriota; class Ignavibacteria; order Ignavibacteriales; family Melioribacteraceae; genus Pyranulibacter; species Pyranulibacter aquaticus. The sequence goes on along the minus strand of JBGORM010000012.1, from coordinate 13,782 downwards.
TTGTTCAACAAAACTTCCTGCTTGCAAGCGGTAAAAATACACACCGCTGGGCAAGCTGCTGGCATCATAGACAACCGAATACTCACCCGCATTTAATTCCCCATCCACCAATGTCGCCACTTCTCTGCCGAGGATGTCAAAGACTTTTAACGTTACATGCTCACGTCGCGGAAGCGAGAAGCGAATCGTGGTGCTCGGATTGAAAGGGTTAGGATAGTTTTGCTGGAGAACAAACCCGGAAAATTTGGAAGTGCTTTCTTCCTGTACACTCGTCACTGTTGCGATGTAGTCTTTGTAGGCTGAGTAAATGGCTGTGGGTGAATAATCGGGTTTCCTGAATAATCCCCATACAGTAGAATCAGGACCCCATGCGGTAAAGTCCGAAAGATTAAACCAGAAGATCTTTTCAGAACCTAATGAGCGTAGGTAATTAAGCCACGGTCGTAGCGAATCAGCAGCTCGTTGCTCGGTATTGTTGGGCAAAAGAGAGCGCCAGTTGTTCGTCTCCGTGACCCAAATAGAAGCCAATTTTCCATATTGGTTAAGCACACTGCGAACCTTTTGGATAGGTGTATCCGCGTAGCGATAGAAATGCACGTTCATGATATCAAAATAATCTACTGCCCCTCGCGCCATCACACTATCAATGAAAAGACTTTTGGGAAGTTGTCCAACTTCTGATGTTAAACCCGCAAAAACGACTTTTGCCGAAGAATCTCGTTGTTTTATTGTACGATATGCTGTGCGAAGAAGTTCAACATATCGGATATGCTTTGTTCCAAACTGAGGGACATACATAAACCCACCATCAGGTTCGTTCCATATCTCCCAATGAGAGATATAATTTTTGAATTTGCTTACGGTAGAGTCAACATAGGTCATCCATTCCAGAGTATCTTTTGGGACATAATACGGAATAAGCTGAGGGTCTGTTCCCGGTGGTGCTGAAGATGCCCACTGTGGAACTTTGTAGAGCAAGCCAAGGATATTGATGTTGTAAGAACGCAGAATAGAAAGCCTCGCTTCCCAGTCTCCCCAGTTCCATTGACCTTTGCTCGATTCAACATCCATCCAAGGAATCACAATCCGTACCCATCGCACGCCTGCAGAGTCAAGCATTTTAGCCACACGATCAAGCGTGGGTAGCGAGACATTGGAAAGTTCACTGGCATGCACACCAAAGTTACTACTTTGTGCAAATGAATTACCAGTTGCAAGAATGACTGCGACGAGCCAAAGGAAATATCTCCTGAGTCTTTTCATTTCGCTATAGTCGCTGTCGAAATTCAATCTTATTTCACCACCACCATTTTGATTCTTTGAACTGCATTACCAGCTTTCATTTGTGCAAAATAAACACCGCTGGGAATCCCTTCGGCGTTGAAGTTTACAGAATGTTTGCCAGCGTTTAATTCTCTATCTACCAACGTTGCTACTTCTCTGCCAAGTACATCGAACACTTTCAGTGTTACATTCTCTCTTTGCGAGAGTGAGAATGGAATTGTGGTGGATGGGTTAAATGGGTTTGGGTAGTTTTGTTCAAGTCGAAATGTTTCGGTGAAGAAAATCGATTCTGAAATTCCAGTAGAAATAGATGGAACAAGTGAATATAGTGCATAAACCAATCTAGCATTAAAATCAATGGCTGGTTCATTTTGAAAAGGGTTGTATGGTAAATCTGCATACCTTTTAGGCCAAATAGTGCAAGGTTCGAAGTAAATCGAAAATAAATAATCTGGATCATTGGTATCGGTAGAATATAGAGGAATAGATTTGGCACCTATGGTTGAATTTCCCATAGGTCCGCCTACAAGAGCGCCTGGCATCACATCCATATAAGCATCGTTTTTGGTTTGCAGATGATTAATATTAACAGGAAATTTGCAGCCATATCCAGTAACAAATGAATAATCAACAATATTTTTTCCAAGAATGTAATCTACATTCTTAACGATGGTATTTAGATATCTTGAATCACCGGTTAATTCAAATGCTTTTTTTAAAATAGGAGCATTATTTAAAAAACTGGGACAATTATCCCACGTTCTTGGATTGAATGAGAAAAATTCTTTATTTGTACGAGAACGAATGGTATCTGCCTGACTAATAAGCCAGTTCATAAGTTGAGATTTAATTATATAATCCGGGTTAGCAGCTTCCAAGTAAGATAGGAATCCTATCCACACATTATGGCGATGGTACGGCATAGATGGGCAACTTCCATCCAGATGGTAATGTGAATAATATCCTGGGTCTAAGAATACATTATTGCAATATGTATAATTTGTCTCGAAAAAGTTTTTTGCGGAAATGTTATTAAATGTTCTGAACATTTCAGCCGCTGCCCACAATCTTTCATCTATATCCGGATACTGTTCATACTCTGCAGTTTTTATATATGAACCTTTAGGAGTGTTGACAAGGTCAAGTGTATATTGTGAGTGACTTTGCAGATAACCCCAAGCATTATTAGCAGCTACGGCAGTTTGCTGTGCAAGATTCTGATAGTAGGGAATTGTGCTAAACACTCTGTAGAGGTAGCACATTGCAGCTATAAAACCTGCTGTCGAAATGGTTGTAATTGGTGTTAGATACCTTGTTTGCAATTCTGTATGAGGCAATGAGTATACATTCCACTGTGCTGTACTAACTTTTGAATGAACTCCTCCAAATGAAGAACTATTAATATTGGTATCCTGCATTTTGAGTAGAAATTTGGTATTGTAAGCTAATTCATCCACAATATCAGGTATACCATTACCACTTTCAGAAATATCATTTTGGTCATCAAACGCTTCTGGATTTTCAAGATATGATTTGGCAAGAAAAGCTGTTGTAAGAGCATTATTAAACGTATATTTAACGTAGTCGCCTGCATCATGCCAGCCACCTAATACGTCTTTAAACCCTATTGGATTAAAAAGGGTATCTCTTACATCAGCATTAGCATCCTGCAAATGACAAGCAGGATGTGCAAGGTTGCCCGCGTATTGAGACATTGTTGCATGACCACAACGCTGGTAATAGAAAAATTTAAGTGCATCTTTCCGCAACTGATTATAAATATCGTTGCTAATGGTAAATGGATGTGATATATACCCCTTGTCAGTTAAAATATAATAATTTCCCGGGATGTTAAAATCACTAAAATCCAATCCCCATATTGTATCTCTCACACTGATACAAGGATTTCCAGGGAGCAAATCAGGATAGGGTCCAAATTCCAAACAATTACCTGTAAAAACAGTATTGCCAGTAGAAACATCTTTTACAGAAAACTGATTACATGGATCCACACTGCGAGCTTCTTTGGAATAACCTATTATATATCCTACTTGATTAGTTCTTATAAAATGTTCTTCTACATAACCTGCAGGCTCTCCAACATAGACATCATCGATCCAGATCTCTGTCCCATCAGTGACTTCACCAAAGAAAAAAGCCACTTCAATATTAGAGGTTGTTACATCATTGTAAAAATGAATTTTGCAGTATTGCTGCCATTGATTAGTAGCAACAATATCTAATTTGTTAAATGCAATTATCCAATTCCATTGTGGGGAGGCTTTACGTACAGCAGCCTCAAAATTTACCGGTTGGGTACTGTTTGTTCTTACGCGGAACGTCAATACGTAGGGACGCCCTTGTACTAAGCTGCCATTCATTGCACCACGAATAAAAGTTCTCCAATTGTATTGCTGTGTGCAAGAAAGGTAATTATTATTCACAGTTATTTTTATTGCATTACCGTTGTATGAAACTTTTGATAGGGAAGTATCTGAGCATGCATACGTTCCTTTCTGAAGCATCCAACCTTGTAGCCCAAAATTGAAATCTGAATTTATTACTAGATTAGTATTCTCCTTTAATGCACACTGAGCATAAATAATAGGAGCGCTTTGGGAAATTAATATTACCTGGGTTATGATGAGAATTATAGTTTTTATATTTGGTACCATTTTTATTATTCTCTATTTGTTTCTTATTACAGTAAATCAATAAAGACGATACCAAAACAAACTAATCTTTTCATTTCACCACCACCATTTTTCTTTGTTGAACATAACCTCCCGTTTGCAAGCGGTAAAAATACACACCGCTGGGCAAGCTGCTGGCATCAAAGACAACCGAATGCTCACCGGGGTTTAACTCACCATCTACCAATATTGCCACTTCTCTGCCGAGGATGTCAAAGACTTTTAACGTTACATGCTCACGTTGTGGAAGTGAGAAGCGAATGGTTGTTGATGGGTTAAACGGGTTTGGGTAATTCTGGTAAAGAGTAAAAAATTGAGGTATCTTTTCCTCGTCTTCATTTACACTTGTTACTTGTGAGAGAGAACGCCTCCAAACACCAGCATCTTCTGTCCCAACATAAAGATAAGCATTAGTATGAGCAAAAGTTCGAATATTTTGTGTGGTTAAACCAGCGCTGATATCGACCCATGTTCCACCATAATCAGTTGAGCTAAAAACACTGCCACCGAGACTCCCATAAGTACCAGCAAACAAGGTTGAATCAACAACATCTAATGTAAGAACAATTTTTTTCTGAAGTCCTGATAAAGTCCAAGTTACTCCATTGTCTGATGATCGATAGACACCATTATCAGTAGCAACAAAGATGTATTGTCCTAAAACAGCAAAAGACCAAATGTTTTTGTTGTCTAAGCCATTATTAGATTGCCACCAGGTATTGCCGTTATCGGTAGAACGGTATATTCCATTAGAGACTGTTCCCGCAAATACGATTGTTCCCACTGTCTTCAAAGCACGTACCTGATTGCCTGTTAACCCAGCATATTGCCAGGTATTACCCTTGTCTGAAGAACGATAGATTCCATGACTATAAGTGCCAACAAGTATATTTGAACCTGAGATTGTTAGGGATTGGGTATATAAATCGCCCAAACCATTGTTGACAGCGGTCCATGATAAAAGTCCGTAATCACTTCGAAAAACACCTTGACCAAAAGTTCCAGCAAATATGGTTGTATCAGAAGTAACAGCTAATGTTCTTACGTAAGATGTCGGAAGTCTGCTTAATCCCCCACTCCAGCCTTGAGAATATTCATAAAAAATATGAATGCCATTGCCCCATGTAGCAGTTACTAACTGAGTCCCCAGTACAGCTTGGGTATTAAGTGGCATCAAAGATAAAACATCTAACTTTTTCCCTAACCTTATCCAATTAGCTCCATTATCGTTGGAAAGGTAAACACCAGAGCCCCAGCCACCAGCGAATATATTTGTTCCATTAACAAAAAGAGCAGTAATATTAGAAGTCAATCCACTATTCACATTAACCCAATTTTGTCCGTTGTTAGTAGAAAGAAATACTCCTCCTCCGTAGGTGCCGGCAAAGAGGTTTAAGCCAGACACAGCTAAACATCTCACATCCCCATTTGTTAGATTGGCATTCACTGATGTCCATGTCAAACCATTATCGGTTGATCGGAAAACTCCGCCATTTGTACCAGCAAAAATATCTGTACCCAGAACAGCAAAAGACGACACAAGATGATTTGCAACACCAGCAAATGTCCAGCTTGTACCATTATTAGTCGAACGGTAAACACCTGCATTAGCACCTCCAGCACCAGCAAAAAGAATACCTTCTTTAACAATCAACGAGTAAATCAACAGGCTATTTAATCCAGTATTGACTTCAGCCCAGTTAACTCCATTATTAGTGGAACGAAAAACTCCTCCACCTGCAGTTCCTGCGTAGATATCACCGTTTGAAGTGCCCACAATTGTCCAAACGTTCAAGTTCGCCAACCCAGAATTGCTTTGCGTCCAACTCATTCCATTATCTGTAGAAACAAACACACCACTTGTGGTCGCAGCAAACAATCTTGTGCCCACTTGAACAATTGTGCGTGTTGAAGTATGCGGTCCATTATCAACAAAAATCCAACTGTTACCATTATCACTCGATTGCCAAATTCCATCTGTTGTACTGCATAATAGATTTGAACCACTAATAGTAAGTCCTTGAACATTTGCAGTAAAGAATGGTCCGTCAGTTTGAACCCATTGGGCGGTAACTGGAAATGAAATTATTAGTATAGTAAATACGAACAGCAAACACCATTGATTGAAGCCTCTTACTATTTCTACTGTTAAGTTATATGCACCACTATTTAATTTATTCATTTTAGAACCTCCATTTTTCTTTGTTGAATGGCGCTTTTTGCTCCACTAGTCTGTAATTAATAAAAACACATCTATCTATTATCATTTTTTTGCCAAGCATTTCAAAGACCTTTGGTATTATTTTATTATTTTCATTTGTTAGATTCAAGCAGTCTGCATGTTAAAAAAATCACAAGTTTACCGTAAAAAGGAATACTTAAAAAAGTGATAATTTTTAAAAAACTTTTTATTTTATAATGATAACTTCCAACCACAAAGAGGGATTAAGAAAATGACAATGTTCATCACTTTGATAGGTATCATCCTACCTATAGTACATTTATTCATCTCCAAAATTCCTAGAACGAAGGAGCGCGTTTTAACTGTATTGCTTCTTTATTCTTTTATTTTTCACGTTGGAGTTTTAGGTTTTCTTTTGGGCTTTATTCCGCATGTGTTTTTTGCAGATGCTACTGCTAAAAGTATTGGCTGGCAGCCGGGCAGCCCATTTCAGTTTGAAGTAGGTTTTCACGATGGCGCTTGGGGAATTCTTGGCTTCCTCTGTATATGGATAAGAGGAACTTTTTGGATCGCTACAGGCGTCGGCTGGTCATTTTTTATGTTGGGTGCAACCTATGGCCACATTAGAGAAACAGTTTTGCACGGTAATTATGCAACTTATAATTTCTTCATGATTTTTGTTGATGCATTTATAGCAATCTATCTATTATTACTTTTGTACTTATACTTTAGAACAAGAAAAGATTTGTTAAAAGCATCATAATATTTTCTTTGAGAAAATTCGCAAACAAACTTAAGAACATTTACTCTTAATCAATTTATTTAGATTGTTATTGTGAGAGGTTAACCAAAAAGTCTTAGAAATACTATAATTTTTGGCTAACCTCTTTTTTGTTTGATAAAAATTCTATCTTTTTTCGTAAGGAGGCTGCTTAGGATTAACAGGCGGATTTTCTTTCAACAGTTTAAGTATTTCTTGAATTGCCTTTTCAAGCTGAACATCAACTCCTCTCGAAAGCATTCCGGGATCTTCAGGTACTTCAATATCTGGGTCAACGCCGTGCCCTTCTTTAAACCATTTCCCATCTGGGTCGTACATTCTAAAAGTTGGGACTGTAATATTTCCGCCATCAATTAAAGTTGGAGCTCCTGTAATTCCAATCAATCCACCCCAAGTTCTGCTGCCAATAAGTGGACCAAGGTTAGCTTTTCTAAAATAATCTGGGAAAGCATCGCCGCCGGAGCCACTCCAGCCGTTTATTAACATTACCTTAGGACCAAAATTTGCAACTGGAGGCCACTGCCAATTTTTACCATCTCTTACAGCCCAAAATGCAAGTGGTTTTCTATTAAGCAACTCAATAAAACGATCCGGTATTTGACCACCATTATTAAATCGTTCGTCAATGATTAATCCTTGTTTGTTAAACTGGGCATAAAATTGCCTTATTAATTCATTCTGCCCATCAATGCCGGTACTCGGAACATAAATGTAACCGATTTTGCCTTCTGTAGCTTCATCTACTCTTCTACGATTAGATTCAATCCATTCAAGATTTCGCAACCTTGTTTCGCTATCCAGTGTTTTTACTATAATATTCCAAGCACCGTCAAGTGAAGGTTTATTGTTGATTGTAAGCTCTATTGTTTTATTGGCTAATCCTTCAAATGCTGCATAAGGGTCTTTACTTGTATCCAACGAAACACCGTTCACAGCCAAAATATAATCACCTTCTTTTACTTTTAATCCCGAAGACAAAAGTGGAGAGCGTACCTCTGTATCCCAAGGTGCACCATTTACAATTCTTTTGATTCTGTAGGCTCCATCTTTTAATTCCCAATCGATGCCAAGATAACCCACAGCTCTGTGCAACGGCTGCTCTTCATCACCGCCTGAGCGATAAGTATGAGAAGAGCTTAATTCAGCAATTAATTCTCCAATTATGAAATTAACATCTGTTCTTGTTACAGCATTTTCAATTAAAGCACCATATTGTTTTTTCATGGCGTTCCAATCCACACCGTGCATATTTTTATCATAAAAGAAATCTCTTTCTATTCTCCAGACATCATTAAAAATTTGTCTCCATTCTTTGCGAGGCACAACTGTCATTTCAAGCTGGTTTGTAGGAAGTTTCTTTTCGGCTTTTTGGTCAGGAGCTACATCTACAATTGAAAACGAATTCTGTTTGGCAAATAGAATTTTTTTGCCGTCTGCAGAAAGCTGGTAGGAATCAGCATCATTAATTATTGTTTTCTCTTCGCGTTTATCTAAATCGTAATACATTATTGGCTTCTTCTTTTCTTCAGAACCTTTATTTGGCATTTTGTGATAAATAATTTTTCCAGACACAGCTTGCAAATTTGAATAATTACCAGCTGATGGTGGAAGGATTACAACTCGCTGTTCAAATCCATCGAAATCAATCTTTGTTTCTTTTGATTTTTGCTCTTCTTTTTTGCCTTCTTTATTCTTTTCACTTTTCTTTTCATCACTTTTTTTCTCTTCATCTTTTTTTACCGAAACAGAATCATTTTTGGGAAAAGTTGGAGAAGGTATATCTTTTGTAAGTGTTACTGCTGCAATTTGTGTTGCATTCGGATAAATCCATGTGTTATCAAAATCGCTATAAACAGGGCTAAAATTTCTGTTTGTTAAAAAGAACAAATATTTTCCTTCGGGGTCGAAAGCGGGATTAGAATCATTATAGTAACCAGAGGTTACCTGGTAAGATTTTTCATCTTTTGTATCGTAGATTGCGATTGCTTCTGATCTATTATCTAGTTCTTTTGAGTAAGCAATGTAGCGACTATCGGGCGACCAACTGACAGCAAAGTTTTCTAAAGCTCCTTCGTACATCCATTTTTGTTTATCTACTTTTTGTGTTTTGTTTTTGTTTATATCATAAACATAAATTGTCATTGTCTGATCAATAAAGGCAAGTTGTTTACTGTTTGGCGACCAATAAATTTTATATCTAAATCCATTATCAAACGAAGTTAGGGTCTTTTCTTTAGTAGGATTTTCAACATCACGAATAGTTAACTGATATTCGCCGCTTTTGTCACTAAAATAAGCAATATATTTTCCGTCAGGTGACCATGATGGATACCTTTCAGCTGCGCCGGATGATTGAGTTAAATTTATAACTGGACCATTTTCTGCCGGCACAGAAAATATTTCTCCTCTTGCTTCAAATAATGCTCGGCTGCCATTATATGATATTGAATAATTTTCTATCAGTTTCTCCACATTTTCACTTCTTGCCATCAAAGTAGCCTCATCAGTTACAACATTTATTTTTACTTCATGATATTTTTCAGTTGATAAGTTAAGCAGATACAAAAGACCGCCAGCTTCAAATACAATTTCGTTATTCCCGATAGATGGGAAGTGAACATCAAAATCGGAAAAATCAGTAATTTGTTTCGTTTGCTTAGTAGAAATATCATAGCACCAAATGTTGTTTCTTTTATTTACACCACGATCAGAAAGAAAGTAAATTTTATTCCCAGACCACATTGGGATTTCGTCGTTAGCAGGATTATTAGTAATGTTTTCCGAAGTTTTTTTCTCCAAATCAAAAATATAAATATCTGCTGCCATTCCACCTTCGTATCTTTTCCAGGTTCTGAAAGCACGGGTGCGAATTGTAAAAGCAATTTTTTTTCCATCTGGCGAAAGTGAACCGAACTCTGCATAAGGCAAAGGTAACTTTTCGGGCAATCCTCCATCTTTAGAAACTTTATAAAATTGGTTAAATCGTTGCTTACCGCTTTCTCTTGACGATGCAAAAAGCAGACTTTTCCCATCAGGATACCAATCAATTAATCTATCTGCCATGCCGTGGTAAGTTATTCTTTTTGGCATTCCACCTAATGAAGAGATAACATAGACATCAACATTACCATCATAATTTCCACTAAATGCTAATTGAGAACCATCGGGAGAAAAGCGAGCAAATTCTTCATTCCCTTTAGCAGTAGTAATTCTTTGTGCTGTACCCCCTTCTTTAGGTACAATCCAAATGTCGCCGCCATAGGTAAATGCTATGTACCTTTGAGATACATCTGGATACTGAAACATTCGAGCACTTACTTGAGCGTTTGTTTCGTAAACGAATGAAAAAATTAAACAAAAAAAGATCCTTAAAAGTCTGTTCATTTTACTTTCCACCCTTTATTTATTAAAATTCTTTTGAGAAGTTAATAAAAATCTCTATCTGCTAAATAGAAAAAAATTATTGTGGATTGTAAAAAATTTATTAGCAGTGAACATATGAGTTAACTTAAATTAAACATAGGGCGAGTTAAAAGAGGGTTAACAACCTTTAAAAAATCCCCAAGAATCCTCCGTAAAATACACGGGGCAAGCTGTGTTGTCGGTATTCCATTAACACAGCGATAAAACTCTGATGGAACAGCGCAGATATCTCTTTTTTTTCATTATAAATGTCTGTCAAAGAGTCAGCTATCAGCTTCATCAGCAACCAATTCAGCCTTTTCGAATTTATTTAAGTACTCAGCGGCGCTCAAAGCTGCAATGGTTCCATCGCCCACTGCAGTAGTAACCTGTCGATAACGTTTTGCTATTGAATCACCAGCTGCAAAAACTCCTGGAATATTAGTAGCCAAGTTTTTATCGACAATAATTTCTTTATACTGATTTAATTCAAGAATTCCCTCAAACATTTCAGTGTTTGGCACATAACCAATAAAAATGAACACTCCATCAACATTTTTTTCTGAAACATCACCAGTTCTCTGATTTTGAATTTTCACACTACTAAGTTTTTCATCACCTATAAATTCGATAATTTTCGATTCCATTATAAAATTTATTTTAGGATTATTTTTTGCTTCTGTTACATAATGTTCAAATGCTTGGAAATGGTCGAACTGATGAACTATAGTAACTTTAGATGCATATTTTGTTAATGATACAGCTTCTTCCAAAGCTGAGTTACCGCCGCCCACTACAATTATTTCTTTATCCTGAAAGAAATCACCGTCACAAGTAGCACAATATGAAATTCCTTTTCCTTTAAACTCATCTTCTCCTGGAACGCCAAGTGCTCTAGGTCGACCGCCAGTAGCTATAATCACAACATCTGCAGAATAAATATTCTTATCATTAACAACGAAAGATTTGGGGGTTGAGTTTAAGTCAATTGAAGTAATTTTTATATTACTTTTAATTGAGCATCCAAACTTTAGTGCCTGCTGTTTCATATTTCTTGCAAGTTCATAGCCGCTTATGCTCTCGATGCCGGGATAATTTGCAATTTCGTGAGTAAGCACCATTTGACCGCCTACAGCACCTTCATTAAGAATTAATGTTTTAACTTTTGCTCTGGATAAATAAATTCCTGTAGTTAAACCCGCGGCGCCTGCACCAATAATAATAGCATCGTAATGATTCATTTTTTCATCCCTTAATTATAAACATAACAGAGCACTAATAATTCAGCATAGACAAATTTACTATTAGTGCTCACTTAAGATTTATTTCTCGGCTGTTTCGTTTACCTTTTTACCAAAATATTGATCTAAGATTGATGTTATTTGTTCACGATTTTGGATACTGCTTGTTGCCTTTACAACTTTACCATTTTTATAATAAACGACAAATGGAAGCCCGGCAAAATTTCTGCATTCAGGTAAATTTCTAATTACTCTTGCATCAGGAATATCAAACTCCATATCAGCAAATTTAACATGCGGATATTCAGTTTCTAATTCTTCCATTACCTCATAAACAGGTATGCACATTGGACCCATTCTTCCGCAGCATACCATTACATTTTCATTTTCCTGCAAAAGTTTAGTGTGTTCATTTTCAGAAAGAATATGAGTAAGATTTGTTCTAAGCATTTGCTTCTCCTTAATTTAATGAACCAATAATTAAACAACTTTTTGTACAAGTAAGATGAAAACAAACTAAGATTGGATTCAAAGAATAGCAGACAAAACTTTTTGTTTATTATCAGCAGTTAGTATTAGTAAAGTTTGGAAAGGAAATTTGAAGGTAATAATAAAAAATTCTTATTATTTAATAAAAGATTTAAGTTAATCATGCATCAGAAGTCAAGAGAGTACATTAGAGAACTAATGCTAGAAAGGCATGTAGAAGGCGGTTACTATCGGGAAACTTATCGTGGAGAAGAAATACTTTTCACTAAAAATACTCTATCAAAAAAATTAAAACGAAGAAGCACATCAACACTAATTTATTTCTTACTAGATGGTAATGACAAGTCACACTTTCACAAATTAAAATCTGATGAAATTTGGCATTTTTACGATGGATGCGATATAAAGCTTTATTCAATAGATAAAAAAGGAAATTTAAGCGAGCAAATACTTGGCAAGAAAAGCAAAAACTTTCAGGTAATAATCCCAAAAAACACTTGGTTTGCTGCAGAACTAACAAATAAAAAATTATTTGCTTTGGTAGGTTGTACAGTATCACCTGGATTTGATTACAAAGATTTTGAAATTGGCAAAAGGGAAGAACTTATTAATCAGTATCCAAATTACAAATCAATAATAAAAAAATTCACTAAGTGTTAAGAGATTTTATGATAAGTAATAGCCAACAAGTAAAATTTTTAGTATAGATTTACTTCATAGGAAAAGATTCCTAAAAAATAAAGGATAACTAAAGTTTTCTATGACACAGATTAATAAAGAGGAAGTTCTAAAAAAATTATTATCAAAAAAATATGGAGGAGAATATATGAAAGGAACAGCTTATGTAAAAAAAGCACTTAATAGCATATTAGATAGCTGGATACAAGGTGAAAATGGCGAAGGAATGTATAAATATTCTGGTGGTTATTGGGAAGTTTTATTACCCTTATTTAAAAAATATGTACCCGAGAAGTTGAAAAGTTATGAAAACATGTTATGTGAAGAATTTGATTATACGAATGAACGGGTAAGAAAATTATTAGACAGTGGGGACGAAGAACAAAACGTTCGTAATGCTATCAAGTATATAAACTATCGTATTGATAGCATGGCAGGTGCAAACGATTTTCATTACATCGAAGATGAAAATGGTGAAGATATACCATATATTCCTAATATGTACATAGACATTAACGACCATTTTGACAGGGAGTATGATTCATGAATAGCTGCAATTTGCCCTACTTTTGGCAGCAGATAGTCAAATTTTTTCCCTGTCCGCTTGAAATGTAATGTAGGCGGATTTGTCATATTGTAACCAAGTCTCCTGCTATGCGGGCACATAGCAGGAGGGAAAAAAGTGGGTGGTGCGGTAGGAGATATGGTGGGACAGTTATTTCATCAAAATCATTTTTTTTGTTTCTACATACGGCACAAGCTTAATAGGTATTGCAGTACTTACAAAAACGAAAAAATCATGTATATACTCTCCAGATGCTGAAAATGCTGCAAACTCATATTCATGCCCTGGCATTGAGTGGGTATTAATGCGGGGGGTTATTCAGAAACAGCTTTGTCAATTAAGAAAACTGCAAAATCGCTGTTTTCTAACAACGCTGCTCTTAAGACTTACTGCACTTAGGTTGTATTGCTAAATGGAATATGCAATAGATTGATTATACTGAAATTCACCTCCGCTGTTTAGGTTAT
>JBGORM010000011.1 GCA_041538185.1 Melioribacteraceae bacterium 4301-Me | reverse complement strand
GCCTAAATCATTAATAATAAAATGACATCATTTATTAATCCTCTACAAGGATTCGTAAATTTTGGGTGATATCACCATTCTACAATAATTGAACATCTACGATGTTCTCTTATATTCTACAGATTTTATTTTATTGACCTCGTAGAGGTCTTATTATTGTAAAAACACCACTAAATCTTTGCGTAAATCCTTGTAAGAGGATTTATTATAGTTAAAATTCGTTAATATTATCAAAAAATTCGAACAAAAAATTTTCATTATATTCTATTGAAAATTTTTTTAATAACTCTGTATACTCTTCCTTAAATGTCTTCTTCTCATGGTGCCTTTCCTGGTTGGCTATATACTTATATATTGCATCCAATTGTGATCTGCCATAGGAAAAAGCTCCGTAGCCATCCTGCCAATGAAATTTTTCCCGGAACCATCTCTTCTCATTTATAAATGTCGATGTTTCTCTTTTTATTGTCCCAACCAAATCGGAAATTTTATCATTCGGATTAGCACCTATTAATATATGAACATGATCTGCCATTCCGTTGATTATAATTGATTTATGTTTTCGATTTGTAATAATTCCACTCATGTAACTAAAAACTTCTCCCCTTATAGTCTTTTTTAATAATCGATCCCTGTACTTTGGAGAAAATACTATTTGAATATATATTTGGGTAAACACGCCTGGTTTCATACTTCCTCCTCTTATTAATCTTCTACAATCTATAAAGTTTTTAATTGATGCTGTGAACAAACTCTACAATAACTGAAAGCTCTGCAATTTTTTAATTGTCATCTTTTCATTGCATTTATTATTTCTCCATAAATTGTTAGTTGACCAATTGGTCTATGCTATCGATATTCTATTAAAGGCGACTTATCCTTGCTTATCCTTAAATGATGCTTCTATACTTTTCAATAACTGTTTTGCCTTTTGATTTTTAGGGTCACTTTTCAATATTATCTTGAGTTCATCTACAGCTTTATCATACTTATTCAACTTGCTGTAACAAAATGCCAAATTAAAATGGACATCTTCAATTTGAGATGGTCTTAAGAATTGTTGATATTGATATAAAAAAAGGCTCCGATTTAAGTATTCTATAGCTTGGTCGTATTTCCCGAGATTAATTTCAACAATACCCATTTTATACAGGGAAAGCTGATTATCGAAAAACATAGTATCAGCTAAATAATACCTTTCTGCGTTTTGATAGTCCTCAGTCTGTAAATAAATATCCCCCAGCATAATAGATATAGTAGAGTTCTTATCGTCAGTCACAAGAATGGCCTTTAATTCTTTAGCTGCTTTTTCATAATTTTTATTTAACAGATATTCTTTTTCAACATTAAGGTGTGCTAACCCCCATGATATTTGATGTTCTACAGAATAAAGGTATGCCTGTTGTTCAATAAAATTTTTGGGTTGAATTATTAAATTTTGATCGCGCTCTTGAAAAGGTGGTCTGCTTCGCAACAGCCGTATTTTGAATTCTCCAATCACACTATCAAGTTCTGTTACAGGTATATTTTCCCATAACAAACTATCATTTTCGTCACGCTTAAAATCTTTTCCAAGAAGATTATTTTCTTTTATTGCTTCAAACCAAGATTTTGCCAGAAGGAAATATCCTTTAATGTTCGGATGGATGTGATCAACCAGCAATTCATCACCTATTATTCCATCTTTGGAATGCTGGCGAAACATTTTATTCACATCCGCTAAAGGTAGATTGTACTTAATAGAAAGTTTTTTAACTATGGTATTAAATTCTGAGGGTGCTCTGAATTTTAATCCGTCAAAATCAACTGCTTTTGTAAACTCACTTAGAGCATTTTTATTATCCCCCAGTTCTAAATAAATTTTACCAAGTTCAAAGTGAACATTAGCAGGCAAAGAATCAATTTCGATAGACTTCTTAAAATAATCTAAAGCTGTTTTATAGTCTTTATTTGCCTTAGAAACGAGACCAAGTCTATAATATTCTTTGCATTTATTTTTTCTTATAGTGTCTATATTATTTGAATACATAGTAACAAATGGGAATAGGTCTTTCTCATTAGTGACTAAAGTAGATACAATTAAAGGAACGTTATTTTCTTTGGCAATTTCAATTATCTCTTCGTAATTTTTTGTGAAATTTTCTTTTGCGATCCTATAATCCTCATCACCATATATAATTGAATTATTCTCTGCCATTTGTTCCATTAGAATTTTGTTATCGTCAGCTCTTGATTTGGAAACAAATTCAGTAATCCATCTGATAAAATTTTTTATGAGAAGAAAAGTCTTAAAGTTCTGCAGCCACAGGTTTGTCTTAATTAACCATCGACTCTTTCCAACAGATATAGTTGAACCAACTCCGTAAACGCCGTAAAATTCATTTTGTCCCATGTAAACAACAAAAAGGTCCGGTTCGTAATTAACAAGTTCTTTAGCGAACTCAACAACTGTAAAGCTATTAGTAGCATCAATAGCAGTGTTAATCACCTCAATATTTTTATCTGGGAAAGCTGCGGAAAGTCTTTCTCTCAAAAATTCTGCTGGTGTTGCATTATATTCATACGGAAAGCCTGCTGTTGTTGATGCACCGAAACAAAAGACTCTAATTGTATTCGGCGATTTATTGACTTCAAAAAAATCGTGTGTGCCTTTTCTGTAATAAAAACGATCTTTGCCAAAATATCTTTTACCTACAAGTTGGTTCATTGTGTAATAACTTTTGCCGTTCCTTTTTATGGTTGAAACAATCTGCAATTCGTTTTCGTAGCCTGATATTCTTAATGCCATTTCTAAAAGAAAAAGAAGGGAAAAGGGAGTTATTATTAAAATTAATCGAAAAATATTTTTTTTAGTGTACATATGAATTCCTTATTAATCCTCTACAAGGATTCATAAATTTTGGGTGATATTACCATTCTACAATAATTAAAACCTCTACGAGGTTTTGGATTGACATTGTAATTAAATCTACAAATAATTGAGCCTCTATGAGGTTTTCAATTGATGTTGTAGATGTTCTAATTTTTATAAACAACATACAAAATTTTTTTTAAATCCTTGTTCTACACCCTTTATTAATCCTCTACGAGGATTCGTTAACTCTTGCGGATATTATCATTCTACAATAATTGAACATCTACGATGTTCTTTTACCATTCTGCAAATTTTATTATTATTAACCTTGTAGAGGTCTTATTATTGTGAAAAAAATACCCTTAAAATCTTGTACAAATCCTTATGGATTTTATCATTCTACTACTACAATAATTGAACATCTACGATGTTCTTTTATATTCTATAGATTTTTTTATTGACCTCGTAGAGGTCTTATTATTGTAAAAACACCACTAAATCTTTGCGTAAATCCTCGTAGAGGATTTATTTTGAATCTCGCCTAAATTATAATAATAAAATGACATCATTTATTAATCCTCTACGAGGATTCGTTAACTCTTGCGGATATTATCATTCTACAATAATTGAACATCTACGATGTTCTTTTACCATTCTGCAAATTTTATTATTATTAACCTTGTAGAGGTCTTATTATTGTAAAAACACCACTAAATCTTTGCGTAAATCCTTGTAAGAGGATTTATTTTGAATCTCGCCTAAATCATTAATAATAAAATGACATCATTTATTAATCCTCTACGAGGATTCGTAAATTTTAGGTGATATTACCATTCTACAATAATTGAACATCTACGATGTTCTTTTATATTCTATAGATTTTTTTATTGACCTCGTGGAGGTCTTATTATTGTGAAAACACCACTAAATCTTTGCGTAAATCCTCGTAGAGGATTTATTTTGAATCTCATCTAAATCATTGATAATTAAATGACATCATTTATTAATCCTCTACGAGGATTCGTAAATTTTGGGTGATATTACCATTCTACAATAATTGAACATCTACGATGTTCTTTTATATTCTATAGATTTTTTTATTGACCTCGTAGAGGTCTTATTATTGTAAAAAAACACCACTAAATCTTTGCGTAAATCCTTGTAAGAGGATTTATTTTGAATCTCGCCTAAATTATAATAATAAAATGACATCATTTATTAATCCTCTACGAGGATTCGTAAATTTTGGGTGATATTACCATTCTACAATAATTAAAACCTCTACGAGGTTTTAGATTGGCATTGTAATTAAATCTACAAATAATTGAGAAAAATAATAACAATAATTTTTTATAAATCCTTGTAGAATCAACATGAACAAATATTAAATACCCTCTCTTTATAAATCCTCTACGAGGATTCCTGGATTCTTGATAATAACTACGTTCTACAATAATTAAACCTCTACGAGGTTCTGCTAATTGATATCATGAATGCCTAATTGTTGTGAAAAACTACAACAAATTTTTACTAATCTAATCTACAAATAATTGAGCCTCTATGAGGTTCGTTAATTGACATCGTAGATGTCAAATTATTGTAGAAAAATAATAACAATAATTTTTATAAATCCTTGTAGAGGATTTATTATAAGCCAACCCACAAAACAAAAAAAGGCAGCCACTCTAATCGAATGACTGCCCTTAAAAAACTAGCACAAAATATTAAAAACCGATTCTCAGTGTAAATGCATGATTAGCATCAAAATATTTTACAGGGACATAAGCATAATCAAGTGATAAGTCAATATTAGTAAATGATGACAAATTAACACCAAATCCTGCGGTAAAGTCTTGATATATATTCGGGGTTTCGTCAGTTGATTGAGGTGAGAACAAATATCCGCCTCTTACATACAGAATATCCCTGAATGAATATTCAAGACCTATTTTATAATCGTCGTAGGTATAATTATTGTTAACAAAAGCCCCTGAGAAAGTAACCTTATTATCAGCGTTAAGATTTCTGGTATAAGAAAGACCTATTGAAATCTCAGATGGGAGATCGAACGATTGAGCAGCAATTTGATAATATGTTGGACCTCTATCTGATTTAGGATCTTCAGCTTGTACCCATAAGCCGTTACCACTGTAAGCCATTGAGCCACCTAAGTTTTTAACAACAACACCAACTGAAAAATTTGGTACTCCAAATAAGTCTTTATAAATAACACCAGCATCAACGCTAAAGCCAACAGCACTTACTCTTGCCCAGCTTTCGTTAATCAAGTTAAAATTTGCACCAATAGATACACGGTCGCTAAGCTGATTTGAGTAAGTTAGTCCAAGTACAAAGTAAGTCGGACTAATAATTTCTCCAGTGCCATCAGGCTGGTCCATAGTTGTAACATTAATATCGCCAATGCTGAGGTCTCTAAAAGATAATCCTAATGTACCAATGCCAAGTTTACCGCTGACGGCCAAGTAATTCATACTCATATCAGCGATATATTTTCGGTAAGAGAATATAGCATCGGCACTATTAGGGCTAAGTGCAACGCCTGCGGGGTTCCAATATATACTTTCGAGGCCTACAACGGAAGCAACATTAGAACCACCCATTGCAAGGTATCGACTTCCAAGAGGTATCCTTAATTCCGGAGCTGCAGATGTTCCAGCCCGGTTTTGACCGCCACCATATATTTCAACAGTAGCAAAGCCAAATATTAAAAGGATGAGTAACAATCTTTTCAAACCACGAAGTGGTGAGTTCTCATAAATCATAATTTCCTCCAATTAAAAATTTAATTTATAAAAGAGGTATTTATACACATAAATACCTCTTCGAATATCAATATACTCTCAATATTTGTTGTTCTTGTACTACCGCTAATTTTAATATTTTGGTTTTCCCTAAATCCGGCATATCAATATGAACAATATATATACCGCTTGCTACTGGATAATTATCGTTATTTTGCAGATTCCAAGTTGTAAATTGAGTGGGGTCACTCTTCTTAATTGTCTTAACCAAAACACCTGCTAAGTCAAATATTCTAATTGTTGCATTAGCCGGTAAGTGGCTAAATGTTACATAATGGTCACTTCTTGATGTTTCTCTATTTTGATATCCATAATACGGATTTGGGAATACATTTATTTTGTCTACATCATCTTTTGCAAGATTAGGATCGTTTGTAACTGAAGGCGCAGTAAATGTAAAGACATCAGCACTTGTAAGGACCTTAGGAGCAATGAAATCCATAGTAAAATCAGATGAAAATTGTTCTCTCGTTCCTCTCGGGTACCACCAAGCAACCCACAATACAGGACCGCCATTTTCCAGAATCTCAGCCATAAAGTCCCGACCGCCTGCTGTAGGATTCCAATCATTTCCGGTAGGGTCGTAAGTAGTATTCAGAACAAATATATAATTGAACCGAATATTATCACCATTATCAGGGTCCCACTGTCCGTTGGCGTCCCTATCGCGAACTATAACATCAACCTGACGTTGTGAACCATCTGGTTCTATTGCAAAAAATTTGAATGGAATTAAAGCGGTTTTTTCCCAATGACCTGCGCCCCATGTAGTGTAAAGATTTGCATATTGCCCTTTTGCAGGATCAACAGTATAGATTTCTCCAATATCGTACTTACCATTCCCATTGGCGTCAACATAGGATTGGACTTTATAAGCTTCTACATGCAAACTACGCAAATCTGCAGGAGCTACAGTAGTTTCACCCCAGAAATTAGCTCCCAAGAAAACAGAACCAAACATTAAATCACCGCCATTATTTGGGTCACCACTTAACCATCTAGTGCCAGTCGAACTCCAATCCACACCCTTATATGGAGGTCCTTGTACTTTTATTTGTAAGCCGTCAACGAATAAGTAATTATTATCACCACTTTGGTTAGTTTGGTTTTCAAGTTTTGGGGTAGAACCAACATAAACTCCCCATGTTAGACCAAGATTTGGATCATCTTTAAATTTAACTTGGTAAGTCTGCCCTGTCACCCTATCAGGCTGAATAATATATGCTGTAACAGTACCATCACTTTGTCCAGCAGTATGGGTTGCATTAATAACTTGTGTAGCGTCTGGATATCTAACACCAGGTACTGGTGTTTGAGGAACTGCTTTTTTAACTACAACAGCTGACCTCAAAGAGTGGAAAGGGAGTAAAGGTGCTGGGTTATAAGCATAAGAAATAACTACAAAGTAATACTCCTGACCATTTCTAAGAGGTGCTTTTGTAAAAGCGTCTTTCGTAATAGTAATAGATCTTGAAATTCCTGCATCTTTACCGTTTTCAACAACCTCCGGCAAAGCTACACCATCAGCTGTAATAACTGTATCTAAAATGTTAGTAATACCATTTACCAAGTCATAAGTTGCTAATTTAATAGCTTCATTTGGATTATTAATATTAGCACTCGGCGACTTCAACTGATAAACATTATAGCCTTCAAAATTATATCCTTGATCTGAAAAGTGTTCAATTTTATCTACAGATGCAACGTTACCACCCCAACTCAGAACTACCTTTTGATCGAGTTCACTAACATCTACTGAAGGAGGAGCAATTTGTGGTAATTTAAATAATTGGTCATAGACTATTTGTGCAGTAGCGTCATTAGTTTTCATCGCAGTAATACTACTTAAGTTATCAGTACCAATGCCACCAACGAGTGCCAATACAACTTGCGCAGTATCGCCTAAATGCATTGTAATAGGACCATTAATCACTAAAATTCTTCTATCTCCCGGCCCATCCACTGCACCATCAATTTTACCAGTGCCTGTTACAGGATCGCCAGTTAATAGAAATGTGCCTAAGTCGTTAACATCAGCAACGCTCGATGGGAATGGGTCGCCAGAAGGATAAGCAGGTAAAGGTTTCCTCCCACGCATCAGATTATAAAATTGTAATGCGCCATTATAATTATGGCCTGGGTCAGACCAAGCACCACCTGCAGCAAAATAAATAAAAGAACTCATCGGTTTTCTATTAACATACTTATAACCTTTTCTCCATTTCAAGTTAAAAATAGCGCTATCGCTGGGGTTGCCAGTATATTGAGAAACACCCTGCAGAAAGTCATAACCGATAGCTGGTGATGGTAATCCAACAGCATTATAAGAAGCATCTGTTGTGCCGGCTGTATAAGCATAACCTAAATTAAGCGTAGTGTCACAACCTGCATAGTCATTGGTTGATGAACCTACATCCGGGTCAGCCCATTGCATAATATACAAACTATCAATCCTAGAATCCGGTGCAGATTTTGGAGTACCCTTATAAACAATATCAACTTTTTTATAAATAACATTTCCCAACGCACCACTATATGCATAGGCCCAGTAGGTCTCGGTAACCACGAAACCAATTGGTGGAGCACCCCAAAGAGATGTGTTGTTACCATCAGTATATTTAATAAACAAAGTTTGAGATGCACCTGGAATTCCTGGAATATCTACCGCAGGATCATACACCCCATCACCATTAACATCATTAAACAAGGCACCTTCTCCAGGATTATTAGCAGTTTTCGCAGGCCATTCATTCCAATCAGTTGCATATTGGTCATAAACAGCCTGAATCATAGCAGGTGTAACAGCACCGAGCCCAACAGTATTAAAATTTGCTGCATCGTCGGTTAAATCTGCTGTTTGGTAATCGGGTCGCACTCTGTATAAACGGGTAACTGGAACAGTAGTTCCACCATATTCATTCCCATTTACTCTAACAAGTGGGTCTTGTCCATCATGTACCTGTCCACCCCAAAGAATACCTTCAGCAAAAATTGCTCCAACACCACTTCCTTTTGGGAACTGACCATTCCAAGAAGAAGCAATCACCCAATCATGGAAGCCAGCATCATTAACCCAGCAAGTTATGTTATTAATATCAACAACGCTTGCCGATGGATTATCTGAAGTTTTAGCAAAACGTTGAATATTTACCTTGCTTTTCCCTTCACCTTTAGCAAAAGCATCCACGCTGTAAAATGAAAGGGAAAAAGTCAAAAGTAATAATGTTATATAATTGTATTTTCTCATATAAAAAACCTCCACAAGTTTTTAATTTTCATGAGGTAACAGAACTTCGTTAAATTAAAAATTAATAAACGCACCGACACGTAATTGTCGTGGTGTACCAAATAAATCCACACCTTTCACATTTAGTATATGCTGTCTATTTGTAAGATTCAGGGCATTATACAAATCGGCAAATCTTTCAGTATATCTGCTTTGTGATATAATTTGTTGACCATCAGCAGAATTTAAGAACCCATCATCGAATGCATTGCCTGTAAAGTCATAAACATTTATTACATTTTTGGTATTTAATAAGTTTTGGACGTAAACATAGAAATTAACATCCAAATTAAATATGGAAACAGTTTTGTCTACTCTTAGGTCAAGGTTATATACCCAAGGGGTTGTAGAAGAATTTGGCGGTCCTATTGGTCTTCTTCCTCTCGTATCAGTTGCAGGTATTAAGCCGCCAGTCCAAGCTTGACTTTGACCTAAGCCTGGCCATTCAGCAAAAGTAAATGGATGACCGCTATTAAATGTAAATAATAAATTAAAACCAAGCTGTTCAAGAATTGGTCCACCGTCATCTTTACCCCATCTGTAATCCAGCATTACTGCGCCTCTGTGAGTTTGATTATAGTCAAGTGGTAAAAGAACTGTAGGCGCATTTTTATTTACTTCCAACGAACCAATAGCACTATTGGAAAACGAGTTAGTACCAGAAGCATCCGAGAAAGTGTAATTAATTTCCGCTCTTATTCTTTCAACTCTTCTAATTTTCAGACTTAACTCAATACCTTTAGTTGTTGAAAAGTCTTGGTTTTGAAATACAGCGTATTGTGCTCTTGGGGCGCCTGGTAATGTATAAACATAACCATACTGTAGCTGTCCTTTTATGTCTTTATAAAACGCAGTTAAATCAAACGCAGCAAAATCTGTAAACTGTTGTGAAAAACCAATTTCATATTGAGTAGTTCTAATTGGCTCTGGATCATAAGCAATAGGGTTTGTAAATAAGTTACTTCCTGTCAAGATAGCCGCTGACTGATAAATACCTCTATAGGCCTGATCTAAGCTAGGCGATTGGATAAATTTACCGTATTGTAAATGAAATACTGTCTGATCAGTAACAGGGAATGAAAATCCAAGCCTAGGAGAAATGTAGCTGTATTTAGTGCTAGAAGTAAGTTGATCTTGAGGGATAGAATTATCTTTTCTATTAACTACAGGCAATAAAGGATTAACCCATTTCCATGTATCCATATCAATGTAGTCAAATCGTAAGCCGGCATTAATAATCAAATCACTTAGCTCAAGCTTATCTTGGACATAACCTGCAGCAATAACAGGGTGTTTTGGTCCAAATGGATATGCATCTGTTTCTCTTCCTAGTGGGTCATATCCATAATTATTAAAATTAAAATACAACGAAGAACCAATTAACTGAAGTAAAGAATCTGGATTATTAGCCTTATCAGGCTGTTGCAATATTGTGGATAAAAAAGTTGCAGGAGCACCATTAGCCCAGCTTCTTACTGTCCACCGTTGAAATGACCCGCCAATTTTTAATTCATGATTCGAAACTTGTGCTGTATAAGCAATTGAACCTCCGATATAATTGTTTTGGCTCTTTGAGTAACCTGTTAATACTGCACCCGGTCTATTAAATGGAAATCCATAGAAGTCATAAGCAACTGGTGAAGAGAAGCGATTATAATAAGTCCACCCATATTGAACTCCTAACAAACTATCACTATATGCAGGAAAATTATCTTCAAAATATGGGTCATAAGTTTTTCCTCTTTGGTCGAAGAAATTAACATTGGCTTCTAAGTAAGAATGAGCACTAATAAAATAATTTGCCTTTAAGTTCAACAACAAATTTGTAGCATCATTAATAGGTAATCTTTGTGTATCAAATAAATTTATAACGTTAGGATCATTAGTCCTCGTTCTCTGCCAAGTATATGCACCAGCTAATCTAACAATTAAGGGCTTCATATCCAACAGAGCAGTTCCATTAAGTGTATAACGATTTTGAAATCTGCCTGGTATATTACCACCCGACCATGTCAATATTTGACCTTCTGTAGTTTTACCTCCATAAATTCCAGAGTCATAAACTTTAGTATTGTCGAACCTAGCACCATCTGAATAATAAAGTGGGTTAGCATCAAAGAACATAGGTGAGTAATCTCTAATAAAATAATTTTCACCGGATAAAAAGAGTTTTAATTTGTTTGTAACCGGTCCGCTTACAGTAAAAGTGTAATCTGAGTATCCATAAGAATAAGTATCAAGGAATTGATCGCCCGGATAATTGCCAAAATTGTCAGTTTCCAATCTTAAAGAAAAATGGTACTTATCGGTTCCGGTTTTAAAGTCTTGCTGTATAATACCAGCGTTTGCATTGCCATATTCGGCAGTAAAGCCGCCAGCTTGTACTAAAACTTCCTGTAAAGCATCTGGAGTAGAAGTAACAAGGAAGCCTCCATTTCTATTTAATATATTTTTAATATCAGCACCTTCGAGTATGTATCCAGTTTCATCAGGTCTACTTCCTCGTATAAAAGTCATACCATTTTGTCTAACAACACCAGGTTGTATAGCAACATAGTCATTAAGACTTCTAACAGGCAGTGCAGTTAAATCCTCAGCGCTGACAATTCTTACAGCATTAGTTGCGCTTTTTTCTATTAGAGGTCTTTGAGAGACAATAACGACTTCAGAAGTTACAATATCACTTGAAGGGAGTTTAAAATTAACCTCTGCAGTTAAGCCAGAAACTACTCTTATATTTTGAATAGTAACTGTCTGATACCCGATGTAAGAAGCTCTCACATCGTAAACACCAACAGGTACTTGAGTTATTAAAAAGTTACCATTAGCATCGGTAGTTGAGCCATAGTTGGTACCCATAACAATAACGTTTGTACCAACTAAAGGTTCACCTGTTTGCTGGTCTATAACAGTTCCAGAAATTCTACCTGTTTGAGCCAGCACAACCGATGCAAATAGTAAAATAAAACTCATTAACGAAATAATTTTTCGAAACATATTATTTACCTCCGAAATAGTTTTATTAAACTTTTTGTTACTAATCATCAAGAAATACTTTACCTTGCAAATTATTAGCAGCTTTAGAACCGAACAAAACTAAAGTATATCTGCTTTCAGACTGTGCATTCATTGTAAAGGTTGAAACTGCAGAGCCACCTGAATAAATTGTCACATTGTAGCTTGCAGCGGTTTTTATATTGCTATACTTACCACTTCCCTTTCCAGCTGCTACTGCTGTAGTAAGAGTCTTATTAACGCCACCTCCATTAAAATTAACACTGTCGATAGTTACGTCGGTAGAACCATTAAAGATGTAAACTGAAGTTGTATCTGGGAGGAAAATTGATTTCCCTAAATCTGTACCTTTTTCTGCTTCAAGGTAACGTTGTGAAGAGTATACAAGTGTTCTGGTTCCTGCATCTCCAATCAGAAAAATTCTAATTTTTTTATCTGAAGGGAGTGTTTGCTTAATTTCGTCAGTTGCACTAATTCCAGAATAAGTTATACTAAACGTCTTTGAACCAGCCGGGGTATCAAAAAATGGCTGTCCACTTGCCGGATATTCGCTGCCGGCAGCTAAGTTAGATACAGTGGTAACAGTGGCACCTGCATTGTCTTTAATAGTAAACGATGCATTCCCGACATTGGTATTCAAATTAACGATTTTGAACTGTGTCCTCAAGTTGAAACTATCGGGTATTATCTGTACACCTGTATCAATACAACTGCTCAAAAAGATAGTTAAGCTGATACTAAAAAAAGTAAGTAGCTTAAATTTATCAGCTTTTTTCATACAGCCTCCTTCTAAATAATTTTTAAATACCATGAAACATTTTGATATTGTGTTTAACATAATTATAAGAAAACCTCCAAAATGTTAATTAAACTATTAACCATAATAGAGCAAAAAAAAGTAAAAATTTTCCTTTGGCATTTTTCTCTCCATTTTAATTGATTAAATAATGATAGGTACATTAGGTGAGTTACTTTGTAAAAAAATTTCCAATATCCTCCTCCTTTTTTAGTTTGTTAAAAACATTTTTTGGTTTAAAGAACAGAGTTTTTAAAAAAGAACACATGAAACTTCCCCTTCTTGAGCTGGGGAATATTCCATTATTAAATTCTTTATTCATTTTTTATTAAGCGCCACTGGCTAATGATTTTCAACAAAAACTGTAATTTTTTACATGAATTTAACATAAGGTGCTCTCTTTGTCAAGGAATTTGTGAAGTTTAAAAAATTGCTTTTTTCGACTAAAATTTTATCA
The DNA here is from genome assembly GCA_041538185.1 of Melioribacteraceae bacterium 4301-Me. NCBI lineage: Bacteria > Pseudomonadati > Ignavibacteriota > Ignavibacteria > Ignavibacteriales > Melioribacteraceae > Pyranulibacter > Pyranulibacter aquaticus. The sequence goes on along the minus strand of JBGORM010000011.1, from coordinate 74,038 downwards.
TGTAAATTGTTTTGTTTATATACCTTCTATGATAGAATCAAAATTCTTTCTTTTTTCGCACAGGATTATTTGACCATGTCTACTTAAATAAGCTAATAAGGTTAATTCTCAATCGGGAAAATGCTCTGTTACTAAGGTTACCTCTGTTAACAACTTAATTTTCTTTTTAAGGTTATGCGATGTTCTTTCCTTTACTCACATTTATAAAATATCTCCCTTCATAAAAACCTTAGTCTTTTTTCTCCAACCTTAGTAATATGACCATACTTCACAGAAACTCAACCTTTGAGAATTCACCACCCACGATGAGTATTCACCACATTGTGGAGTGGTGGATTCTATTTGTGGATTAGCTTATTTCTTAGACATCATTTTTTATAAGCTAATAAGGTATAATTGCTCTTGGGTGTCATCTGTATTACTAAGGTTAGCACTGCTGATAACTCATCCTCTTACTAAGGTTTTATGATGTTTTTATATTTGTTTAATCCTTTTCATAAATTCTCTCTCTTCATAAACATGCCTAATCTTCGCAGATGCTCAACCTTTGAGAATTCACCGCTTTGTGGGTTACCTTATTACCCAAATTTCTTCCTATGTATTAGCTAATTAGGTTAATCTTACTCTAGGCAACGTTCTGTTACTAAGGTTACTACCATTAATAACTCTATCTTCTTTCTTGGGTTATACGATAATTCCTTTTACCAATTTAATTATCTAATAAAATCCCCTTCTTCAAAAAAACTTTTTTCTTTTTCCCCTAACCTTAGTAACAAATTCTCTCCTTCAAAAACTCAACCTTATTAGCTTATTAGTTTATCTATTTTTAGACTTTTTTCATAATACTTTACAAATGACTCATATTCATCAGCAAAGCTTATTTTCCTATGATGTTTAGGCTGATTTAATATGTATTTACATACTTTATCTACATCCGATTTTGAAACTGAAAATGCAGCAGCCGTTTCTTGCCATGCAAACCGTCCAATACATAATTTATTCTTATTTATAAATCTCTCCGAACTTTCCGCTATAATCGTTGCCAAAGTCTCTTCAGAAATTTTGGGACTACGAGATACAATAAAATGAACATGTTCGGGGTTAGCATATATTGCGTATAACTTGGAATTATTGTTGTTAACTATTCCTGTTATATATTTTTCTATTCGTTCTCTATGCCTCTCCAAAATCATAGGTGAACGGTTGAGTGTTATAAAAATAAAATGGGTATATAAATTGTTATAGTCTATTTTCAAAGCTGCTTTACCCTCTTATTAAAAAACTTATATACATTATTAGTTAAATAAGCTAATTAGGTTAATTCTCATCTGGGCAACGCTCTGTTACTAAGGTTACCTCTGTTAACAACTTAATTTTCTTTTTAAGGTTATGCGATGTTCTTTCCTTTACTCACATTTATAAAATATCTCCCTTCATAAAAACCTTAGTCTTTTTTCTCCAACCTTAGTAATATGACCATACTTCACAGAAACTCAACCTTTGAGAATTCACCACCCACGATGAGTATTCACCACATTGTGGAGTGGTGGATTCTATTTGTGGATTAGCTTATTTCTTAGACATCATTTTTTATAAGCTAATAAGGTATAATTGCTCTTGGGTGTCATCTGTATTACTAAGGTTAGCACTGCTGATAACTCATCCTCTTACTAAGGTTTTATGATGTTTTTATATTTGTTTAATCCTTTTCATAAATTCTCTCTCTTCATAAACATGCCTAATCTTCGCAGATGCTCAACCTTTGAGAATTCACCGCTTTGTGGGTTACCTTATTACTCAAACCTCCCTCTTTTATAAGCTAATAAGGTTAATTCTTTCAGAGTATTGTTTTGTTACTAAGGTTAGTTGTGCTGATAACTCAATCCTTTTACTAAGGCTATACAATGTTTCTTACCCAAACTATCTTCCCTTGTAAAAACCTTAGTCTTTTTCCTCCAACCTTAGTAAAATATCCTCTCCTTCAGAAATTCAACCTTTGAGAATTCACCACTTTGTGGATTACCTTAGTTATTTTCTTAAAAATTATTAGCGTTAAGAGAATCTTATAGAATAAATCTTTCTAATTTCTTCAACTTTCATCAATTCATTAATTACATTTTGTTCTACAACTTCATCAGTGTTTATGATGGTCATTGCATCTAAACCTTTACCAAGTCGACTTAGACTTAAACCTGCTATATTAATATTAAAACTTGCCAAGACTGCACTCACCTTAGAGAGGACACCCGGTTTATCTTGATTATAATAGAGCAGCAAGTTCCCTTCAGGCTTTATCTCTGAGTGATAATCTCCAATTGCTGTAATCAGTGAATTATTATTAAGCATAACAGTGCCGGAGATAGTTAAGCTTTCACTATTAGTAACAACAGTAGCAGAAAATAAAGTTGAGTAAATTTTATCTGCTGGCAGAATTTTTTCTTCAACAGAAAGTCCCATCTCGGAAGCAATCAAAATAGAGTTTATATAATTAATTGGCGGCGAAGCTAAATTTTGGATTAATCCTTTTAGATATGCTGCTTTAATTACATAAAGGTACTTAGATAAAAAGCTCCCATAGCAGTTCAACATTACCTTCACAAAATTTCCTTTAAGAATTTGTGAATGAATTATGCCAATTTTTTCAGCAAGCTCTAAAAAAGGCTTTACCTTTTCATCATTAATGTACTTTAGATTAATTGCGTTCACACATCCTTCTAATTTGCCGTTGTACAGCCAAGCTTTAATTTGTTCTGTCAGTTGGATTGCAATTTTTTCTTGGGCTTCTTCTGTTGATGCGCCAAGGTGGGGAGTTGCAACGACTTTTGGATGATTTATCAGTTCTAAATTTTTGGGAGGCTCTTCAGTATAAACATCAAAAGCTGCGCCGGAAATTTTACCGCTATTCAAGCCATCTAATACTGCTTTTTCATCCACCAATCCTCCTCTTGCACAGTTAATAATTTTCACACCATCCTTCAGCTTATTGATTGTACTTGCAGATATTATATTTTTTGTATCATCAGTCAAAGGAATATGTAATGTTATTATGTCAGATGAAGAAATTAATTTTTCATAATCGCATAGTTCTACTTCAAACTGGTCAGCTACTTCTTTAGAAATTAATGGGTCATAACCAATTACACTCATGCCGAATGATTTTGCTCTTAGCGCCACTTCTCTACCAATTTTCCCCAATCCAATAATTCCTATAGTTTTGCCATAGAGTTCTGTTCCATTAAATTTGCTGCGTTCCCATTTTCCACTTTTCAGAGAAATATTAGCTTGCGGCACATGTCTGCATAGTGAAAGAATTAAAGCCATAGTATGTTCAGTAGCGGCTATAGTATTTCCACCTGGTGTGTTCATAACTGGAATTCCTCTTCGGGTCGCAGCCTCAACATCAATATTGTCTACCCCCGTTCCTGCTCTACAAATTAATTCTAAATTTTTCCCGGCATTAATTATCTCCGAGGTAATTTTAGTTTTGCTTCTTACTATAACAATATTATAGTTTCCAATAACCTCTAGAATTTCCTTAGCAGTAAACTTGGGCTGGTAATCAATTGAAAAATCTGCCGAAAGGTTATTTATTAAATGACTGCTTATTTCTTCTGGGATTAGAATTCTTTTCTTCATTTTTCCAATTATTAGTTAGATAGAAAGTTTTTTATTAAGCAAAAAGAAATATAAAGCATGTTAATTAAAAATCGACTTACAATTCGAAGCAAAATATTTAGATTAGTTTTTGCAATTTATCAATGAACATTGACTTAGGTACAGCGCCAATTATAGTGTCTTTAACTTGTCCATCTTTGATAAACAAAACAGTAGGAATACTTCTTACGCCGTACTTTATTGCAGTTTGTTGATTTTCATCAACATCTAGTTTGCCTACTTTTACTTTACCGTCGTATTCAGCTGCAAGTTCTTCGATAATAGGAGCAATCATTCTGCATGGTCCGCACCACTCAGCCCAAAAATCTATTATAACTGGTTTATCGGATTTAATAACCTCATTTTCAAAATTATCGTCTGTAAATGTTAATGGTTTCATTTGATGTGTTCTCCTTTCTTTTTTATAATACTCCGTTTTTTTTCAATACTTCTCTTGCAATTATTCCTTTTTGAATTTCATTAGTACCTTCAAAAATTCGGTTAATTCTTGAATCACGGTAAAATCTTTCAATTGGCAATTCGCGTGAATATCCCATGCCGCCATGAATTTGTACCGCATAATCAGCAATTTTATCTAAAGATTCAGAGCAGAAAAGTTTTACAATTGCAGATTGTCTTGAAATATTTTTTTTAAGGTCATAATCTACAGCAGTACGATAAACAATTGACTCCATACAATAAATTAAACTTGCCATTTCAGCTAACATAAATTGTATTGCTTGAAAATTGCTTATGCTTTGGTCGAATTGCTTTCTTTGTTTTGCATATTGAGTTGATAGTTCCAATAATTCTTTAGCTGCCCCAATGCAAGCTGCACCAAGCCCAAGTCTGCCAGCATCAAGTGTTTTCATAGCAAGCAAAAATCCTCTTCCTTCAACCCCAACCAAATTTTCTTTAGGAATTCTCACATTATCAAATGTAATTGGGTTGGTAGTACTACCTTTAATACCCATTTTCTTTTCTGGTGGACCGGCATAAAAACCCGGTCTATCAGTTTCAACGATAAAGGCGCTAATTCCCTTTTCTGTTCTTGCAAAGACTGAAACAATATTAGCAATACCGCCGTTTGTAATCCAGAGCTTTTCTCCATTTAATACCCATTCGTTGCCATCTAAATATGCTCTAGTTTTTAGATTAAAAGAATCTGAACCAGCTTGAGCTTCTGTTAAGCAAAAAGCACCTATTTTTTCTCCTTTAGCCAGCGGAACCAAATATTTCTTTTTTTGCTCTTCATTCCCGCCTAGATAAATTACATTAGCCCCGATTGATTGATGTGCACCAATGAAAGTTGCAGTTGAAAGACATCCTCTTGCAATTTCCTCTTGTACTATACAATAACCCACTTCACCGAAGCCGCCGCCACCATACTCTTCTGGGAAAGCAACACCTAGTATACCAAGTTCTGCTAACTTTTCAATTAAATTTTTAGGTATTTTTTCTTCTTGATCAATTTTGCTTGCTATAGGTTTAATTTCGTTGTTTACAAAACTGCGCACCATTTCGCGCAGCATTTGTTGTTCTTCTGTAAAGGAGAATTCGGTCATTATTCAACCCATCTATTTTATTTGCTTGCATACTTTTTCACCTGTATAATTTACAATATACTCACCACCATCAACACCAATAGTATTACCGGAAATCCAAGCCGCTTTTTCACTGCAAAGCAAGACGATTGCTTTTGCTACATCCTCCGGGGTTGTTAATCTACCTCCAGGATTTTTAAGTTTAGCAGAACTTAACATTTTTTCGTTGCCAGGAATTTTTCTTAAGGCTGGGGTGTCTGTTACGCCAGCCATTATAGCATTGCATGTTACACCCATACCACCTAACTCTACTGTTAATTGTCTGATATGAGCTTCGAGCGCAGCTTTAGCTGCAGATACCGCTCCATAGTATGGAATCACAGTATGAGAGCCAGCACTAGTTAATGCAAAAATACGTCCATTTTTTGCCAATAAATCTCTTTGGACCAACCCTTGAGTCCAATAAACTAAAGAATGGGCCATTACATCTAGGGTCATTGACATTTGTGCTGGTGTAATACATTCCTCGGGTTTTTTTGAAATATATGGCTTCAATGTTCCAAAAGCTAAGGAATGAATTAGTACATGGATAAGTGATTTGTCTTTATCAATAAATCTTTCTTTGATTTCGTCAAGAATATCATTTCGTTTAATAGGATCAGCAGCATTTATATTGAAAAAAACTGCTTGTTGACCCGTCTTTTCTATTTCTTTTATTATTTGATTAACAATTGGCATAGTAGCTTGTCTATCTAAATGGACGCCAAATATATTATAGCCTGCTTTTGCAAGTTCAACAGCAGAGGCTCCTCCAAATCCACTTGAAGCACCAAGAATTAGAGCCCATCTTTTTTCCATTTTTTATATCCTAATTATTTTTTTTAGTAATGCCAAACTTAACAAAACGAAAATATATATCAAATTGTAGTAATACCTGATTTGCACCTTTATAATGCAACACTATAAAATTTATTGAAAGAATTAATTTGCCAGCAATTTTATGTATTCTATTCCAATCAACTCTATCACTTCAGATATAAATTCATCTGTTAATTTTACTTTGTAATATTCAATGTAAAAATCTCTGTAAGAACCATTTTCTTTAACTCTTACAAATACTGGAATATTGCCCTCGTTGTATTCAAATATCTTTTTTAATTTTTTTATATGCAGTATCTCATGAATTGCCGGATCGATAGTTATTAAAATTTTCTTGGTAAGTTTATTTCTAACTTCTGATAAAGGATAAGCTTCTTCGGCGTGAAGTTTAATTTCATCGCCACTGCTTTCTAATTTACCAACTATTAATACTGTTGATTCAGGCAGTATTATATTTTCATATTCAGCATATACCTTAGAAAACATTAAACATTCGCATGAGCCGGATAGGTCATCTAATTTAAAGAAAGCCATTTTTTTACCAGATTTATCAATTTTAGTACGGAATTGAGTTATAACGCCGCAGGCTCTTACAGTTTCATTAAAATTATAAGTTAACGAATCGCCAAGGTGAATATTAGCAAAAGAATTATATTCTAATTCAAATTTAGAAAGTGGGTGGTCTGTCAAATAAACACCGAGCACTTCACGTTCTTTTGCCATAGTTTCTTTAGATTCCCATTCAGGCACATTAGGAAGAGAGGGCTCTTGAAAATGAATTTCTTCTTCAGCATCTCCAAATAAACTTTCTGCATGTGAAGCTTTGGCAGATTGCAGTTTGCTACCAAAATCTAATGCTTGTTCTATTGCTGTAAAAAGTTGAGCTCTCGTTCCTTTAAGCGAATCAAAAGCACCAGCAACAACCAAACCTTCCAAAGCTCTCTTATTAACTATTCTTGTATCCACATGTGCACAAAAATCAAAAATTGAAGTAAAGTCGCCTTTCTTTTTCTTTTTTGCTTTTACAATTTCTTCTACCGCAGCTACGCCCACGTTTTTTATTGCAGACATTCCAAAAATTATATTTTTATCTTTTACATCGAACTTTACAGAGGGATTATTAATATCCGGTGGCAAAACTTTTACCCGCAGTTTACGACAATCGTCTAAAAGTTTAGTAATTTTATCTACATCGCTGAACTCGTTAGTTAAGTTCGCAGCCATAAATTCTTCCAGGAAATGAGCTTTTAAGTAAGCTGTCTGGTAAGCTACAATGCTGTAAGCTACTGCATGACTTTTATTAAATCCATAGTTAGCAAATTTATCAATTACGTCAAAAATTTCTTCTGCAATTTTCTTATCTATTCCATTTTTAACAGCGCCTTCAGTAAACTTAGATTTTTGTTCTTTCATTGCTTCGAGATCTTTTTTACCCATTGCTCGTCTTAACAAATCAGCTTCGGCCAAACTCATTCCTGCTACTTTATTAGCAATTTGTATTACTTGTTCTTGATAAACAATTATTCCGTAAGTTTCCTTCAATATATCTTCTAATACAGGATGAAGGTAAGTAATTTCTTTTTTACCGTGTTTACGCGCAATAAAATCGTCTATAAATTCCATTGGACCAGGTCGATAAAGTGCGTTCATCGCGGCAAGGTCGTTAATACTAGTGGGTTTTAATTTTTTCAAATATTCTTTCATTGGGGCAGATTCAAATTGGAATACAGCTGTAGTTTGTCCACGCCAAAAAAGTTTATAAGTCTCTTCATCGTCGAGTGGAATGTTTTCAATATCAATTTCAATATTTCTTGATTTTTTTACCAAATCAATAGTGTCTCTAATTATAGATAAAGTACGCAGTCCTAAAAAGTCCATTTTAAGCAAGCCAGCGTTTTCAAGTTCCTTCATATTATACTGAGTAACAACATCTCCGTTATCCCCATAAATTGCTAAAGGCACAAAATCGCTTACATCACCTGGTGTGATTACAACACCGGCCGCATGCTTAGAAGCGTTCCTGTTCATTCCTTCTAAAATTCTAGCATACTTAATCAGATTTTGAATTTGTTCGTCTTCAGATTCTTTCACCCATTTAAGTTCTGGGACTTCTTCTAACGCTTGGTCAATTGTATAAACTCTGCCAAACTTTGATGGAATCCATTTTGTAATATTGTTTACTGTAGGAATCGGTATTTTCAAAACACGTGCTACATCACGAATTACAGCTTTTGATGAGAGGCGATTAAAAGTAATAATTTGACAGACAGAATTCTCGCCATACTTTTCTTTAACATATTTAATTACTTCCTCTCGTTGATCATCTGCAAAATCCACATCGATATCAGGCATTGATTTTCTTGCGGGGTTAAGAAACCTTTCGAACAACAAATTATAGTCAAGCGGATTAACATTAGTAATGCCAAGTGTATAGGCGACCAAACTGCCGGCTGCACTTCCTCTACCAGGTCCAACAGGAATACCTTTTGACTTTGCTGCATTAATAAAATCTTGAACCACTAAAAAATAGCCAGCATAGCCCATTTGATTAATAACATCAAGTTCGTAATTGAGGCGGTCTTCAATATCTTTATTTATTCTTTTAAATTTTTTATGTAAACCTTCTTTAGCTAATTGAGCTAAATATTCCTCGAGTGAGTTTACGTTTGATTCTGGTGGAACTGGGAAATGCGGGAAAAGATGGCCCTCAAAATCCAAATTCACATCTATTTTCTCTTCAATTTCTAAGGTGTTTTCAATAGCACCTTTAAAAGGCTTAAAAAGTCTTTTCATTTCTTCGGCTGTTTTGAAGTAAATTTGGTCTGTGCCATATCTTAATTCTGTATATTCTGCATTGCCCGTTTTATCACCAAGCAAAAGCAAAATATTGTGTGGAATGGAATGGTCTTTATTGATGTAATGAATGTCGTTAGTTGCAACTAATTTAATTCCCAAATCTTTAGCTAATTTGGGCATACCATCAAGTATTGGTTTTTCAATGTCGAGTCCATGATTTTGAATTTCAAGATAAAAGTCATCACTAAAAATTTCATGCAACTTTATTGCAAAGTCTCTAGCCTTTAGGTAATCGTTGTTTATCAAATAAGCTGAAATTGGGCCTGCAGGACAAGCTGATGTACAAATTAAACCCTCGCTAAATTTTTTTAGCAATTCCATATCAATTCTTGGTTTGTAGTAAAACCCTTCGGTATGAGCAATTGAGGAAAGTTTCATTAAATTTTTGTAGCCAACTTTATTTTTAGCAAGCAAAAGCAGATGATTGTAGTGTTTAGATTTTTTTTTGCCAGAACCATTTTCGCTGCCTTTATCGAATCTGCTTCCTTCTGCTACTAAATAAGCTTCCATTCCAAGTATTGGCTTTATACCTGCTTTTTTAGCTTTTTTATAAAATTCCGGGATTCCAAACATTACACCGTGATCTGTAAGTGCAATTGCATGCATATTCATTTCAACTGCTGTGTTAACAAGGTCATCTATAGTACAAGCAGCATCTTGCAGGCTATAATGTGAATGATTGTGAAGATGTACAAAATCTCCCATCTAATTCCTTCCTATTAATTTACATTGGTTGATAACGATTAGAGTTACTTAGATTAATATCAACGAACAAAAACATTTTTACAAAAGATCAACATAGGTAGGTTAAACTAGCAAACCTAAAACTTACCTGTATGACCGAACCCCCCCTCACCTCTTTTGCTGTTATTTAGTTCTTTAACCTCTATAAAATCAGCTTTCCAAACTTTTGTTAAAATCATTTGTGCAATTCTATCGCCAGGTTTTATAATAAAATCATCGTTCCCAAAATTGAATAAAATAACTTTTATTTCTCCCCTGTAATCAGAATCAATAGTACCGGGTGAATTCAAAACTCCAATTCCATTTTTTGCGGCTAGTCCACTTCTTGGTCTAATCTGCATCTCAAAGCCTTCGGGTATTTCTACGCTCATGTTAGTAGGAATTAATGCAAATTGTTTCGACTTTAGTACAAAGTCTTCATCAATTGCAGCGCGTATATCTAAACCAGAACTTCCTTCGGTGGCATATTCTGGCAAAGGAATGTTATTAAATTTTTCTTGAACTCTTTTTATTTTTATCTGAATTTTTTCCATGTGCTATTTTTTGTGAGGTGCAATTTAAATTTACAAAGAAAAGAGAATAAAAATCACTTGAATTTTAAAAATGATTTTTTTGTAATATGACTGAACTACTACTTAACTTTTCCCAATAATAATTTAGTCAGCTTCTTAACTTCCGATAGTTCAATTACATTCATTATAAATAAACTGCTTACAAAAAGAATTAGCAGAAGAAGTTTTAATGTAAAAAAGATTCCAATTGTATAATAAAACAAATAATACAGACCAGCTGTTATAAAAATCAACGTCAATATTTTTATGATTTTTTTGTACTCATAATTTATCTTATAAAATTTTTGCGAGAAGAAAAAAAGTCCTCCCGCCATTACCATATAACTTGCGAGAGTAGCTAATGCAGCGCCAACAATGCCAATAACTGGGATTAACATAAAGTTTACTACAACATTAACTAACGCCCCCGAGCCGGTAACAATTGGGAAATATTTTGTCTTTTCTTCTATATAAATACCAGCAGTAAAATTAACATATAAACCATTAAATAAATAACCCAGCAAAATTATTGGTACTATTACCAAACCACCTAAGTATGCTTTTCCAATTATTGTTACGTTATCAAATATTTTGAATTTAGCAAAGTCATCTATAAACAAAGAAAGAATTATCCACAAAAGACTTGTAAAGAGTAAAAACAAAGTAAATATTTTGGAAAATAGTTCCTTTGCATTTTTCTCTTGTGCGTTATTTAAGAAAAACGGCTGCCAAGCATAATTAAACATAGAAACAATAAGCATCATAAAAATACCAAGTTTGTAATTAGCCTGATAAATACCAAGTGTAGAAGCATCCGTCAGTGCAAGAACAATTGGTCTATCGATTACCTGTACAATCATAGCGGAAAGACTGCCTGGCAAATATGGAATGCCAAACTTTAACAATTTGTTGAGAATTGCTTTATCTATTTTAAATCGTATGCTGTGAAAAATCTCCGGCAGTAAAACAACAACTGAAAATAAAGAAGCAATTAAATTGCTTATAAAAATAGCCTCAATTCCCATTTTTAATTTTAGTATCAAATATAAATTCAAACTCAAGTTCAGAAAGATGTTAATAAGTTTTATTACAGCAAACTTTATTGCTTTTCTTTCCAGTCTCAGCTTTGCAAATGGAATTAATGCCACTGTATCTAAGAATAAAATTAAAATTAAATAATAATAGAGATTAGAAAAATTCTGAGGAATTTCTATTGCTGATTTAAGGGGTGTTTTAAGCAACAAAAGAAAGACCGAAAACAAAACCGTAGAAAACATAATGAACCAAAAAGAGGTAGAGAAAATGTTTTTTCTTTCATCAGCGGTTGTTAAAGATGCATACTTCATAAAAGCTGCATCCATTCCATAAATAAAAATTACATTAAGAAAAGCAATGTATGCATAAACATTGGAGTATATTCCGAAATCATTAGTATTTATTACGTTAGTGTAAAATGGGACTAGGATAAAACCGATAAATCTTCCCACTATAGTACTAATGCCGTATATAGCAGTGTCTTTAGTAAGTTCTTTTATTTTTGATAACATTTTTAATGTAGCATCCCGGCTAAAAACAAAAAATAAAATATACATTCGAAACTATGGAATAAAAAAATAAAAACAAGTATTTAGTTGGCAGGAATATATAAATCATATTTGTCCAAAATAATTTTTTATGTCGTCCCTACGGTGGATGTTGCAATAGGTCGTGCTTTATGCGTCATTCCCGTGAAACTTGTCCTCACGTAAGTGGGGAACTGGAATCCAAAATGATGACATATTGATAATATTTACTTATGCGACAGTCACCTACGGGACTAAGAATTAAAAAGGTTCTAAACTTATATGAATATTCAATCCTTAACGGGATTACGATAATGTTAAAATAATGGTTCCCAAAAGTTGAGGGTTACTAAAAGGCAATTTTTCAATTGCTTCTTAAGTGCGTTTTTATTCAAAGTATTTTTTTAATGCGTCGATATAAATTTGAGGTGGTTTAACTACTTTCTTGGTAAGGCTGTTAATAAAAACGTGAGTTGTAAACCCTTCTGCTATCAGTTCACCTGTGTCTTTTTTTCTGATTATGTATTCGATATGAACTTTTGGTGAGTATAGTTCTTTAACGGCAGCTTCTATTTCAAGAATATCGTCATAAGTAGCTGGATTTTTATATTTGACATTAGCCTCAATTAATGGGAGTTGGAAACCTGCTTTTTCAACTTCTCTATACGATAGACCAGTACTTCTAAGCAATTCGGTTCTGCCTACTTCAAAATACTCTAAATACTTTCCATTGTATACAAACTGCATTTTGTCTGTATCTGCATAGCGTACTCGAAGTGAAGTGATATGTTTCAACATAGTAGACAACTATTATTTTTAACAAGTTATTGAAGAACCAAAAAATATTGGTTAATATGAAATTAAAGGTAAACAGTTATTCTTTATATACACCCATTTTACCAAATTTTTCTAATCTATTTTGAATCAACTTTTCGGGTTTAATTTTAATTAGCTGAGAAAGTTCTTCTTTAAGAGCGGATTTTAAAGTATTCGCCATTAGAGAATAATTTTTATGGGCACCTCCGAGAGGTTCAGGTATAATTCTATCGATAATCCCCTGTTGAAGCAAATCCTCTGCAGATAATTTTAATGCTTCTGCAGCTTGTTCTTTATAATCCCAACTCCGCCACAAAATGCTTGAGCAAGATTCAGGTGAAATTACTGAATACCAAGTATTCTGCAGCATCAAAATTCTATCACCTATGCCAATCCCAAGTGCACCTCCACTTGCACCTTCACCAATAATAACAACAATTATTGGAACTTTAAGTTTACTCATCTCAAATAAATTTCTTGCGATAGCTTCTGCTTGTCCCCTTTGCTCAGCTTCAATACCAGGATAAGCTCCTGGTGTATCAAGCATGGTAATGACAGGCAGATTAAATTTTTCAGCCAATTTCATTAATCGCAAGGCCTTTCGGTAGCCTTCAGGATTAGGCATTCCAAAATTTCGATACAAATTTGATTTTGTATCTCTTCCCTTTTGATGACCTATAATCATAATTTTATATTCATCAAGTTTAGCCAGACCACCTACAATAGCCTTATCATCTTTGAACAATCGATCACCATGCAGTTCTACAAAATCGGTTGTCATTAAATTGATATAGTCAAGTGTGTAAGGTCTTTCGGGGTGACGTGCCAATTGAACTCTTTGCCAGCGGGTCAAATTTTCATAAATATTTTTTTTAAGCTGAATTACTTTCTCTTCCAAAGTTCTAATTTCATTCCCTATATCTAAATTTCCCTCATACTTTCGCATTTCTTCAATTTTGTTTTCGAGTTCAATGATAGGCTTTTCAAAGTCAAGTATATTTTTTGCCATTAATCTCTCCGTCCTAAAATCATTTTTGAAAAAGTTCTTCCTAAAATTTCCAAATCGAGCCAAATGTTATAATTTTTTGCATAAAAGACATCTAATTTTTTTAGTTCTTCCGAATCATTTGAATCAACTAATTCAGTGAACCATAAGCCAGTTAGACCAGGCAAGCCGACGTACAATCCATTGTGATACGAATTTTCTTTAGGCCCGACCAAACTTTTTTTTCTCAAAATAACCAACGGTACCTGAAGTACAAAATTTGTGAAATTCGACCGCCGTTTAGTGATTAAACAAAATAAATATATGAAAGGATAAACGAAAAGTAAAATAAAGAAACTGAACACAAAATCGAATAAACTTTTAATAAACCGATGTAAAAATGACGAAATATTATATTCGATTCTTAAAAGAGGTATATCATCCAGCATTAGAACAGAAGATTTGCCCACTAAATAGTCAATTTCCTTCCCAGCGACCAAAAAATCTACAGTTAAACCTTGGCATTCCGAAACTACACCAAACATTTGATTAAATGTCAATTGCTCTGATGAAAATATTACAAGGTCAATTTTTTTATCAGAAATTATTTTTTTTATGTTCTCTAAAGCACCTATCACTTTATAAGAGCCGTGAGTTTCACCAATTTCTTTTCTGGATAATGAAACTAATCCTACTATGTTGTAAAGCTTGGAAAGATTTGATTTGAGTTTTTGAGCAAGCTTAATAGATTTTTCACCAGCTCCAACAATTAGTGTGTTTATTTTTCTTGTCTCACTAATTAGTCCAACTTTAAATATTACCTTAAAAATTATTCTCCAACTTGAAAAAAGTATAAAAACAATTCCGTAAGTAATTAGTATTACAGCTCTACTAAATGCAAATTGTTTAAAGAAAAAAGTAAGTGAAGAAAGAATGACTAATCCATAAAATAAAGAAAGAACAGTCTTAAGTACTGAAAGAGAAGTTTTATTATATGTGCCAGTTAATCCGGAGATAATAACCTGAAACAAAGACGGGACAAAATAAATCCATGGGATAACATAGTGCGGGAAGCCGGTCCAATGGCCAGGTTTATAAATTTTTTCTGAGATATAAACTGAAGTTGTAAAAAGAATTAAATCAAAGCACATTGAAGCAATTGGTAGTTTATAAATATTAAGAAAAGCAAAAAATTTTCTAAAGATAATAGCTAATCGTAGCATACTTTCAACAAAAAAAGAGGTTGCAAGGTGTTTACGTACAAACATGTGCATTGCGTCGTAAAAATATTTCGTTTCATCAATATTGCTTCTTTTTGTACTTTCACCTTTATAATGAATAATTTCAGTTGAATGAACATAATAAACCTTAAAACCCGCTGATTGAGCACGGTAGCATAAATCGAGGTCTTCACCATACATAAAAAACTGAGTGTCAAAACCGCCAATTTTTTCATAAACTTCACGACGCATCATCATAAAAGCGCCGCTTATTGCATCAACTTCGTAAGTTTGATTTTCATCTAGATAAGTGAGATTGTATCTTGCAAAAAGTTTACTTTTAGGAAAGAGTTTACTTAAACCCATCACTTTCGTAAATGAAGTCCAAGGTCCTGGGAAACCACGCCGACAAGCTAACTGTAGTGAGCCATCTGGATTTAAAACTTTACAGCCTGCAATACCAGCCTGCGGATTATTTTCAAAGAAAATAAGCATCTTGTAAAGTGTATCTTCCTTTACAATTGTATCTGGATTAATAAGCAAAAAATACTTACCTCTTGCTTTAGCTAATGCAAGATTATTTGCAGCACCAAAGCCAATGTTTTTTTTATTGACTATAAAATCTACCTCGGGAAATTTTTCTTTCACTAATTCTACACTTCCATCGTCGGATGCATTATCAACAATAATTATTTCAATTGATAAATTAACGCTTGCTTTTTTTATAGAATCGAGCAGGTTAAGAAGAAACTCTTTTACATTGTAATTCACTATTATTATTGAAAGGTCAATCATCTTTGAAATTCAATTTAATTTCCCGAAAATGCTTTTTAGTCTAAGTTTCCAAACCATAAAAATTGCTTCCCAGACAATCTTTTTAGACATCTTAGAATTACCTTCGGTACGATCAACAAAAATTATAGGAAATTCTTTTATCCTAAAATTCTTCTTCCAAGCTAAAAAATTCATTTCTATTTGAAAAGAATAACCGTTAGAGTGAATATTATCAAGATTTATTGAAGATAAAACTTCCCTTCTAAAACATTTAAAACCACCAGTGCAATCCATTATTGGTAAACTTGTAACAATTCTAGTATAAATATTTGCAAAATAGCTAAGTAATAATCTTACCATTGGCCAATTGACTACATTTACTCCCGAAATATATCTGCTGCCTATGACGAGGTCGTAATTTTTAATATACTCTAGCATTTTTTTTATTTCCTTTGGATCGTGAGAAAAGTCAGCATCCATTTGGATTATGTATTGATAGCCGTTTGAAAGAGCATATTTAAAGCCTTCTACATAAGCAGTGCCCAGCCCCATTTTCTTTTCGCGTTCAATCAATTTAATTCGCTTATCTTTTACAGATAAACTTTCCACGAATTTGCCAGTACCATCTGGGGAATTATCATCAACAATAAGAATATCTAATGATGGATACATTTGATTAATTAATGGAATCATTGATTGTAGATTTTTCAATTCGTTATAAGTTGGTATAATAACAATAGTTTTTTCATTCATAAAAAGATTACTTTCATTTTAGTTGTAAAGTTCTTAATAAAAATATACTTGAAAAAAGTAATTTCATTCGTAACTCTGCATTTTAAATTCTGAATTCACTCATAGTGTCCTTTCCCAAACAAAACAACGAGAACGGTTCTTAGTATAATTATAAAATCCATTTTCAGGCTCATATTTTCGATATAAAAGAAGTCGTATTTCAATTTTTCTTTTACATCGTCAATTGTCTCATCATATTTGTGTTTAACTTGAGCCCAGCCTGTGATTCCTGGTCGTACTTTAAGTCTTCTTTTATAGTAAGGAATTTCTTTAGAGAGTTTTTCGACAAAGAAGGGTCGTTCTGGTCTTGGTCCCACAAAACTCATATCCCCCTTCAAAATATTAAACATTTGCGGAATTTCATCGATTCTAAATTTTCTAATGAATCTGCCGACTTTAGTTATTCTTGGGTCATCTTTGGAAGACCAAACAGGACCAGTAAGTTTCTCAGCATCTTTAATCATTGAACGAAATTTGTATATTTTAAAAATTTTTCCACCTTGCCCCATTCTTTCTTGGGCATAAAGAATTGGTCCTTTGCTATCTATCTTAATTGCTACAGCAGTAATTAAAGTTATTGGCAAAGTTATAAGCAAAACCGCAAGGGAGAGAAAAATATCCATCAGCCTTTTAATTTTCTTTTCCCATTCAGGCATAAGTTCTGGCATTACATCGATAAGCGGGAAGCCATAAATTTGAGAAGTTCTTGCTTGACCACTAATAATATCATACAGATCAGGAACAATTTTTAATTCGATTCCTTTACCCTCACTTTTAGAAATAATATCCAGCAATATGTCTTCATGTTTTCTTTCTAAAGCTATAATTACAGTCTTGATTTGGGTTTTCTCAATTACACTCTCGAGGTTTTTGACTGTGTCTATTACAGGTACGCTCAAAAAGTCTTTACCTACGTTTTCTCTTCTAACAGCAACATAGCCAATTACATCAAGACCTAAAGCCTTATGGTTTTTTATTGATTTATGTACTTCATGCGCTTGGGGGTTAAAACCTATAATTAAGACTTTTCTTCTGCCGATACCTCTTATTAAAAGATTGCGTTGCAGACTTCGTATAATTAATCTGCCTGAACTAACAAAGATAAAAAATATTGCCCAGTATAGAAGGATAAAGAATCTAATTGAAGTTGAGGCTCCGTGAGTGTAATCATCGTAAAGAATTAAAAAGAAAAGTATAAAGATACCTACAAATGAAGCTTTGAAAAGTGTAGCAAGTTCATCAAATCTTGAATGGGCAAACCATGTGCGATACATTCCAACGAAAGTAAAAATTATAAGCCAGTAAAAGTAGACGGTTATCATTGGTAGGAGAAAATCTGGACGAGATAATAGATCGAACCAGCCGCTTTCAACTCTAAAATAGAAGAAAACGACCCATGCAAGATTAATTGCAATAAAATCAGAGGTCAATATTAGCAGTCTTTCAATTTTTTTGCTCAATTAGAGAACCTATTTATTAGTTAAATTTATTCAGTATTCTATTAGCAACATAATCACCTATTGAAAGAGAAGAAGTAGCAGCAGGGGACGGAGCGTTACAAACATGCAGCAGTCGTTTACTTTCAACAAAATAAAAGTCATCAATAAGTCCACCTTTTTTAGAACAAGCTTGGGCTCGCACTCCTGCACCCCCTTGTTCTAAATCACTTTCTTGAATTTCTGGGATCATTTTTTGTAACTCTTTAACAAATGCTTTTTTACTAAAGGAACGATAAAATTCACCTATCCCGGTTTTCCAGTATTTTTTAACTACTGATATAAAACCAGGCCAAGTTATGGTTTGAAAAAACTCAATGAGATTTATATCAATTTTGCGATAGCCTTCGAGCTTGAAGGCTAATACAGCATTGGGTCCAGCTTCCACTTTTCCATCAATCATTCGTGTAAAATGAACACCAAGAAAAGGAAAATTGGGGTCTGGAACTGGATAAATTAAGTTTCGGATTAAATGTTTCTTTTCTTCTTTAATCTTATAGTACTCACCTCTAAAAGGAATTATCCGAATATCAATTTCAGGATTTGTCATTTTAGCTAAGTAATCGGAATAAAGTCCTCCGCATGTTAAAACATACTTAGATTGGAAATGATTATCTTCTGTAATAATTTCACATTCGTCTGTTTTCTCTTTAATATTTATTACAGTACTATTAAATACAATTTCGCCATCCCATTGCTTAATTTTTTCGAGATATTTTTCTGATACTTGTGAATAATTAATAATACCAGTTTGTGGCACAAAAATCCCCTGAACGGCATTTACATACGGCTCAATTTCTTTTAACTCTTCTGTTCTCATAATTTTAATTCCGTTCAATCCATTTTCAATTCCGCTATTGTACAATTTAAGCATGTCAGGTATCTGCTGTTCGGAAGTAGCAACAATAATTTTTCCACATATTTCAAATTTTATATCATTTTCTTCAGCAAATTTAACCAATAACTTGTAACCATTAATACAGTTTATTGCCTTTAAACTTTTGGGCTTATAATAAATTCCAGAATGAATAACGCCACTATTGTTTCCACTTTGATGTTTACTTATTTGATTTTCTTTTTCGATAATTAATAGTTTCAATCGAGGATTTTTTTCGAGTATTTTGAATGCCGAAGCCAAGCCCACAATACCAGCACCAACTACTATAACATCATACTTCATTATAAGATTCTCTTTTACTCTTGGATTTGAATAATATTTTCATTTGAATTTCCAATTATATGTATTTTTGTAAAAATCAAAAAATCCGAGTCCTTTTATGATTGAACCCAATAGTAAACTAATTACTGCAATCGATAAATTAATTTATTTTTTTTCGATAGTTTTTTTGTGCACTCTAACAAATTCCATTTTTCTTAATCAAATTGGGTATTATTCTGCATTAATTTTAATTATTGTAAGATTTTATTTGACTGGAAGTAATCCATTCAGAAAAACTGGTTTAGAATATGCGTTTCTTTTTTATATAGCCGCCGAAATATTATCTACTGTTTTTTCAGTTAATCCATCACAGTCATTTCACAATTTGCTTAAAAGAGTGTTTCTTATTCCAATAATTTACACGTTCATAATTTCAGCTTCGGATTTTGAACGGGCAAAAAAATATGTGGTTATTTATTTATCCGCTGCAATAGCAACAATGCTAATTTATATTGGTGCCTCGTATAAATATTTTATCAATAGTTTTTATCAACTGTACGAATCCGGACCTTCAACTTTTCAATACCCTATTACTTCAAGTGAGTTAATGAGTTTTTCGCTTATTATTCTTTTTGCTTTTCTAATAAATGAAAAATTAAACATAAAACTTAGAGCTTTAACTCTAATTGCGTTTGTTATTAATTTATTAGCTTTAGCTGCAACTTACAAAAGAACAGGATGGCTCGGCGCTGCTGCGGGAATTTTACTGGTTATACTTCTTAGTAGAAAATGGATACTATTGTTACCGGTTATTCTATTAGTAGCCGTTAGTTTTTTCATCGAAAAGAATGTAAGCAAAATTACAATCTATGATTATAAACAAAACAATCTTCATTTTATTGAAGAACTGAAAACTGATGGCAGAGCATATAGCATCTTCCCTTCTGATAGTATTTATTATGTGAGTGATTTTGAAAATGGTCTTTTAGAATTCAATGCCAGTAATAATAAAATAATGAACAAATACAATTTTGAATCTCCAGTAATAAAATTTCAGAAATGGCAGGATAATTTTTATGTAGCAAATCTTATAGATACTCGGTTTGTTTTAATGAATGTTAATCATTCAAAAAAGTTTAACAAAATAACTGAATTCCTAACCCCAGGCTTCTTAACAGATTGGTGTAAAGCAAATAAATTCTTATATGCAATAGATAGCGACAGCGGGCTTACAATTTTTAGAGACCCGCTAAATCTAAGAAATAAACTTAGGTATACAGATAAAGCCATAACAAATAATAACGTAAAAATTTTCGCTGATTCCTCATTCTTAGTCCTTTTTTCAAAAACTAAAATTCTGTCTGTGTACTCCTTAAAAAATTTTTTACCTGAAAAAATATTAGATACAAAAAAGTTTTCACCTAAAAGTGATTTGGTATTCTATAAAGACTCTAAAATAATTGTTAGTGATGAAAACGGACTTAATTTATATTTAATCGAGCCAAACAATATTGAACTTATGAATACAGAAAAAAATATACGCAATGCTTATCTCGCTACTTCAAGTAATGAGAAAATTTTTATTGCTACTACTAAAAAATATCTAGCCCAAGTTGAAATATCCGACTCTTTAAAATTTTTACATAGCTCTATAAGTTATTTGGGATTTGTACCCACAAGCATTATTTCTCAAGATTCTCTTTTGTATTTCACCCAAGTAAAAAGAAGCCGACTGCTTAGTATTTTTGATCCCTATTTACCTTCTAATTTTTCACGCTTAGCGTTGTGGCGAGCTGGTCTTTTAATTTTTAGGGACCATCCTTTATTTGGTGTAGGCGATATTGACTTAGCTAATCTTTACAAGCAATATAAAAGAGATTTCGATAAGGAAATTCAAGGGCACATGCATAATAATTATATCCATCTTTTGGTCACATTAGGCTTATTTGGTTTTATTGCGGTAATGTTTTTGCTCGTAAAGATTTTTGTAATTCACATAAAAAATTATTTTACGCTAAAAGACATACCATTTGCATCATCTTATGCGTTGGGCGCAAGTGGAGCTTTTTTGGCTTTCCTCGTTTCCGGTTTGACTGAATGGAATTTTGGTGACCACGAAATTATAACTATGGTTTGGTTCTTGCTCGCTATTGGTAAAAGCCTATCCCAAACCCTTCCCTAAGGGAAGGGCTTTTTAAATTTAAAGTCCAACTTGCTTTTGCGTTTAATGCCCTTTCGTGTTGGCTGTTATCATCTGCCATATAGTTATTAAAATTATTTGAACGTCTAACCATAAGCTCCAATTTTCAATATACCAAATATCATGTTTAATTCTCTCTATTGTTCTTCTCCTGTTTTCGCTTTCATCTTCAACATCGCCTCTTAATCCGTGAATCTGCGCCCAGCCAGTTAATCCAGGCTTTACCAAATGTCGCAATTTAATCGCTTCAAAATATTTAAGATATTCCCGATTAAATGCAACACTGTGAGGACGCGGACCAACAATCGACATTTCACCTTTTATTACATTCCAAAATTGAGGTATTTCATCAAGATTCGTTCTTCTTAAAAATCTACCAAATTTTGTAACACGAGGATCATCTTTTGTGGTGGGAGTGAAAGCATCATTTCGAAATTTGTTGTCAACATACATCGAACGAAATTTAATACACCTAAATTTCTCGTTCTTCAGCCCAATTCGCTCTTGAATGAAAAATACTGGTCCTCTTGAAGTCAATTTAATTATTATTGCTACTAATGGAACTAACCAACTTAATATTACTACAGAAATGACTAAAGTAAAACAAATGTCAAACACTCTCTTAATAAGTCGCCACTGAAACTCTGCTAATGGTTCATCGCGTATAGTTATTATTGGAAAGCCACCTATATTATTTAATGCAAATCTTTTTGAAAGAAACTGAAAATAGTCTGGAATTATGTGTACTCTTAAAGCATTTTTATTGCATACATTAATTATCTCGTTCAATTTAGAAGATTCAATATCAGTGACTGTAATTACTGCTTCATCAACATTTTCTTTTTCTAAAAACAAATTTAGTTTATCAAATGAACAAATTATTCTTTTATTCGACTCGTGAAGTTGTTCATCAACAAAGCCAATAAATTTATATCCAAGATGTGGATTTAATTCAAGCAATTGAACAAACTCTTCTCCAATACTATTAGCCCCAATCACTATAATGTTCTTGACGTATTTACCCGTCCTATAAAAACTAAGTTGTATTATATCAAAAAGTAAAACTCTTAAAAAAATAAAAACAACAAGCATCAAGAAATAGAATGCTATAAAATTACGTGTGTATAAATTTTCTTTTGCAGCAAATATGAAAAAAATAGCCGCCATAATTTGAATTAAAGCATTCTTAAAAATAATACTCGACCTAAAGAAAAATGAACGAGGATTAAGATTATTGTAAAAGTCCGTTACTTTTGTACTTACATACCATAAAACATTTAATCCTATCATTAGAATAAACATATAAGGTTTTTGATAAAGAATGTATGCAGGTTGAGCAAGCCAGGCTGCAAAAAGAAATGCTGCATTAAGCAATATTAAATCAAGAAAAAGCTTAAAAGCGTAAAAAGACTTCTGGTTAACAATCATAATAGTTTAGAAATTATTATGTGTAATTTAATTACATTTTTTATTTATTATTGCAACAGAATTTAATTTAATTAACGATATTACTTTTCTTAGTACACAAGGCATGAGTTTCATTAATTAACATAAACTTTTAATAAAATTAGAGTTAATTCGTGTAATTCGTGTCTAATTATGAATTATGGTTTCAGTCATCATTATTCAGCATAACAATATTAATCTAACAAGAACTGCAATTGAATCTTTTTTAAGGTTTCACACGGACAATTTTGAAATTATTCTTGTCGATAATAACTCAACCGAACAAAGTCCTTTTGAACTTATTAAAGATTTCCCAAACATTAAATTAATAACTTCTCAAAAAAATTTAGGATTTGGTGCAGCAAATAATTTGGCCGCACAAAGAGCTTTGGGTAATATTTTACTTTTTTTAAACAACGATGTGATAATTAAATCCGAAATTCTAAAAGAAATTGAAAAAGAATTTTCGCTTAATCAACATATAGGAATAATAGGACCAAAGCTGCTCAATGAAGATAATTCATTGCAACTGTCTTGTGGAAAACTTCCTTCTTTGTACAGAGAATTTTTAGATAAAATACTTTACAAATTAGTAGACAAAAAAAATAAAGTTGCACTTAATTATATTAGTAAAAAGCATTTATTAAAAAAAGAAAAACAATGGGTTACAGGCGCGGCATTATTCATAAAAAAAGAACTATTCCTTGAATTAAACGGTTTTGATGAGTCGTTTTTTATGTATTATGAAGACAAAGATTTATGTGCAAGGGCAATTGCAAAAGGCAAAAAAATAATTTATTTCCCTAAGGTATCTTTAATTCACTTAAGAGGGAAAAGTTTGACAAGCTCAAATCAAAGGTTTCTTTTTCAGAAATACCGCGAAAGTCAAATACTTTATTATCAAAAGCATAGACCTAAATTTGAACATGCATTACTAAGAATTTATTTAAAATTAACTGGGAAATTAAATTGAGCCAGTCAAAGATAAAAATACTTATGATGATTGATGAAGCTAAAATTGGCGGTGGTCAGCAGCATCTTCTTTGGCTTACGCAAAGATTAGATAAGTCAAAATTTGATGTTGAAGTAGCTTGTGAAAAAAGTGGTTATCTAGTAGATGAGTTAAATAAGATTGGTGTTAAAGTTCATCCATTGAAAATTTCTAATCGTCCCAACATTTTTTCCTTAATAAAAACATATCAACTAATTAAAAAAATTTCTCCTGACATTTTGCATACACACGGCGGTACGGCTGGTTTTTACGGGCGACTTGCAGCAATCAAAAATTTTAAAGGTGCTGTAATTCATACCTATCACGGAATTCATTATTTGAACTTTGATAAACCATTACAAAAAAAAATTTATACAGTAATTGATAAATTCTTACTAAAATTTACCCATTGTACAATTTGTGTTGCTAAAAATGATTTTGAGTTGGGCATGAAATATGGCATAGTAAGAAAAGAAAAGTCAGCTGTAATTTTTAATGGAGTAGATATTGACCAATTTACCCAATCTAATCAGATTGAAAAAAGTACAATTAAATTAAAAATAAGTAATACAACTATTATCGGTTCAGTTGGAAGACTGCACCCCCAAAAGGGTTACGAATATTTAATTAAAGCATCAGAAGATGTAATAAAAAATTATCAGAACGTTCGATTCGTTATTGTTGGAGATGGTGAACTTAGAAATGATTTAGAACTTTTAGCAAAAAAAAGTAAAGTTGAAAACTATTTCACTTTCTTAGGAAGCAGAACTGATATACCAAGCTTAATAAAACAATTTGATATTTTTGTGCTACCTTCATTATGGGAAGGTCTGCCGCTTGTTCTCCTAGAGGCTATGGCATCTAAAAAACCTATTGTTGCTACCAATGTTAATGGAATAACTGAAATTATTGAAAATGGAAAAGAAGGCATTCTTATTCCCCCTAAAAATTATCAAGCGTTATCTAAGGCAATAATACATTTATTGAATAACAAACAACTGTGCGAACAATTAGCCGAACAAGCTTTTAAGAAAGTTTCGAGAGAGTTTAGTTTAAACAAAATGATTAATGAAACAGAAAAAATTTATTTGAAATGTTACTATAACGAGACATTTGAAAAATAGAATTTTCAGTGGTTGTCGGGGCTATCTAAAAAGTAAGATTTTTTTAAAAAAATAGAACACAGACAACACAGATTTTCACGGATTTTAAAATTGAAAAATTACTTTTTAGACAGCCCCCTACTTTGAAAACAATGGATTCCCGTTCCCCAATTACGTGAGAACAAGTTTCACGGGAATGACTCATCGAATTTTTCAGAAGTCTCTTAACAAAGCAAAAAAATAAAAGATTAGAAAAATGCTGAAAAAATGGCTGCATGGGTTAATTGGATTAAGTGCGTTTGCGTTGTTGGGTCGCTTACTTGGTTTTCTACGCGAAATTTTAATGGCATCTAAGTTCGGTGCAACAGAAATAACTGATGCTTATCTCACGACTCTTCTGCTATTTGATATTGCAATTGCAGCTAATTCTTCAATTCTATCTGGCACATTATCATACTATACACAAATCAAAAATTCGAATGTTTTTTACAAATCACTTTTCAATATCGGTGTTAAAATATTCATCTTCTCATTTATTGTTTCCCTAATTCTATATCCAATATCTGGCTTTATTTTACCATTAATTTTTACTAAATCTACTATTGCCGCACAAACTGCAATAAATACATCAAGATTACTATTTATCTTAACTTCCTTTTTAGTCCCCTCCGGCATATTTGCTGCAGTGTTACAATTAAAGGGGAAAATCACAAATCCTGGACAAATGATAGTTTTTTTAAATGTATCTTCAATTATCTCTTTAATTTTCTTGACGAAATACTTTGGTATTATTTCTTTACCTATTGGGTTACTTATCGGCGGTGTTTTGTTCTTTATTTACCAGATTTTTTTAACTCATCGAATAGATTTAACACAAAAAACAAAAGAAAATTTCTATGAAAACTCGTTGGATAATAAATTCAATATATTTGGATGGAGTACAGTCATTCTTTTAATATTTGGGAATTCATTAATACCAAGTCTCTCAGGTTTAATCGAGAGATATTTTGCCTACTCCTTTGTTGAAGGAACATTTTCTCATTATCAGTACGCCTTAAAAGTAATTTTATTACCTCTTACAATATTTAGCTTTGCAATTAGCACATCACTTTTACCAATTCAAACAAAATTAATTAACGAGGGTGAGATAAAAGAATTTTACAACGCTACAAATAAAGGGATTCTTGTTTCTGTTTTGACATCAATATTCTTCGTTTTACTTTTTTCTGTTTTATCACAGCCGATAATCCAAGTAATTTATCAACGAGGGCATTTTACACTGCATGATAGCGTAGAAACGTCTCACGCTTTGCAAATAATGGCAATTGCATTAATTCCTTTTTTGTTGAGTCCAGTTCTGGCAAATATTTTTTATTCATTAAAATCCGCAAAGAATTTAATCGCAATTAATTTACTTTTTGTCTTTATTCAGGCTATCGTTTTATTCTTTCTTTCCAAAGTACTTTCAGGCATAGAAGCATTGGCAATAACATGGGTTACTGTAGGCTGGCTTAATAGCGGTTTCTTAATTTATTATTTAATTCGTTTTAAAAGGGTGGTGTTTGATCGAGTTATTACTCTTAAATTATTACTTATTGCATTGATTACTACAATTATTATAATTCTTTGCAAGAATTTGTCTCAATACTTATTTGCACTTGATAATATTAATGAACAAACAGCTATGAAAATTTTATTAGTCGGACTAACTTTGCTCTTGATTTATTGCACAGTTGTGTTTCTTATTTTGAGAGATATGATTATAAAAATATCAGCTTATTTTTTAACTTATAAGGATAAAAAGTAAGACTAATTTATAGATGGAACGCTGATGAAACGGACTTTAAATGTCACCCGTCTCTGTTGAAGTCAAACGACTCGACAAACTACGTGGAAGTCTGACGATAGTTAAATCAACGTTATCGGCGAATGGGTTTGTTGACAAACCTCTTAAACAATTAACAAACGGACAACATTACATAAAGCCCTAATAAAAAAAAGGGCATACAGTGGCCTTTATTTCAGTTATTATGCATGTAATGTAATGAAACGAAGCAATACAAAACACAAGATGAAACAACATATTCAAAGAAAATAAGGTAATAAGGTAAATTGTCCTATGGTCTATAGGATGTTACTAAGGTTAAAGGGTAATGAATAAGGTTCTAAACTAATTTTACAAATAAGTCACATTTGGTTATCAAGATTATCAGCTTAGTAAGTTTAACAGGTATTCCCATCCTACAAATAAATCGATGTTGTTTAAAAAGTAATTTTAGACTAGATTCCTGGAAAATCATTAGTACACAGTGGTATACACAACTTTAGACTGTATAAATCCACGCAATCCACATCGCGTTTGTAACCTACTTTTCAAAAAATTTTTTAGCCGAAAGATAATTAGAACCAGCGGTTCATTCGAGCCAAGGGTTTATCAGCCTTTGGTCGAAGCCTTTGGCTATACTTTTTAGAAAGCCCGTTATATTCTTTTTATTCTATTTTGCTTTTAAATGAATTGCGATTTTCTCTTCTATATAATTTTTTAATTTTTCCTTAAATAAAGAGCGGTCGAATTGTAAAGCATGTTGACGAATTCTTTGTGGGTCAAAATATTTTTTGTCAAAAATCTTTACAGCATTAATTAATGCATCTGAAGTTTGCTCATAAAAAAAGATACCTGTAGAGTTCTCGCCTTCTCCTATTATTGTTTCCAGTGCCCCACCTTTAGCAAATGCAATAACTGGTTTGCCTGTAGCCATTGCTTCAAGTGGAACAATTCCAAAATCTTCTAAACCCGGGAAAATTAAAGCTTTACAACCACTATAAATTTTTGCTAACTGTTCATTATTACACCAGCCTAAAAATTCTATATTTTTCTTTGCAATAGCTTTCAATTTGTCAGCTTCTGGACCTGTACCAACAACAACTAATTTTTCCCCAATTTTATTAAAAGCTTCAATAGCAATATCAATTCTTTTATAGGGCACCAACGCACTTACTATCAAAAAATAATCTTCACATTTATTTGACAAAGAAAAAAGCGATGTATCAACCGGGGGATAAATAACATCAGCTTGCCTTTGATAATATTTTTTTATTCTTTCTGCCACGTTTTTAGAATTAGCAATAAAATAATGGACATGATTACTTGTACGAACGTCCCATTGGCGAAGTTTTGGTAAAATTAATTTCATTGCTTTTCTAACAAAAAAATTAGCCTTGCCTTTTCCGAAATAATCATCATACATATCCCAGATATACCGCATTGGTGTATGGCAATAGCAAATGTGTAAGGCATTTTTATTAGGTTTAGCAGCTTTAGCAACAGCATGACTAGAAGATATAATAAGATCAAATTCTGAAAAATCAATTGATTCAATAGCCAAAGGAAACAATGGAAGGTAATTTCTATATTTTTTTTCTTTGAAAGGCAATCTATCTATAAACGAAGTTTTGATACTCATTTTTTCTATAGTAGAAGAAAGAGAGCCTTTATTGTGAAGTAAAGTTATAAGTGTTGCTTGCGGGTATAATTCACATAAAACTTCTAAGACCTTTTCGCCGCCTCGCATTCCAGTAAGCCAGTCGTGAACTAAAGCAATTTTCATTTCCATAACAATTTGTCAAAAATAAATTAACTTATTTTTTTACTTTAGATGAAATATAACTTTCGAATTCCGCCACAATTTTTTCCCATGCAAGCAAAGATTGAATTTTTTTTGCGGCTTCATTAATAATTTTAGCCCGCACTGGAGGATTATTGAAAACAAAACAGACCTTTTCAACAAATTCATCTTCACTATTTGCAATAAAAATATATTCTTGTAATTCGTCTGGCAATCCAACAACTGCCACTGAGGTGGCAATAACCGGGACACCCAAAGCTAAGGACTCTATAACTTTATTTAATGTACCCGCACCAAATCTTATAGGTACTACATTAACTTCACTTTTTAAGTATTCTTGTTTAATATCTTCAACAAAACCAGTAACAATTATATTACTTGATTTTAATTTTTTAACCGAGTAAGGGGGTTTTTGCCCTACTATGTAAAACTTAGAATCGGGATATTTTTTTAGAATTTTAGGAAAGATTTTTTTTGAAAAGTAGCTTACAGCATCTTTATTAGGAAAATATGGCATATTTCCTGTGAATATTATTCTATGCTTTTCATAGCCTAAACTACCAGGTGAAAAATAACTTGCATCAAATCCGTTTTTTAGTATTTGAATATTATGATGAATTTTCTTATGCTCAAGATATTCTTTGTCCTTTTGCGAACAGACAAAAAGTGTGTCAAACTTACCAGAGATTTTTTCATATTCTTTAACTCGCTTAAGTTCAATCTTAACTGCAAATTTCTTTAAAGGGTTTTTTATAATCTTTACAAATCGTGATAAATAAAGCGAGACAGCATCAGTAAAATCTATAACTTTAAGAGCGTCAGAACCATTAGTAGCCTCAAAAAACTGAGCAGTACGAATAAGATGAAAATAGATAACATCAAATTCTTCATTTTCAAGAATAGTTTTTATTTTACTTTTCATTCTATTAGACGAGAAATATGCAACTTGAAAGGGAATATTTGAAAAAGCTACCTTTATAAGATTCAGTAGAGAATTAAAAAAGGAAAGTTTAACAGTGTCAATACTTATACCAAGCTTCCTTAAGTGAGCAATATATTCCATACTCTTTTTATTTTCATGAAAGCTTAGAACCTTTATATAATTTTTTTGAGCGAGGTTTTTACAAATGTTGAAGATTTTGAGTTTATCACCACGATATGGTGGATAAGGGATACGAGGCGTTATAATTAGTATTTTCACTTACAGAAGTCCGTACAAAATTATTTTTATCCTTTAGGAAGGTTAAGTTTCTATCACAAAAAATAAGAAAAATAGCCTGAAAATAATAATTTATTTATTTTTGATTAACTATTAAAACAAACATAAGAGAGCATGATTGTAAAAACAGATTGTAAATTTTTTCGTGGCGATGTTCCATGCAAACCACATAAGCAATATGGATACCACTGTGTTGACTGCCCAGAGTATAAGAATTCCGATGGCAAAATTTTAATTATAAAACTTGGTGCAATTGGAGATGTGATTAGAACTACCCCGCTACTTCGGAAACTTAGAGCAGAATTTCCCAATTATCAATTCTTTTGGTTGACTTATACTCCAGAAATTTTAAGTAGCGAGTGGGTAAACAGAATTCTCCATCCAACAATAGAAAATTTAGAGTTATTGAAAAATATTGAATTCAACTGGTTAATTAATTTGGATAAAGATGCACTGGCAGTTTCTCTGGCTAATTCTATAAATGCAAAAAGAAAATCCGGATTTACAATCGATGAGTTTGGACATGCCAAACCAATATCGAACAAAGCTGAACATCACAAATGGCTTACGGGATTATTTGACGATGTAAGTAAGGAAAACACAAAAAATTACATGCAGGAGATTTTTGAGATTTGTGATTATGAATTCAGTGGTGAGGAATATGTCTTAGAACTTCCCGAAGTACAAACAAATTTTGACATAAACAAAAACAAAAAAGTTATTGGGTTAAATACAGGTTGTGGCGGAAGATGGACTTCAAGATTATGGCCAACAGAATACTGGATTGAGCTTGCAAAAAATTTACTGAAAGAAAATTATGAAGTTATTCTTTTGGGTGGCGAGCAGGAAAACGAAAAAAATAAATTTATTCAAAAAGAAAGTGGTGCCAAATATTTCGGCTATTTTAACTTACAAACCTTTATGAATCTGGTCAATAATTGTGACATAGTAGTTACAGCAGTTACAATGGCAATGCATATTGCAATAGGATTAAAAAAGAAATTAATTCTTTTCAATAATATCTTTAACAAAAATGAGTTTTATTTATACGGCAGAGGAAAAATTTTAGAACCGGACTTTGAATGTGATTGTTATTATTCGCCAACGTGCGAAAATAGTTGCATGCAGTATTTAAAGCCTGAGAGAGTATTGGAAACAATTCGAAAGTTTTCCTAAACCACGATCGATTCCAAGTCTGATCAAAAATAAAATCTTGTATGTTAAAAGTGCTACCGCTAAGAGCACAAAGATATAAATTAAACTTAGCGTCACTTTGCGTCCTTAGCGGTTATACATGATGGTTACCACTTATCATTTGAGCAGCATCATCTTGATTTCTTTGCTAAAATGTTTATCTGATTCACTCAAAGCTTCCATACGGCAAATATAAACTCCGCTGCCTAATTTAGAACCATTCCATTTTATTGAATGGTAACCCGCTTCTTTTACGCCGTCAAATAATGTTGAAATTTTTCTGCCGAGAATATCATAAATTGTAATTACAACCTTTGAGTTCTCAGGCAAATCGAATTTAATTATTGTTTCTGGATTAAAGGGATTAGGATAATTATTATACAAATCAAAATCTGTTGGTAACATTCCAGGAGAGCTATTCGACTCCAAACCGCCAGCACTTTGGGTTTTACCAAGACCATTGGGTACAAATACAAACCAACCGTTTCCAAATGGCAGTGTAAATGAACTACTCTTAGGGAAATTATTGCCGGCAAATAGTTCAACAGAACCGCCGTTAATACTAGCATGCCAGCTGTACCAGCCAAATACTTGTTCGGGATAAATTGTCCAATTTTCTTCGGATTTGTTAACCCAAATAATGATTCCGTTGCTATAAGTAACCTTAAGTTGTGACATAAAGTCTGGAGAAGTATAATCATCCCAGCCAACAAACTGACTTATGTATTGAGAAGCCGTATACGGACCGATACCGTTTCTATAATATTCTATAGTTGATGGTGTTGTACTGAAAATAAGTTCCTGAATAGGATAAATATGCTTGTACTCTAATAATGCCTGATTAATTGTATGATCAATTACATTTTGCTTTGTTATTAAACCGCTATGTCCATACGCCAATTCTGTTGCCATATACGTTAATACTTGGCTGTTTGAAATAGTTGCATAAACACTATCTGCACCAGGAGTAGGAGCGAAAAAACTACCACAATGACCAACACCGTGAAGCGCAGACTTTCCATGCATTTTCAGTAAATCGAAGTCAACAAGCAAGGGGGCTTTGTAACCGTACAGCGTATAGTCCGCAGTGTGAAGTCGTGCCTCAAGATCATCGAAATAACCAAGATAAAGAAAATGATTATTTCCCTCTCCTTGTACAGGCCCAGAATAATTTGTTCTCAGGAAACTGGGTAAGTTGCGATATTTATGAAGAACATATTTAAAATATCCAGCGCTATCTTTATTAACACTTGCATCATAATCAACTATGTTAGAAGGATTATGAGCAGAATGTACATCTAAATAGCACCAATTAGGTTTGTGATTACCCATGGCTGATACTATCTGACCTGATCCGTAATTTGATAAATAATAACTTGCTTTGCCAGCATTAAATACACGCGCTGTATCTGAACCATTACACCCCCCACGCGGCCAATTAAGCAGATATTGACCATTCGAATTTTTAGCTAAATCTCCAGTATGCGAATAGTACTCATCCCAGTTTGTATAAGTATCCATATAATTCTCATGCAAAGCAAAATTATACCCCAATTTGATTACTATCGTATCCCTTGTTCGTATAAGAAGATTGTTATCTGTCATATTACTACATATATTGGTAAGGGAACAACTATCACTTCCTGAAATGAATGTGTTTGCTGGTAAAAACTGGGGATAGCCACTATCAAATCCCTTATACTGATATTGTTTAATAATAACATTCAGCCCATTTACACCCATTTTTTTTAAAAGGTTTAGAAGCTTGTAATTGTTTCCATACTTTGCATCCCCTACAGCATATGGTTGATAACTAGGTTCTAAAGAAGAAATTGCATAGCCGCTACATTCTGGTGGTTCTATAAGCCATGGATATGGGGGTCCATAGGACAAAACAGTTTTACTTGCTGCAATAGATTTATATGGAGCATTAGGTGCAACAATATTCGGTAAGACATTTCTAATGTCTGATGCAACAGTTAAATAAATAGTCTCTTTGAGAGGATTCCTAATCCCATTAGTTTTTGCATTATACCTCACCTTTTGAGCAAACCTAATGGATTTTGTTGACACCCAGTCTGGTACAGCATACTCACCTGGATCAAAAGGATAAATGGTTGAAGCGTTTGTAACTTCCCAGTCAACAAATAATGAAGTATAACTATTATCAGAGTATAAAATATTAAAAAGTGTTAGATATGGAACTCTGACTATTCTTTTATCATTAGCATTTTCGCATCTATCAAATTCAAATGATGTGGCTTTAGTGGAATTATTAAGAACTTCTACTTTAATAATTAGTGTTCTCCCCGAAATTGTCATTTCGTATTTATAATCAAGGTAATCTCCATTATATAACATTCGCCAATATGATATTACTGTATTACCACTTTGAAAGGGATTGGGTGTTAGACATTGAAAAGTTACCCCATTATCCCAAGGTTTTTTCTCAAATCCTGATAATTCTGCTCCAATTCCACCAACATTGCTTGGCCAAAACCAATTGCCGTTATTTGCTTTTGCTTTCAAAGCATGCAGATTTCCCCCTGTTTCATAAGGATTTGGTAGCGTGCCTATATTATACCTATAAAGAGTATCTGAATTAAAATAGAAAAAGTATTCATTTGTAGCCGAATTAAATGTTACAGTATTTGTTCCTGGGGGAGAAGTAGGCATTGGTGATGTTTGAGCTGAAACAAATTTTGGGGCAGTATACAAAACTGTTAATAATAAGAATGAAACAGGCAATTTTTTTAACTTTTTCATGTTATTCCTCGCTTTTTTATTTGTAAAATGACTATTATTGGAAAAATTATTAAAAAAAGAAGTTGTATAATAAATTAAGATGAACAATAATTGTTCCAACTCAGAATAAATATATTGGTGGATAAATAGATTTTTTTACAATTTATTAAAGAAAGTATCTATTAACTGCTATTTTTACCTGTAATATCTACTTAAAAAGCTTAACGTAAATAGGCCTTGTTATATAAAACAATCATAGTTCATATGAGATGATTAAATTAATTTTAAGAAAGACTTATTTACAAAAATTATTATGACTCACTTTGTTATTAAATTAATGCTTTAGTTTTAAGAAGAAAGGACGCTTATTCTGATAAGCTAATGAAAAGGCCTGTTGAGAAATCGTACTTTATAAAAAAATTATTTACTCACCTTAAAAGTCACTATTTAGCACATACTTATAAATCCTCAGATGTTCTTCAGCAATTTTATTAAAATGATAAATTGATAAGTCACCATAGTCCAATCTCTGTTTAATGATATCATAATCTTTATCCACTTTCTTC
Source organism: Melioribacteraceae bacterium 4301-Me (assembly GCA_041538185.1). Taxonomy (NCBI): domain Bacteria; kingdom Pseudomonadati; phylum Ignavibacteriota; class Ignavibacteria; order Ignavibacteriales; family Melioribacteraceae; genus Pyranulibacter; species Pyranulibacter aquaticus. The sequence goes on along the minus strand of JBGORM010000011.1, from coordinate 39,916 downwards.
AATTGATTAATAAATGATTCTTGATTATCAATCTCAAATTCCAACATTTGATTATTATGTTTTTTATTTAGTTCTCTACTTGTAGGAATATTGGAAATTATTATTGGAATATTCTGACTCATTGCTTCAATTATCGGCATACCAAATCCTTCATACAACGAGGGGAAAATAAGAGCTTTGCTGTATTTATACAATTCCACTATTGCATCATCATCTAAATAACCAAATGTTTTTATACCAAGGTCCTCACGCAATAGGTGTTTAAAATCCAACGACCCCCACCAAAACTGACCTGCTAAAATAAGCTGTGTATCTTTATTAATTATATGATTCTGCTTTGTTTTAATAAAAGCTTCTAAAATAAATTTAAGATTCTTTCTTCTTGAAAGGCTGCCAATGAAGAAAAAATAACTGTATGGCTTCACATTATGACTTTCTAAAAACTTACTTGTTATAGTTGATTTCCAGAAAACCTCTCTTATACCATTGTTACATACAAAAACTTTTTCTGGAGATACTTTCGAAAAAAACTGGCTGATTTCTTCTTTTATTGAACTTGAGGGCACAATAATGCCGTTTGCTCGTTTTAATGCATTAAGTATTGAATGTTGATTGTACTTCACATAAAGGTAAGGAATCGTTTCCGGGAATTTGAAAGCTCCCAAATCATGGATAGTGACAATTTGTTTTGCCCTTCCTTTTAAGAACGGCACATAATAATTTTGATAGTGAATTATATCATAAATATTTTTTTTAACTAAATAATTTGAATGAAAAAAATAGATAAATCTTCTTAAATACCTATGTAGATTCCTTAAGTAATTAAAATCGGTAATATCACAGAAAATTATTTTCTTCAGTGATAAATAAAGGTTAATTGCTTGATACCCAATACCAGTTAACTTGTTAATAGTTGATAATCCGTCATCAATTAATACCTTCAAGGGTTTAACCTACTCTCATATTATTAAATATTTTTTTTGTTAGTTGACCCATCATCTCATTACTGAAATCGTTTGTTGCTAACTTATATATTTTTCTAATTTCTGTTCCGTTCCTTGAAATAAAAATCTTAATGTTCATTGTTACAACTAAATATAAATAGAACAAATAAAACCAAAAACCTAATCTATTTTTTGCAAAAAAAAGTCTATTTCTTATTGTATAGTACAATGGAAGCAACTCACCGTTCATTTTTGTAGTAGTGTTCACTTTGTGATAAATTTTACTATTTGCAACAAAACGTATTTTAAAACCAGCATTTATCGCTCTATAACAGTAATCTGTATCCTCAAGATACAAGAAGAATCTTTCATCGAGCAAACCGACTTTTTCAATTACTTCTCGTTTGATAAGCATACAACACCCTGTTGCAAATGAACAGTATTTATTAATGTTATAATAATTACGCCCCTTTTTATTAAATCCACGTTGAAACCCTGACGCCCTAATTTTGCTAATATAGCCGCCTGCACTCCAAATTTGATCTCTATTCGTGTAATAGAATATTTTAGGTGTAAGAATTCCAATGTTTGCTAATTGTGTACTTTGCTCAATAAGTTTATCTAAAAAATCAGGTTCTACAATTGTATCATTATTTAATAAAAGGACAAAATCAGAGTTATTTTCTAATGCATACCTTATACCAACATTATTTCCTCCAGCAAAGCCTTTATTCGAATCATTTACAATTATCACTTTAAGAAATTCTCCAAACTTTTCCATAATAACTTCAACATCATTACCTGATGAATTATTGTCAACAAGAATTACATCAAAATTGCCATAATTAATCTTTTGTACTGACTGAAGACATTCCAAAGTGTCTGCCAGTCCATTCCAATTCAGAACTATAATGCTAACTTTAGGGATCATTTGTGCAGTAGTATTTTTATTTGAAGAAATTAACTAGACATCATCAGTAAAAATATACACTATAATTTCTCAAGTGAATATAGATTTTTTTGAAAAAATACTTTCACAAAATTGAAGCATAAACATTAACTTTAAAAAACGTATTTTACACAATCTGAAAATTAGTGAGAAAATGCACTACACTTTCACAAATAGTTTTTTTATTCCCTCAAGAAATAGAGATGGTTCCTCCAAAATACTTTTTCTATATTTTTCAAAATCGTACAGTTTATTCTCATAATCGGTCAAACAGTCTTCAATTTTATTTATGATAAGCGGGATATTGACAAAATTATCATCAAACTTATACTCTTCAGGTATACCAAGATCCTCCTTTAGCATGGCTCCACCTTTCCTATTCGTAATTATACAACACTTTAACAAAGCGGCTTCCCTTGGGAGTCTGTCTCTACCTGGATGATTACCAAAATCAATATAAACTTTTGCTCTTTGCAACAATTTTATAACATCTTTTCGTGATAAATTACTTATAGGAACAAAATTCAAATGTTTTGCATTGTTAATTATTTTTCGTGTAAACTTAGCTCCTTTTAAAGGGTTATAAACAATAATATTTTCTTTCTTGGTCAAATCTGTATTAAAATCTAGAAAGTCATTATTTAAAAACTCTACAAGAAAAAAAACTTTTAATCCTCTCTTTTCTAAAAAAAGTTTAACATGATGTGCTGAACAAATATTTAGAATTGCTTGTTTTACTAACGGATCTGACTCAATTTTATATTTTGAATAATATTTCAAAGCTACTTTATTTATTTCTAAAATAGGGGGAAGGCTTAATAATTCTGTAAGTTTTTTGATGATTCTAATGGGCAGCGATAGTATTATATCTTTAAATATAAATCTATCAATAAAAAAATTATCAATACTCATCCACCAGATAACTTTTCTAATTTTACAAAAGTTATCAAAGATTTTTAGTGTATTATATATTTCAGGGACAATAATAATATTTTCACATTCATCTTCTATTTTATTAACTGAGCAATTCCCATATTCTTTGAAATCAGAAGGAATTGGATTTGGATGGTCTGGTGGTACAAAATACATATAAACATTAAACTTTAAAAAATTACGAATGTAAAAAGCCATTTGATGGAGGAGCTCAGGCCCAGCAGTTCTAGAGTTAGCCGGCGCAACAATATAAATTTTTGTGTTATCAAATATTTCTAACATAATACTCCAATTCTTTAATTAAAAAAATTGTGTATCTCATTGTAGTTCACATATTAATATAAGTTAAGTTATTACCTCATATTAGTTTTATCTTTTTTCGCTTCAAATAAATTAAGGTTGATAGCATGATAAAGACCTCAGCCAAAATTACTGAGATACAACTGCCTATTTGCTTATAATATGGGACAAATAAAAAGGAAAAAATTATATTTGAGATACCAGCACCTACAATTATACTGGAAAATGCCTTTTTATAATTAAATGATAAAAGAGTAAGAGAAGTTAATATAATATTCACTCCACCAATAAATGGCAACAGTGACAATATTTTTAACACAATGATTGACTGATGGTAACTACTTCCCAAAAGAATATCAACTATAAAATTAGCTAATGTAAAGACAAGTAATGAAATAAATACACCAACAATACTAGTTATTCTAATTATTTTTTTTAGAAAAATTACGGCTTTGTATTCAGACTCTTCAAAAAGTTTACTAAGGTAAGGATAAACTGAATGAAATACTGGACTTATCAAGTCTTCTATGGCCTTTATTATTCTCTCTGCCGCAGAAAAATATCCTACTAAAGTGTTACTAGCAAATATCCCTAAGATAAAAGCATTTGAAGTTGTATACAATCCAGTAGCAATTGTAGAAATAAAAAGGTACCATCCTTCTTTCAATTGACGCTTTAACTCATTAAATGATGGCCTAATAAATTTAACTCTCAAGTACTTATGTGCAATCAACAACCCTAAAACTGCAGATACAAAAAAACCAATAAAGTTTATCAACGGAACATATAAGTAATCCACAGTACTTTTAATAAAAATAAAAATAAACAATGTGAAAATAATTTTTGCAATTATATTTAAGATGGTTATGTACTTCATCTTTTCTAAACCTTGAAATAACCAACGTGGGAAAATATTTTGACAAATAACAACACCAAATGTTAAGAAGTAAATAAGCCATTCATTTCTAAATTTTGTAAAGGAAAAAGTAATTAACGATATAATTAGTAAAGACAAACCAATAAATCCCATTTTCAATACTAACACTGAACTAAATATTTCTGAAACTTTTTCAATACTATTTCTATTTATAGATATATCCCTTGTAGCAGTAAAATTAAAGCCATAGTCAATAAAAATGTTAAAATATTGAATAAATGCTTGAGCAAAAGCTAATAGACCAAACTTATCCGGACCTAATACACGTACTAGATATGGTAACGCCACAAGGGGTAATACATAATTTGTTATTTGAAGAATGCTTAAGGAAAAGAAATTCCCAAGCAAGGTTTTTTTAGTATTAGAATTATAAAGTTTATTTAGCAAGAGAATCTTTTAAAAAATTCGTTTACGCACAAAATTTGTGTGCAAGATTTTTTAACAAAATGAAAGACACCACTAAGTTCGTAATAAACTAGACTTATACTCATCACTAAATGATGATAAACGTAAAAAAACGGCAAGAGTAGACCAGAATACTATAGCAAACTGAAATCCTTCAAAATTTGGTTCCATCATAGAATGAATTAAAACCCCAATAAAACCACTTATAAAAGCCCACTCCAAAACCTTAATTCGCTCGTTCTTTTCTTTAGTGTAATTTTTGATAACTAAAAAAAGAATATAACAAAGCAAAAAAATAAATAATATAGCACCTACTATGCCTGTTTCACCTAACATTCCTAGTACTATATTATGTGCTGAAGCAACAGATTTAGTGAATTCAAATTTTGAGTGATAGCCTAAATTACCAAATCCTACTCCTACAATAGGATTGTTTAAAAAAGTCTTCCAGACATCTTCGTAAAAATTCAATCTTGAATAGTATGACAAACTACTTCCCACATTGCTTATACCGGTGAATAGAATAGATGCAAATGGATTTAATATAAATACAGTTGTTAATAAAGTTATTAGCAGCAACAAAGGAATAAAAGTACGAGGCTTCAGTACTTTCGAAATTAGTATCGTGATAGCTATAACTAAAGAAAGTATTCCTCCCCTTGACAAAGTTAAAATTAAACCAGTCAACAAAAACAGCATGGAACCAGACAAAAATAACTTTAACTTCTTAGAGCCTAATGTTAAAAAAGTACCAATAGTTACAGGAATTATTAGCACATAAAAGGTTGCTAAATAATTCGATTTACCCCATGAAGTGGCAAGAAGATTTTTCCTAAAAATTACTTTTACAAAAGCAGCAGGAAATCCACCTAACGTTGAAAACACATATAATTCAATTAATGCTAATATAATACCCCAAACAGTAAGAAATATCATAAAAGTTTTGACCTTTCTGTAATCATTAAGAACAAACAACGCAAATGAAAAAACAATAATACCTGCAAAGTAATTTCTCCAGTATAATAACGAAAGTGACTTATTAACGGCATTTAACGAAGTAAAAAGCGACCAAATTAAAAATGCTACAAATAAAACTTTTATAAGTACAAAATCTTGTTTTTGCCTTCTTTCAAAATCTAGAAATAACCTAATAAAAAAAATAACTGTGAGTATAGGAAATAAAATGTTTGTAAATGATACCTCAGACTTGCCACTACCTATTGAACCAGCTAAAATAGATAATAAGAAAGCTAATAAAAGGAAAAAAAGATGGTTAAAAGAGATGTATATGAAAACAGCCGCGAGAATTAGTCCGACAAATACTAATATATAATCATAGTATTCTAATGCGAGTAATGACAAAAGTATTAATTCGAATACACACAAAATGTAGATAACAAAAGTATTTTTATGTGTTGAACCAAGGCCTATGTTATATGATTGTTTCATTATTATTTTCTTTTTAGATGTAACATCTTTTTCAATGGGAGGAACAGTCCCTCATTAATCTTTCTGTATTGTTCCTCATCTTGTTTAAGTCTTTCAAAAAAATCTAATATAAGTACCACAAGTATGGAAAGAAACAACGAGATTAAAAAAGAGGCCCCTACAATTATTGCTCTTTTCGGTCCGGTCTTTTTTTGTGCAGGCACTGCTTTATCTAGTACCAGACAAACAGGAATATTCTTTTTCTCTTCAATTTTTGCTTGTTCATAAATAGGCAAGATAAACTCTAGTAACTTAGCCTGTAGTTCATATTCTCTCATCAACCTAAGATATTTAACTCCTACGTCAGGAAGCTGTGAAAACGGAGTAAAAAAGTTCCCCTTTTTAGAATTTTCGTCTGAAAATTCCATCGCTTTTAATCTCTTTTGCAATTCATCAATAACTATTTTTTTATTTGCTATAATTGGATTAGTATCACCATAATTTTTTTTCATCAAATCCAACTCAATCTCCTCAACAGTAATTCTTGCCTTTAGTTCTGCTGCAGCAGTTATTGCAGCTTTAGTCTGATCAGTTATAGAATAAACTGAATATTCTTGGCTAAAATCTTTTAACGAATCTTCTGCTGTTTTTAAATCCTTTAAAACTTGCAGATATCTTTTTTCAATAAATTCTCTATTATTTTTGGCTTCATACGTTCCAAGTTCTATACTAATCTCATTTAATACTTCAACAAAATAGTTAGCCATATCAGCAGCACGCTTCGGATTTTTGTCAGTTACTTTAATAGTAATATTACCCTCATCTTCCACATTAAACTCTACATTATTCCCTAGTTCTTTAATTATATCTTCTATAGGGTCGCTATCTTTGAACTTATAAACTTTCCGTAGATTGAATTTATCTATTACTTTTTCAAAACATGTTCTACTCTGCAAAATAGCTAAGTAATTATAGGCTTCTTCTGAAACTGTTCCCAATCTACCCAAAGTTTTTGATAAGTCTTTTATCGTTGTAGAAAAACTAGTAATGTCTCCTAATAAACCACCACTTGATTTGGGAGGTATTATGTTAGCAGTAGATGTATACCACTTATCTATGATTAAACTTATTCCTGTTGCTAAAATTGTAATAGTAAATACATTCAAGAAAATTATCTTTCGCCATTTCATTAATATTATAAGAAAATCAGCAAAAGATTTTTTCTCTTTGTTTGCATGAGTTAAATTTTCCATAATATATTGTTGCTATGATTAATGTTATAAAGTAATTCGTCTATTTCCCAAACTGCCTCAACAGCAAGACAATAGTTGCTACACTTCCCACTATACCCGCTACTGTACCAATTCTACCCACATAGTACCAAGTTGTTCTTGGAATTTCTTTGGGGACATAAATAAAATCTCCCGGTTCTAATTTCAATTTTTCTTTCTGCTCAGTAATCCAGCTTTTACCCTTCCCTTTAATTACTACTACTTCATCATCGCTCCGTGCAAGCTCAGTCTTACCGCCAGCTTTGTTAATGTAGTATTTATAATTCGCCTCAGGATTATACTTCACATAACCTGCATTTGCTACTTGTCCAAATACATAAACATAATTGAATTTATCCGGGACTAAAATTAAATCGCCGTCTTTAACCTTAAACTTATACGCATCTGAAGTTGAATCGTATAGCTGAGTAAAATCTACAAGACTTTCTGACTGCAGTATTCTAAGTCTATTATCAATATTAAAAAAGAGAGTATCTTCTTCAGTAAGATTTGAAGTGCGAAGCAACTCAAGTGAAGCTTTTTCTTGTTTTAGTTTTAATTGTACTTCGGGGAGTAACAGTTTTTCTGGGTTTTCAACAAAATCCTGCGCTAATTTATATTTTTGGAGTATATCCAGCGAGTTATAATCTCGTATAACTTCTGCTCTCAGTAAATCTGCATTTGGCTTAAAACCACCTGCCCTTTCAATTACATCTTTAAGATAACTGCCATCTTTTTTTACGTAGACAAAGCCTGGATAGGTCACTTGTCCCAATACCAAAACCTTATAATTTTTTCTTTGATTTTCATCGGCAAGAATTTTAATTCTATCGCCTGGTTTTAGTTGATAGTCATCATTAATGTTCACGGTAATCAGTTGTTCTTTATTACCGGTATTATCAAGGCGCGAAATTTCTGCTTGTGTAATATTGTCGTATGTATTATTCAGTCCACCTGCAAATAAAATTGCATCACTTAGTTTATCACCCTCAACAAATTGGAATTTTATGGGGTTATTAACCGCTCCACTTATATCAATAATATCCTTTTCTGTATCGTAAAAGGGGAATATTATTACATCGTCATTCATTAGATAAGGATTGTTTTTAAAATCGCCGGTAAGTCTAAATCTTAACAAATCAATTTTTATCTTATCTCCTTTAGCTCTTAGAAGTGTAATATTTCTCAACGGATAGTTTTGAATTCCCGTTTTAACTTTTTGTATTGATTCGAGTTGACTTAAACTACCAATTGCCTGTCTCTGAGCTTGCATAAAAACAGTGGTAATAAAATGATCAACTCTTTCTCCGTTAGTAGCGGTAAAGGTACCAGTAACAATAAAATTTCCCCCTATAGTAACGGCTAATGGCTGAATAATATTGCTGCCTATATTGTTTTGTGCTTTATCTTCGGTTTGAGCATGAGTATTAAAGGTAAAAGCTGCAGCAATAATCAAGACGAAAATTTTCTTCATATTGAGAACCATTTTTTTTACATTCCAATTAGTTACACAAAGTCTCACAAAGTTCACACGAAGTTTCACAAAGAAAAAACTGAATCTTCGTGGTTCTTTCGGCAAAGTCTCACGACCGTAGCTTCTCAGTGGAACTCTGTGTTACAAAAGCTTTCCTAGTATTTAGCTTATTAATTCATCTGTTTTCATAAAGAGTTTTATAATACTTTTTGTAATCGCCTGAAATTATTCTTTCCCACCATGATTTATTTTTTATGTACCAATCAATAGTCTCAAAAATAGCATCTTCAAATGCAAAAATTGGCTTCCAACCAAGCTCACTTTTAATTTTAGTTGAGTCAATAGCATAACGCCTATCGTGGCCAGGTCTATCTTTCACAAATTCTATTAACGATTCTGGCTTTTGTAGCTTATCAAGTATCAATTTCACAATATCAATATTTCTTTTCTCATTCGATGCACCAATATTATAAATTTCTCCATTTTTTCCATGGTCAAGCACTGTCTCTATTGCTCTATTATGGTCTAACACATAAATCCAATCTCTAACATTTAGTCCATCACCGTAGACTGGCAACTTTTTGTCATTTATTGCATTAATAATCATAAGTGGAATTAACTTTTCAGGAAATTGATATGGACCAAAATTATTTGAGCATCTTGTAACAATAACTGGCAGACCAAATGTATGGGAAAATGATAATGCCATCAAATCTGCTGCTGCCTTACTTGAAGAATATGGACTATTTGGTGCAAGAGGTGTTTTTTCAGTGAACAAACCGTTTGGTCCAAGGCTTCCGTAAACTTCATCAGTAGAAATTTGCAAGAACTTTTCTACTTCAAATCTGCGGGAAGCTTCAAGCAAGACATTTGTACCAATTACATTCGTCCTATAAAAAATTTCTGAACCAAGAATGCTTCTATCCACATGTGACTCGGCAGCAAAATTAATGACGTATTTTATGTTATATTTATTAAAAACATAGTTTACAAGTTCATTGTTTGTTATATCACCTTTGATAAAAACATAATTTTTTTTAGCTTCGGAGGGTTTTAGATTTTCTAAATTCCCCGCGTAAGTGAGCTTATCTAAATTAACAATAAATACATCATCTCTTTTTGAGAGTAAATGGTTAATAAAATTACTGCCAATAAATCCAGCGCCGCCTGTTATTAATATTTTCTTAAACTCCATGCTTTATAATGCAAAGAAACCGAAATAAATTCCGGTCTGAATGAAAAAAGATTTGCTGTTTAAATCAGCTGGAACTCCTATTAAAGATTGATCATTATCGGCTTTCCAATTATCGTTAAAAGAGTAGGCATATCCTACACCAAGTCGAACAGCCATAAATCTTGTAATTGGAAAGTCAGCATTAATCATAGGTGCAATTGTGAAAAAAGTATTGCTTAACTTTCTGTTGATATTTTGCGTAGTATTTTCTTTCCAAATATCATCCCAAGAAAAATTAGACTTGTTTCTATAAATCTCGATACTCGATGAGCCTGCACCTATTATAGTTCCAACCGATACAGCAATTTTATTAATGAAAGGTAACGAATATTCTATAGTTAGTCCCCCTATTCCATAATTGTAATTAATTTCGTTAGAATAACCATTAATAATTTTAGAGCGAGATAATGTACCCCCAAAGCCGATACCTCCTATTCTCAAATTATCAATTAACATTATATATGCGTAGCCGCTTCCACCAAAATTTAACATACCCGAAGTAGAAAATTCATCAATGCCAAGTTTATTAAGCTCATCATTAATGGGAGATAAATTAGGGAAAACAATAATTGGAGTAAATCCGCCTGCAATGCCAAATCTACTGACAAGACCCACCTCTTCATCATTTTGTGCCTGCAGCGAAGAAAAAAAACTATACAATAGGATTGCAAAAAATACTCTTTTCATTTACTGGTATGTTTTTATAACGAAAGTTAGTAATTCCAGGTATAAAATAAAAATTGGCAAAGTTTTAACATCATTATATTTTTATTGGTTACATCAAAAAATGGGTTCAATGTTCTCTGGAGCAGTTCCCCAGTAAACTCCTAGGAAACTTCTGAAAAATTCAGTGCGTAATTGCAGATGCCTTTCAGTCAAACTTAAACTTTTGTGAGAACGACAAATAATCCCAACCTATGCATTAGAAAATTATATATTCACCTTTACTTGTCACTTGTCTACATTCTACTTCTATTTACCTTTGTTTGTTTTCAGATTCTCTTTTTACTTCTTGCTCTTTCTACTTCGATTATCTTTGCTGTTAATATCTCTTAGATTAACTGTCAATAATAAGGTAATAAGGTTAATTCACAATGATATCTTGCTTGTTACTAAGGTTCATTACTTTCTCACTATTACTTTCTATGACTAAGGTTTTCACTTACCACTAAGGAATTTTCATAATTTATTCTCGAGAGTGTTTTCCCCTTCCACAAAGTTCTGTATTCTTGTTATGTTAATTTATTTACCTTCCCGCGAAGTAACGAATTCCCATAATACCTTATTCTTTTCCTTACTACCTTAGTAACATAAACAAAGAAAAAAGAAACCAAACCTTATTAGCTTATTGAAAAAACAACTCTACTTGCAGTAGACATAAAACCAATAATAGTTAATTCTTTGAAACTTCTGAAAAATTCAGTGCGTAATTGCAGATGCCTTTCAGTCAAACTTAAACTTTTGTGAGAACGACAAATAATCCCAACCTATGCATTAGAAAATTATATATTCACCTTTACTTGTCACTTGTCTACATTCTACTTCTATTTACCTTTGTTTGTTTTCAGATTCTCTTTTTACTTCTTGCTCTTTCTACTTTGATTATCTTTATTGTTAATATCTCTTAGATTAACTATCAATAATAAGGTAATAAGGTTAATTCACAATGATATCTTGCTTGTTACTAAGGTTCATTACTTCTTGTCTTAACAAAGAATTAAACACGATTTTAAAGAACATATTATTACGCATACTGCTGCTTTAAAAAAAAAATTATAAAATATAGTTAACTAACAGAATTTCTTCTATCTTAAAAACTCACTGTATTTTAGTCTCGTTGTCTTTATCAAAAAAATGAAGTTTATTGGTGTTAAGGTATAATTTTATAGTTTCACCAACTTTTGGCATGAAGGGTGCATAGCTACGGCAAACAAATTGAACATCGTCAATTTTAAAATAAATATTAGCTTCGCTTCCCATAGGTTCTACAAGATCAGGATTACTTTGTATCGCACAATTAAAATCATTAGGAGTAAGGCTAATATCTTCTGGACGAATTCCCAGCCACAAATTTTTATTTTTGTAGGCTGAAAGATGCTGCAGTTTTTTTTCATCAAGATTAATGAGAAGTTCACCGTTTTTGCTTTTAAACTTTAGCCCGTTTCCGTTGAGTATCTCCCCTTCAATAAAATTCATTGGAGGGCTACCAATAAATCCCGCAACAAATTTATTAACGGGATAATTATACAAATTAAGAGGAGTATCAATTTGTTGAACCACACCGTCTTTCATTACAACAATAACATCGCCCATTGTCATAGCTTCAGTTTGGTCATGGGTTACATAAATCATTGTAGCGCCTAATCTATGGTGCAGTTTAGAAATTTCTGCTCTCATTTGTACACGGAGCTTTGCATCAAGATTACTTAAAGGTTCATCGAACAGAAAGACTTTTGGTTTTCTCACAATTGCTCTACCAACAGCAACTCGTTGCCTTTGTCCACCAGAAAGTTGTTTGGGTTTTCTATCAAGTAAATCTTCGAGACCCAAAATTTTAGCAGCGTAACTAACTCGTTCTTTAATTTCATGTTTGGGTAGCTTTTTAAGCTTTAACCCGAAAGCCATATTTTCAAAAACACTCATATGTGGGTAAAGAGCATAATTTTGAAAGACCATTGCAATATCTCGTTTAGCGGGTGGAACATCATTTACTATTTTTCCATCAATATATAATTCGCCCTCACTTATTTCTTCTAAGCCTGCAATCATTCGTAAAGTTGTTGTTTTACCGCAGCCAGATGGACCAACCAAAACAACAAATTCTTTATCCTTTACATCAAGATTTACATTTGCGACAGCTTTATTTTTGCCATCATATATCTTACTAACGTTAACTAATTTTACCTCTGCCATTTTTACCCCAAGAACTATTTAACTAAAAGTAATTTGAGTTTGCTTATATTTTCATCACTCTTCATAATACAAATATATGTACCGGATGAAACATTTTTTCCAAAGTCATTTTTTCCATCCCACCAAAGATTAAAAATTCCTTTATCTTTTTCATCATCTAATAACGATTTTATTTTTCTGCCAAGAATATCATAGATATATATTTTTACATTAGAACGTTTAGAAACTTTATAAATTATTTGTGTTGATGAATTAAATGGGTTGGGATAGTTGCCATCTAATTTTGTTTCTAAAGTTAACGAATTGTTCTTTTTGTTATTTTGAACTGAGGTTGGCAAGTCATACAAATTTTCAATTTCTTGCGGTAACAGTGTATAGTCATAAATTCTAATGTCATCCAAAACACCTTTGAAATTATAATTAGCATCCAAAGGCAGCATTTGAGCAATAGTAAGATCAACATCAGAAGTTAAGAGTTTGCCCGACCAAGAAGTAAATGAATCCAATTCACCATTTAGCCATATTTCTGCATCAGAACCGGTGTAAATTACTACACAGTGATATAGTTTGTTTGCATCAATTATTGATTGGCTGTCTAAATCCAAAATTTGATTACCACTTTTATCTGTCTTAATTGTCCATCTCAACTTCTTACTTGAAATCGATACTTTATATCTTCTATCCCAACTCCCGTGTGAAATAATATAAACTTCTTTTGTAGGGAGTTGATTAAGTTTCATCCAGAAAGAAATTGTAATCGCATTTTGAAAATTGAGAAACGCAGAATTTTTTATTTGAACTTTATCGTCTATACCATCGAACGAAAGCGCACTAAAAGGATTATTAAATCTATCGTTTGTAAAGGTTGCGCCAGAAACAATACCATCGTTTCCATTTCCGCTTTCATCGTTTGCATTTCCGTTGAAAGGATAAAAAGCAATGAGATTTCCAATTTGGTATTTGCTGAAATCTCGAACCATAACTTTAATGCTGTCTTTCACAGCTGACCCTTTACTATCGTCCACTGTACACTTCACGAAATAATCACCTTCTATTTCTGGTGCAGTCCATAAAACAGAATCTTCACTAATCTGATTAATTATTCCGGCATTAATCTGCCACATAAAATTTAACCTGTCGTTATCAACGTCAAAAGCGCTGCATACTATTTTAGTTGACTGACCGAGATTAATTTTCCTCGGAAAAGCTTTGAGAAAATTTATTTGGGGCGAATGATTAATTTCTTTCACTATTTTAATAATTACTCCCGCTGAGTCTTTCCCTCCTTTTAAGTCATCAACTAAAACTGTAATGTTAACTTGACCTGTATCATTATCAGCAATAAAATTAATTATGCTGCCACTTCCAACAATTTTGCCTTTGCTTGTTTTCCAAGTATAACTTAGTTGATCATTATCTTTATCTACTGCAGTACAGTAAATTTTCGTTGAGTCTCCACTTAATAAAATACTGGAAAGTGCAGATAAACTTTTAATTCTCGGCGGGTAATTAGAAACAAGGTGGTTAGTATTATAATCAACTGCAATATTGTTAACCAAAAGTTTATTTAACTTATATTCAATTTTACTTCCTGAGGGAATCAAAATTAAAATTACACTTGATTGTGCCGGAATATTTACTTTTGCAAAGGTTGAGACGTTTGTAAACACAAAACTATTTGTTATTGATTCATAAATATCGAAAGTACCAGAAGGAAGATTAATATCAACAACTTTTGCCGAATCGTATGGATTATAAAGAAGATAAGAAGGATAAGATTTTACTCCAAAGAAATCAGTTATATTTAAGTCAAGTTTTAAAATAGCTGGGATTTCAGTTGTATCAAGCAGAGCAGCAAGGTATCCTACAGAAGAAGAACTGTAAAGCGATAAATTAGTTCTTGCCCAGCCATTACTTTTTGCATCGCCTGTTGCATAAGGCCAGCCAGAGCCAGTTTTCAACAAAGCTTCGTAAGAAATATAGGAGTTGGGGTCATATTGTTTTGCCCAACTCCAATCGCTTTGATGTAAGTTGTCTATATATTCTGAATAAAAAAATCGCAGTGAGTTTGCAGCATTAAGAACCCATTTGCCTATAGCATTAGCAAAACGTTCGTCGTATTTCACTAAGGGAACAAGCGCACCAATCTGCTGAAAGGTATTCATTGCAAATGCATACTGACGATCTGAGTCCTCTCCAATTAAACCATTAATGTCATAAACACCCCACTTTCCAACAAGCACGTTCCAATTTCGTAAATAAGTTTTGCTGAAACACCATCCAAACATTTTTTCGATGTCATAATCTGTTCCAATTTCAGCATTCATTCTTGCTGCAGTTAAAACGCCATAAGGCAATTGAATTTCATAAGCTGGATTATCCGATAGCGAATTCAAATACTCCATACACCACTCAGCACCAATTAAATATTTCTTTTCACCTGTTTGGATATAAGCATTATATAAAATCCATCCAATTGCGCCAGCTGCTTCTGGTTCCACTACACCAATTTTGTATGGCTGCATATTTACAAAATCCCAACCTCGATAGTTAAAATCGGGTATTTTCCAAGGAGTAGTGCCGCCACCGCTTAGTCGCACAACTTCTAAAAAACGATCCGCTATGGTGCGAAATTGGTAATCATAATCTTCTACATTTTTATACAAAGTATAAAGTTGATAAAAAAATACATTTGGCATTGTTTCGTACCACCAGTCATCAAAAGAATTATCGTTTGGTGAGTTTTTGTAAATGTTCATTTCGGGACGTTTATTAAAGTATTCTCGGCTCATTTTCACCCAATCAAAACCATTCTGATTTCTTTTATCGATTCCTACCAATGTTGCGCCGACAAGCGAAGGCAAAATGTTTATTGCCTCGCCGTTCGTTGGACTATAAGTACCAACGTACGTATGCAAACCAAAACTTTGCTGCGAAGAATAATTGACTGTATTGTTATTGAAATATAAGAGCGGCAAAAAATCGCCAGTTGCATTAAAATTATAAATCAATGAATCATAACCAATAGCAACTTTTTTCCAATCTCTCATTAAATACGGCGAGGGAATATTTGGCATTTGTTCTATTCGTGGTATTGCTATCTGTTGAGGATAAGCATTTAAAAACCAACAGAATAGCATAGCAATTACAAAATAAGAAAACTTTACTGTACTCTGTGTATATCCTTGTAACGAAAGAATTACACGGAGGTTAGCGGAGAAGGCACGGAGAACCACAGAGTATTTTATTTTGTCTTTTTTCAACATATTAATCAGATAAAAATTGATTTAAGGAATACACTTCTATATCATCTAACTTGATGCGCTTATTTCTCTTTGGTTCTATTTTTAATTCACATTTTTCTCTGGGCAAAAGAATCATTCCTCTGTTAGAAAATATTGCATTATCAGCAATAACATCTACAAAGAAAGCTGCTTTGTTAGTTGTAATTATTAATGCCTGCTCGTTATTGTTATTGATAAGTTTCAAATTGATTTTTGCTTTTGGCAGTTTTAGATGTTTCCATTCTTTAAAGCAAAAATGAGTGCGATAAATTTTGTTCCCTTTTTTGTCAAAAAGAGTAGCTATCAAAATATTGGTCGAGTTGAATTTCTTTTCTATTAATTTAATTACCAATTTAGATTCTTTTGGTATTTCAGCATTAAATTTCTTTTTGTTAAGAATTTCACCTGTCTTCGAATCGAGAGTCAACAATTCAACGTAGCCTGAAAACTTTTGGGACGTTTGATTAAGTCCAATTATCTTAAGTTCATTTTCGTTAGTTCTTAAACATGTTTGATAGTTTAACCGAATTATAACAGGCGCAAAAGAATTTTTAACAAAATAATAAGCTAACTTTGGTTTTAATTCACTGTCGATTAATGACCAACTTGTAACCGGCCAAGTATCGTTAATTTGCCAAATTATACTTCCGTTTGTTTGAGGTTGATTAAAACGCCAATATTCTAAACACGTTTTTAATGCTAATCCTTGGTTGAGTTGTGCAAGGTAAATATACTCATCCCACTTAGTACTTAAAGGAAGATGTGCGCTTAAAAATCGCGTAACTCTTTCCGGTCCTTCAATTTGTTTATTATGAAATTCAAAAACCTCGCTGTGAATTTTTCTTTCTTGTTTCGGAATGTATTTTTCGAAAGTAATTTTGTTCGCAGGTCCTTGAAATCCAAACTCCGTAACAAATAAACTATTATCATGTACAACTTCGTTGTAGTCTATCCATCTGCTCCAAATATCCCATTGATGTCTGTTGCCGCTTGATTGAGAATTTGGGTCTCCATCAAATCCAAAAGGCGAAGATTCCCAATAAGGACGATGCGGGTCAAGTTCAGACAAAATTTCTGGAATAATTTTGCTATAAATTTTATAACCCGGCATCAATCTGTAACTTATTTTTTGCTGCTGGTACCAAATCCATTCATTTTCGTTATTGCCGCACCAAATTGCAATCGATGGATGATATTGAAGACGTTTGACATTGTAATAAATTTCTTCTTTAACATTGTCTATAAATTCCTCATGCTCGGGATAAGCGCCGCAAGCAAACATAAAATCTTGCCAGACCAACAATCCAAGTTCGTCACACAATTCATAAAAAATATCATTTTCATAAATTCCTCCGCCCCAAACACGAATGAAATTCATATTTGCATCTTTAGCATACAAAAGTATTTTGCGATACTTATCTTCAGTTACTCTTGGTAAAAAGGCATCAGCTGGAATCCAGTTAACTCCTTTTGCAAAAATTCTTTTGCCGTTAACAATGAACCTAAAAGTATCTTTACCATTTTCCTTGAGCTGAAGTTCAATTGTTCGTATACCAACTTTTTTACTAATTGAGTTAATTACTTTATTTGATTCATCTATGATTTGTATTTCAAGATTGTAGAGGTGCTGATTGCCATATCCATTCGGCATCCAAAGAAGTGGTTTTTCAATTTCCAACCGTATACGGTTTTCACCATCTACTGTTTCAACAATCTTTTCAATGATCGAATTGCGGTATGATAAATTTATTTTACCAGTAATTGTTTCTTTTATATTCTTCTTTACATTAAAAATAATTTCTAAAACTGCAAAGTCATCTTTAATATCTACAGTATTAAACCGAAAATCATTTATAACAACTTTATTTTCTTTTTCAAGATAAACATCCCGCCAAATGCCTATAGTAGGAAACGATGGTCCCCAATCCCAACCAAATGAATATTGTGCTTTTCTTATGTAGACCCGGTGAGATTCCAAAGCAACTTGAAGTTTACCATATCTATTCTCTTCCTCTTTGCTGTATTTTACAGGCGATTTAAAGTGGACTTCCAGTTTATTCTTTTTGCGCATTAGAAGATTTGATACATCAAATTCATATTTCAAAAACATATTTTTCGTTTCACCAATACATGTACCATTCAAAAATATTTTTGATATTGTGTCAAGTCCTTCGAAAACTAATTTAATAGGGAGTGAGTTGTGCAGTTCAAATGGTGAATCAAAAACAGTTTTGTAAATCCAATCGGATTCGGCAATCCAGCTCAATTTAATTTCGTTGTTGGAGTAGAACGGCTCATCAATTAATTTATTTTTTAGAAGATCGGTATGAACTGTTCCGGGAACTTCAGCATTAATCCATTCCTCCCTTTTAATTTCTTTTGGTGTGGATACAGAATATTCATTGCCAAGTTTTAATTTCCAATTGCTGGTTAAGTAAAATTTTTCTAGCATATTTACTTTTACTCTATCTTACTTCTAAATAATTTCTGTATAAAAAAACTTTGTGGTTCTCTGTGCCTTCTCTGTGTACCTCTGTGTAATTTTTTTTGTTACACGGAAAGCCACAGAGAAGAGACTGAGTTCCACGAAGAAATCTCTCATCTTTAAGTTAGTATTCTATTCGAATAATATCATTTTTATTTTCATGGGTAAAATTTATGGTTGTCAGATATTCTCCATTGGTATAATCTGCTTTTATGTTTTCTAATTTGTGTCCATTCAATGTTATAATTTTCGGTTTCTTTTGTGATTCTATAACCGTCTTATTATTATGTCCCTTAAAAGCTTGAAGTATAATTTTCATCTCATTTGTTCTTTTATGGAACGTACATGATTTCAAGACAGAAGTTGTAGTTTTCAGCAATGGTGTCTCTAACTTGCCGATTGTTAATTCAATTTTTTTAATGTCTTTAATTCTGTTTGGGATTATTAAAGAATTAACGTCCGCACCATTAATTCTTATTTTTTGTAATTTATCTCTTGCAACTTCTACCTTTACCAATTTGTTGTTGATTTGAAGATCAAAAAAACAATGCTGTTGATCTTCAAGGAGGTAAGGATTGAATTCAATATTCCATTCGTTGTCGTTAAGACCAAACAAATAGTAAAGAGAATAAAGATACCACCCAGCAGCCCACATAAATTGAGGTTTATCTATTGTACCGTAAACTTTAGGATCATTAAAATTACCGTTGCGTACTTCGTACATAGCAGGTTGCCCGTTCGGTCCGTTCATAATGCCATCAATTGTCATAACATTTTTAATGAACTGAGCAGCATTTTCTTTTTTATCATCAGCAATCAATGCAAGTGCGTACCACGAATTTGAATGCTGCCAAATACCGCCATTGAGATAATAAAACTTATCACCAGCTTCATTACCAGCGAAATGCCAAAACTCACCTAATTTGTCAAAATCCATCGGGTAAACAGTATAGACACCTACTTTTTTATCAACAATTTTTTTGTTTGCTGTTTCAATCATGTTTGTAATTTTTCTACCGTCAATAAGTCCGTAGTGTGCAGCAAGGAGCGAACCACTGTAATAATGCTCATCGATTGTATCGGGGGTAGAACAGTTCATCAGATAGCCGTATTCTTCACGCCATAATTTTTCATTTAAGTTTTTTGTCATTCGTTTGGCAAGCTGCTCAAGTTCAAAAAGTTTATCAGTGTTTTTATTTAGAACCGTTGACAAATAAATAAAAGAGCGTATAGCTTTAATTGCAAGAATCGTCATGTAGCTTCGTTGTCCGTATTTTTTGCCGATGTCCCACCAATCAGGACGAAACGACCACATTAAATCGTCATTACCTTTTGTTTTCAATGCTTGTGTTAATGCTTTTTCAATAAATGGGTAAAGCTCTACCAGAAATTTTTTGTCATTAGAATGTTTTAAATATCCTGCAGAAACAATTATAAACCAGCAATTATTCCAGTTATCGTGGTCAGCAAATTCAGTAACAAAGGAAGAATCCTTCCAGTAATAAGCGTGCGGAATAATTTTTTCTTTGTTAGCAAGTTTTATTATAAATCGCATATCGTTTTTAACTCTTTCAATATCAAAATTTACAGCAGCAAGGTCAGTCATTAAAACATCGTGAGTGAAATAAAAATTATATTCGGCTGGACACGGCATAGGCATTATATTGCCATCGATGTAATGTTTGTTTGCTTCAAGTATTGCTTTCGACCAAAGAACGGAATGATCCAATATTTTGTCACTGGTTTTGAATGTCAAGTTTTCACTTATTTTTTTTAGAATTGCATTTTCAAAGCCATTAATTTCCTTTTTGTAATTATCTTTTAAATACGATACTATTTGTTTGCTTTCATTGCTCTTGCATGTACCAATAATTTGAGTAACAATAAGTCTTTCATTCGGCTTTAAGTTTTTTTTACAAACAAAATTCAAAGAAGGTGCATCAACAAATTTCCGTTTTGTTAAAGATTCTTTGAAAAAACCTTTGCTGCCTGATTTTCGATTGAAGAATTGAACATTAACCGGCAGTTCGTTTCCATTAACAATAAACATGCAGGCATTTTGAGTTTCGTAATCATTATGATTTATAAATACAGTTTCGCCATTTTCAAAAATTTGAGAATTGACATTCTCACTTAATTTGTAAGTATGGCTTGTTCTAAAAGCAAGAGCTTGCTTAGTATATAGTTCAATTGTTTTGTTTTGATTTGTTCTATTGGTTATTGAATAACTAATTACAAAGGCAGGCTTATTCTTAGTGAAGGCATAAGAAATTTCAATTCTTTTTTCATTATCATTCTTAAAAAAATCAACTGAGAAAGGAGTAAGATCAAAAACAAATGATTTGTTGTTCAACCATTCTATTTTCGATTCACCGAATTTTAACCCAACATCCATTACAAAAGTAGTATCGCGTTTCCAATAATCTGTACTCAAGTCAATGCTGTTTGCAATAGGATAAAAAAAACTGAACCTTTGAGGTACTGGGTAACTGTGGTGAAATTCAAGTCCTGTGTAGTAACTGCCAACTTCAATTTTGGCATCTCCATTAAAGCGAATTATAAGATCATTCTTACTAAGCTTATTATTGCCAAATGCAAAAAGATTAATATTGACTAATAAAAAAAATAAAACACATATTACACTAATTAGCACAAATTTAACATCTGTGAAAAACCCTCGTAAAATACACGGGGCAAGCTGTGTCATATGTGTTTCATCATAAAAGAAAATATTTTTCATCAGCTATCAGAAACCTTTTTATCCATTTGTTAATTCATCGAGCAATTCATTTAAGTTGACCGAAGCAAAACTGCTTGCGTAATCTGCCATAGCGTAAGGAAACACGATTTCGCTACCATTTAATAATCCACCGCAGCTATAAACAACATTTGGAACGTACCCCTCGCGTTCAGTTGAATCAACTTCTAGTAAGGGATTTTTTAATCTGCCGATTAATTTTGTCGGGTCATCTTTATCTAAAAGGAAAGCACCTATTGAATACCGTCTTGTTGCACCAACTCCATGACTCAAACACAGCCAACCTTTTTCTGTTTCAATTGGTGAACCACAGTTACCAATTTGAAAAAATTCCCATGGATATTTTGGTTCCATTAATAACTGTTTTGATTCCCACCTGTAAATATCGTCTGAAAACATTATGTAGTTATTTTCATTATCTTGGCGCGAAAGCATTGCATACTTACCATTAACTTTTCTTGGAAAAAGTGCCATACCTTTGTTTTTAACTTCAGCGCCTTTCAATTTGCTTATTTTAAAGTTCAGAAAGTCATTAGTTTGCAAAAGATTCATTGAAATATTATGTCCATCGTAAGCACAATAGGTAGCGTAGTAAGTATGCTCATTATCATCTTCAAAAAGGACAAATCTCGCATCTTCAATTCCATTTAGTTCAGAAGGGGAATGAGGAAATATTGTCCTTTCTGAAAGCACATCATTATCGGCAAATTGAGCTATATAATTATCATCATCAATGGTCAAGTATTCTGGCATTACAGCAAACTTAGATACACCATCTAACTCTATATTATTATTTGAATCGATAGTTCCGCTGCGGAATACAAGCGAGGAAACATGACCTTCGCCGGTAGCTCGCAAACTAATTATAAATCGTTTCTTATTATCGGGTAAATTTGATTGGTCTGGGTGCCAAATCATTGAAGGATTAAATAAAGCAGCAGATTCCAATGAATACTCGTGAGTAAAATAAGCTCCGATTAATAATTTTCTTTCTTCACTTAAGTTAATATTGGTAGGGACAAATTTTTTCATTTGTTCAAATCGTTTATAAAAAAATTGACGAGTTTTATGATGGCGATTTTCAAAGTTGTCCATTACTTTCAATAATTCTTCTTTTGTTTCTTCCTCAGAAAGCAGCAAGATTCTATTTATAATTCTTTGGATTCTTTCTTCAGAAAGAATGATGAAGGGTCTAAAAATCACTCGTTTAGTATCTGGCAATATTTTAACTGGTAATCTGTTTACTTTCATATACATTTAGATTTTTGTTAATGGTTTAGTTGGCTATTTTAATTTCCTTATTATTTATTGTCTGGAATGAACGAATATTAGCTTCAACAATATGCATCTCGGTAAGAGAAAGAAGAAATGCTAAAGTAGATTCACCGCCTTGATTTAGATTGAGTCGGTCTGGGTGAAGTGCATCGTGGCAGCCACAAGTTTGTGTATCGTAAAGTGGGAGACCTAAATCGTTTCGTCCCAAAAACCATTCAAAAATTTTTTTTGCAGTGTTAAGCCAAAATTCTTCTTCTGTAATTTTATATACATCTAAACAAGCTGAGACCGTAGAATAAGCCTCAAGAGGCTGTTGATCATAATCACTCTTAATTCCATCTTTCTTATAAAAACCGTTGCTGCCAATTGGACGAAAGTAACCCGTTTCATTCAACTGCAGGTCAAGCAGCCATTTCAAGGACTTAATTCCAATATCATAAGCTTCTTGGTTTTGAGTTAAAGAACCACTAACAATTAACGCATGAGGAATCACAGCGTTATCATACGAAACAATTTCTTCACACCAATACCAATTATCCGAGATATTGCTTTTAAACAATTCTATGAGATTAGAAGTTAATATTTCGTTCACTTGTGCAGCGAACCTATCACCACTTAATCTTTTAAAGTACTCATTGATACCCAAAATGCCAAAAGCCCATGAGCGCGGTGATTTTAATTTTAGTAACTCAGGCAATGCCTCATTAAAAAGTTGGACAGCCCAGATTTGGAAATTTTTGAATTTTGATCTGCCCGCACATGCACCCAAAGCCCAAATTGCTCTTCCATGCGAGTCATCAGAGCCAACTTCTTCAAGCCATTTTCTATCGTAACTCATAAAATTTCTAAATCTCTTTTTCTCGTAGTTAAAAGCATAATTAACAAATGAAGCATATTTATTAGCCAATGATTCCACTACATCAGGCTCTTTATAAACTTCTTCCAACAAAACTGTAAGTAAAAGTGCGCGGGCGTTATCATCTGTACAATACCCTTCAGAAAAATTAGGAATAGAACCTTTAGCATGGTGCAACAGACCAGTTGAATCTGTCATTCTAATCAAATGATCTAACCTAATATCGGGCAGTTCTTCTCTTGCCTCATCTAAAGTCTTAACTGCAAAAGTTTTTGTGATTTTTTCATTTCGAACCATTTTTGCTTTTTGAAAACTTTCCATGTATAAATGAGCAACATTACTCCATACCATTTCTCTACCCAGCATGTATGCTTTCTTACGCAAAGCATGTCTTTTTGTTTCATCTTTAAGCAAGCTAATTAGTTCGCTTGCAATAGACTTATGGTCACCAAAAGGCACTAAAATTCCTCTTCCATCAGAAAGCAGTTCTTCAGCATGCCAGTAAGGAGTAGAAATAACCGCCTTGCCACAACCGAAGGAGTACGCTAAAGTACCTGAAGTAATTTGTGCCTGATTTAAGTAAGGAGTAATGTAAATATCTGCAGCACCTATAAATGCCTTTAGTTCTTCAATATCTACAAATCGATTATAAAAAATAACTGACTTTTTTATGCCAAGATCAGAAGCGATTCTTTCGAGACTAATTCTGTAAGATTCACCCTGTGTTTTTAATAAATTTGGATGTGTTGCACCCAAAACAATGTAAACAAGGTTAGGAAATTCTTTCAATACTTCGGGTAAGGCTTTCAGTACATTTTCAATTCCTTTATTTGGTGAAAGTAATCCAAATGTTAATAAAACATGTTTTCCTTCAACACCAAATTGGTCTTTGTAAAAATTAGGATCTACAAATGGCATATCAGGAATTCCATGCGGTATTACATCTATTTTATCTTCGTTCACATTATAAATATCAACTAAAAACTCTTTTCCTTTTTCGGTCATAGTGATAAGTCGAGCAGAATATTTTATAAGTTCTCTCATTATTCTCATTTGCTCTGGACTAGGTTCTTTAAGTATGGTATGCAATGTTGTAACAACAGGCATTTTAAGATCTCTTAAAAGTGCAAGTACATAACTGCCTGAATGCCCCCCAAAAATTCCAAATTCATGTTGAAGAGAAACAATATCGACGTTATTAAAATTTATAAAATCAGCTGCACGTTGATAAGATGAAATATCCTGTTCTTCTATTTCAAATCTTACTTCATCAGGGTAATCATATATTTTATCGTTTACTGGAACGACAAGACACTCGCATTGGGGGTATTGATTTGCTATTGCTGTTCTTAAATCGTAAGTAAAAGTTGCAATGCCGCATTTACGGGGCACATAATCACCTAAGAAAACAATTTTTTGCGGAATATCTCTTCTCATAATTTATCCTCCTTGAAAAGTTGATTAATCAAGCACATTAACCATTATTTCTTAATTACCTTAGTGCAAATGAAGTGAAGTATTATGCTAAATAATCACATCTTTGCAAGGAGGTTTTTAAAAAGATAAAAAACTTATTGTTCCCATGAAAAAAATTTATTTCGAATGCTTTTAATTTATTTGAAATTTTCATGATGGTTCCTATTTCAAAAAGTTTTAATAATTAAAAAACTTCCCCCTACTCACTTTTTATTTAGCAAACGACATCACAATTTTATTTAATAGCTCACAAGCCTTTTTGTTTTTTTCAATAGAAAGAAGAGAAAGTAAAGCTTCTATAGTAGACTCCGCACCAGAGTTTTTATTTATCTCACTTTGATTAATTATTCCATCGTAGCAAATTCCACTTTTTTCAAAATAAACTTTTGTTTTTGCGGGATTGTTTCCAAAAAACCATGATGCTGATTCTGCAGCAATAGAAAGATATTTTCCATCGCCTGTTAATTCAGCTGCCTTCATAGATGCGAATACAATTGGTCTAATTCCGTAAGCTATTTGCGGAAATTTTTTAAGTGAATCACAGACAATTTTTCCGTTATCTTTCTTTAAGGAAAATCCGCTTAAAAAATTTTCTTTGATAAGATACTTATAAAAATTTTTTATCTCCCTTAAAGAAGCTTTAAGATACCTCTGATTTTTCGTGACTTCATAAGCATATAAAAGTGAGTAAGACTGTAAATTTCCCCAAGCATGCCATGAATTCTCCCAGCTTAAAAAAGCATAATATGGAAATTGATTTTTGCTTCCTTCCTGTGATAATAATAAACCCTCTGAAAAATCGTTTATTAATCTTAGGATGGAATTATCACCGAACAAAAGATAATATTTACTCAAACCAACAATAATTAATGCAACTTGGTCTGATGCCGAAGCGAAGGGTTTCCAAGAAGCTCTTTTAAAACCATTGAGTTCAACGACTTGTTTTTTCCCTTCAAAGGATAGCTTAATTGCACTAACTATTTTACTAACAGCATTTTTTATTTTGTTAGATAATACAGAATCCTTGTCTTGGAAAAAATCATAACCTTCTGTTAAAGCCCACAAGGCACGCCAACTCCACCAGTTTGGTTCAGCAATGCTGTTTCGGTGTGTTCTATTAATTGAATAATCTGGTAAAATAAAATTGTAAAAAAAACCATTTTCCGATTGCATATAAACAAGAAACTCAACCAACTTTTTAGCTTTTAAGACTGATGAAGTATCGTTATATTCTTTAGAATATCTTACATAAAAAATTAGAGCACGTGCTGCATCATCTACACATGCAATCCCCTCGTCATCATCCCCGACCCACTTGTAATCTGGATATTCACTGTAAATATGAACAATCCCAAAGCTATTTCCATTGACATTAATTTCCTCATAAAGCGAGTCGAGATGTGATGTGTTGAGAAATTTCTGCTGGGCTCTTAGATTTATATTAACTAAGCCTAAAAAACAGATTATCAAAAAGGGAAACAAATTTTTGAAAATGCGATTCATATTGTTATCAGAATTATTTGCAGATAGTTAATAAATAGTCGATTGATGTTTCAGCAAGACAAATATTTGAATCGGCGCCTGAATAATAAATTTTAACTTTACCATCAGGTTCGTCAATCCAGCCACATGAAAAAACCACATTTTGAACATCGCCGATTCGCTCATAATTAAACTCTGGTGAAAGGATAGGCTCTTGAGATTTTCCTTTAACTATCCATGGCTTTTGAAGGTCAAGAAGTACAACACCAATTTTATATAACGAAGAGATTCCAAATCCACGTACACCGTGATAAAGCAATAACCAGCCATCTTTTGTTTTTATAGGCTGACTTGAGGAACCAATTTTATCATTTTCCCACGTTCCTTCTGCCGGCTCCATTAATACTTTATAATTGCCCCAATGCAGCAAGTCAGGACTACTACTAATCCAAATGTCACGTCGATGTTCTGCGTTAGGTCTATCAATTTTCCAATACATGCCGTCAATTTTTTCTGGGAATATCGTGCAGTCTTTGTTCGACGGTTCAGTAATTGGACCGAAAATTTTAAAGGTACTAAAATCTTTAGTCTCAGCTAATATTACCAATGGCATATACTTAGAATAACCTGTGTAAGTTAAATAATAACTATCGTTAATTTTTGTTATACGCGAGTCTTCAATTCCCCATTCTACATATTTATAATGTTCTTTATGGTCTTGTGGAGTAAGTGTTAATTTTGAATCAACAGTAAAATCGTAACCGTTATCACTTACAGCTTTAACAAACGAGGACCTGCCGTTAGGCATTTCAACTCTGCACATTAATAAATATTTATCATTAATTTTAGTTGATCCAGCATTAAAAATGCTGTTTACATTAAAAGGAACATCTTTTTTTGTGAGAATTGGATTTTTAGAATATTTGATTATTCCCATATTAAACCACCTCAAATTAAATTTTAACCATGATTTATTGATAAAATATCTTCCTTTTCTTTGTGTTTTAATGTCTCTGTAGCATTTATACTCGCCCCTAAGTTACAAAGGCACTAATTTTATTAATTGATTCAAAAACACTCACAAGAAAACTTATGATAAAATGTGTAATTCGTATCAGTCATTCTTTCATTCCTGAAGAAGTCATACTTTGAATAAAATATTTTTGAAAGAACAAATAGGCTATAATTATAGGCAAAGCAAGAACCGTAGCAGCGGCTAATTTAACACCAAGCTGTGATTCTGCTCTTCCTCCTACAACAAACAAAGTTATAAGCTGCGGCAAAGTCATTAAATTTTCATTTCTAACAACAATTAGAGGCCATAGTACTTCGTTCCATGATGTCATAAAAGTAATTATTCCAACAGTAACAATTGCCGGAATTGAATTAGGCCATAAAATTCCAAAAATAATTCTTAACTCACCGCAGCCATCAATTCTTGCAGCATCAATTAAATCCTGTGGAATAGATTTGAAATATTGACGAAACATAATTATTGCAAGAGCATTCATAAAATAAGGGGCAATCAGACCAGCATAAGTATCAACCCATTTGAACTTAACAATTAAAATATATTGTGGTATCAATGTTATTTGAAAAGGGAGGGTCATAGTAAAAATTACTATGTAAAAAATCAGATTTCGTCCTTTAAATTCGAGTTTAGACAATGCATATCCAACCATAGAACCAAAAACAAGAACGCAAAGAGTAATTGCAAATGAAACAACTATGCTATTAAAAAATGCTCTAAGAATTGGAATTTTATCAAATAATTGCAAATAGCTGCTAAATGTAAAACTTGAAGGCAAGAAAATTAGACTGCCAATTTCTTTTTCAGATGCTAGCGAAGCAGTTACCATCCAAAAAAATGGATAAATAAATATAATTGCTGCTAAACTCAGAAATATGTAAAGAAAAATTTTTTTCATTATCACTAATCTCTTTCAACAAATTTCTTTTGAATTATGACGACAGCTAAAATTAATAAGGCAAAGAACAAGCCAAGAGTGGCTGCGTAACCCATGTGATAATAAAAGAAACCTTGTTTATAAATGTAAAGTACAGCCGACATAGTACTATTCATCGGTCCGCCGCCAGTCATAACATAAGGTTCGATAAACAAAGAAAACCCACCAATTGTAGAAAGCACAACCACCATAAAAATTGTAGGATTTATTATTGGCAGTGTTATTTTAAAGAACTTCTGCATATGAGTAGCGCCTTCGAGTTCAGCTGCTTCATAAAATTGAGGGGGTACAGTTTGCAAGCCCACTAAAAAAAGTACAATATACAAGCCTACATTTTTCCATGTAGCCATGATAGCAATTGATGGCATTGCTAAATTAGGGTCGGTTAACCATCCAACCTTGCTAAACCCAATTTTAATTAATAAACGATTTAGCAAACCCGAATCAAAGCCATAAAGCTGCTGCCATATAATAGTTACAACTACACCAGATACAATTACCGGCAAGAAAAACGCCGCTCTAAAAAAGCCTCGAAGTCTAATTTTCTGATTAAGAAGTTCTGCAAGAAAAAGAGAGACTATAATTTGAAGCGGTATATGAATTATCAAAAAGATAAAAGTATTAAGAAGTGATTTCCAAAAAACAGCATCGTTTACTAATCTTTTGTAATTGCTCAGTCCAGCATATTCAATTGGAGAAATAATATTCCAATTCGTAAAAGTAAGGAAAAAAGAAAAACCTACTGGAAAGGCCATAAATACTAAAAAATAAATCAAATAAGGCGATACCAGTAAATATGGAATTATTTTCTTTCTCATTTTATTTTATAAATAAAAGGTTAACAGCTTTCTCTGCATCATTTAATGCTTCTTCTGGAGTTTTTTTACCATAAATAACGCAAGCTTCATACTCTTGTGATATCAAATCAAAAACTTCCCTTAATTGAGGCGATTGATCCGTTCCTTTTACATATTTTACCTCTGATGCGAAAATTTTCATTTTAGGATTTCTGCTAAAATAACTCAAATATTTTGGGTTAGTATCCAAATTTTTTCTATGCGGCAGTTGGTTTGTAATTTCGAGAAACTTTAAATCGTTCTCCTCATCAAGAGCGAACATAAGAAATCTTAAAGCTAGATTGGGGTTTGGACATTTTTTAAATATAACAATATTTTTAGGGTCGCCGTATGTGTATACAGGTCCTTCATGATTATCTGGTACCAGCATGTTAGTGAAATTATAATTAAAGCCTTCAGGTTTGAATTTTTCTGTATGTGGAATTTCCCAGGGACCTGTAAATCTAGTAGCAATAATTCCATCTAAAAAAACATCCTGTCGTACAGACAATCTCTCCTTTGGAAAATAATTATTCTTATAAAGTTTACGTAAGAAATCGAACACTTTTTTTGCCGCTTCATTATTAAAAACAGCTTTGTTATTTTTTACGAGAGGAGCACCGTTTGATGCTGCTAAGTAAAGCGGATAAAAATCAAATAGTCTTTGCCACCAAGTAACTACAACTTCAGCATAGCCAATCCACCTATCAACATATCCATCACCATTTACATCTCTCTGAAATTTTTTTGCTGCTTCTAAAAATTCAGAATATGTCTTTGGCGGTTCTAAAAAACCTAAATTTCGGAATTCATTAACATTATAAATCATCATTACTGGATTTATTTTCCAAGGTATTTGATAGATGTGTCCATCTGGTGAGGTCACCTCTTTAATAACAGAACTGTCGCACCTTTCATATAAAAAATTCATAAATCCTTCAAGAGTATCGAGAGCAACTAAAACACCTGCACGCGCATAAGATTCAACATCACCTTCCCACATATTCGAGTAAATATCTGGTGTGGTCTTACCAACCACTGCAGCAAGAATAACTTCTTCACTCGATTGCCCTTCTGGCACAGGCTGAAATTTTACTTTTTGATTTTTATTGATTTGATTCCACTTATTAACTACATACTTAGCAAATTCAATTTCCTCAGTGTTGTTTGATGACCAGTATATAATTTCATCTCTGCGCTTCTCAACTTTAGAGCTGCATGAGACTAAAATCATAAATGAAAAAATAAACGATATAAGTCTAATGCTCTTCATTTATTGCCAGTTAGCCCAATAAACATCTATTGTTGGATATGGTGTTCTTGGAATTAACCCATCTCTTTTAATAAAATAAAAGTCAACTGCCTTAGGATCATTCTCATCGCCAACTTTTATTTTATCTAAAACTTCATTATGTATAACAACAGAATATTTCTTTTTTAACTCGTTCAGTTTATGAAAAATTTTTTTTGTTAGTTCATTCTCTATGAGTTCAGACTGTGATTCAAATTTAACTTTATTTGAGTCCATCTCATTATGTTCCAAAATAATTGAATTAGTTAACTCATTCTTAACAGTGGAATATAGAATTTTATCAAGCCACCATTTAGACTGCTTCATAATATCTTTAGAATTATAATATCCGTTATTCTTTGCAACAGCAGTAAGTAATTTATCACGAACCATTCTCCAAATAATTTGCTCAAGTGAGCGCGAAAAATTAGCAAAGCTTCTCTTGTCGTATTTAATATATTCATCTCTCGTTCTATACCACTTTAAAAAATCAGCTATTGTAATTTTACTATCATTCAGTTCAACAAGAGTAATTGAAGCATAGTTGTGCACACTATCAATGTTATATGCTTTAAGTGCGTCACTAAGAATTTTATCCATCTTCCATTCAAAGTACTTTTTTTTAGGCAACTCAAAATTTGCCAGGTAAGATCTTAAAATTTGGAATGCTTTCCTTTTTATAATTGGATTATGAGCTAACATTAGTTTATTAACATATTCATTGCTCAAATGGTCCATCTTCATTTTAATTACTGCACGACGAGCTTCTTCTAAAATCTTATTTTGCTCTGTTTCAGATGTAATAAGATTGTATGAAAAATTTTTCAGCATAACAATATACCAGCCATCATTAGTTTTAACAGGCAAAGAATATTTACCGTGTTCAAGTTTATCTACTATTTTCCCTAACTGTGGATTTTTTAATTCCACTTGATAGCGCGTAGTTTTCATTGAACGATCATCAATCGTTACAGAATCATTCAACTGTCTATTAAAAAGTGTTTGAAAATCTGTTCCGTGCTTCAATGAATCTAATAAATCAACAATACCTTTTTCGGTAGGAGAATAAAGCCACAGAACTTCAACTTCAATTAATTTCTGTTTTGCTACAGTATCTATTTCTGCATGTGTGAATGTAATTTTACTTTGAATTGAATCTTTAAAAAGCTCCTCAGTTGCAATATCATCTAAAATGGCTTGATAATACTCCTTTACATTTTGTGTGGTATCAAGAAATCGTGCATAGCCATCCAATGCTAAAAGTTTTTCTCTAATAAGATTATCCAAATAAATTTTTTTTGAATTTTTTTCCCTTTTATAAAATGCTGGACCAAATTCGTAGCCACTAATAAACTCATCGGCTGTTATTCTAATATTACCAACTTCAGCTACGATTTTTTCACCATAATTAGAATTTTCTCTTTCTACTTGAGAAATTATTTCTTCAGAAAATATTACATTAATCAAAACAATTACTACAAATAACTTTTTCATTCGTTCTCAACGCAAATAACAAATTCATTTGTATAAATTTTTTGAATTAAAATGCTATCTCCAACGAAAACGTATGAACATTTTCTAAGCGTCCAAAATCCCTATATGCATAATCGAATTTCAATAAAGCATTAGATAAAATTAACTTTGAGTTTATTCCAACACCAAGCGATAGCCCGCCTTCAGAATCTTTCAAAAAAGCATTTTGGTAGCCGGCTCTTAAAAAAAGAAAATCTTTGAATGAAGCTTCAAGGCCAAAATTCATGCTCTCATATTCATTGTTGGGGTGAATAGCATCTATTGCTATGCTCATACGATAAAGTTCAGAATTAAACAAGTTTGTAGAAACTCCTATTTGAAAAGTTAAAGGTAAATCCCACGAGTCTGTTTCTATTTCAGTAGGAATCTGGTCGTTAGAACCAAGTTTAGTTGGGTCAACGCTTATAAAGTATCGAGTATCTCTTCCTGTCATTTTCATCGGGGTTCCAAAATTATACATTGAAGCGCCGATTATCATTCCACCAAAGAGATCAGTTTTGAATTTAGTACCGGCATCAATAGCAAAAGCTTGAGCAGACATATGCCAAATATTTTGTTGTATATACTTTGCTGTAAATCCAATTGAAAATCTGTCACTTAAATTACGAGCATAAGAAACCCCTACAGCTATATCACCAGCACTAAAATATTCGCCTGTTCCATCTGGCTTTTCAACTGTGCGCACTTTCATATCATCCATTGAAAAAGAGGTAAAACTAAAGCCTACATTCCCAAAATCTGAAAGAGGAATTACGAGTCCAGCAAAATCAAATCTTGTATCAGCAATCCAATTTGTATGAGAAAGAATTGCCTCATAATTTTCAATAGATGCCGCACCTGCTGGATTCCAATATAAAGAAGAAGCATCTTTTACTACGCTAACATACGCACCGCCCATTCCAATAGCACTTGCTCCAACTGGAATTTCCAAAAATGCAGCTGCGGTTGTACCAGTTTTAGAAACACTTTGGCCAAAATACTTCGAGTGCGGTAAAATAAAAATCATAATTAAAAAACTTATCAAATACACATTACGCATAAAAACCCCAAATAAATTTTTATACCTCATGTTTACTTTTATTTGTAAAAATTTGTGAAACCTGCCTGCCGGCAGACAGGTTCGTGCCTTATTTAATAATTGCAAACTTATCTATTTTTTCTCCTATGCCCGGTGCATCAACATGGTAAACATAAACTCCGTAAGCTATATCCATACCATCTTTTGAAACTAAGTTCCAAGATTCTTGTCCGTTATCTAGCGTACTATTATGCTCAATTGTTTTAAGATGTTTCCCGCTTATTGTGTAGATACGAATAGTGCATTGTCGTGGTAAATTAATAAAATAAATTCTTCTTTCGCCTCTGCCAACCTCTACAGTAGCAGGTTCCCAAGATGCGGCACCAACATATGGGTTAGGAACAACGGCTATTTTATCCATATCACTAATCGCCTTCTGCTTATCGAATTGTGGTGCTTGTGTGTTAAACTCAAAATATTCCCCGTTTCGAAATGGTTTTTTTGTAACCAATTTAAATACATCTCCAAACTGTGGCGGCTTTTGGTTGGCTTCGGCAATAGTTGTATCTTTAACAAGCGTTATTGACCAACTTACTCTAAGATTAGAAAATGAAGTAGCAGGTTTGCCTGCAGAATCTCCCATAACTATAAAAATTGCATCGCCGTCATCAAAAATTTGATTATTGTTTACATCTCTAAATATAAATTGATAATTTTTGTTTTCAGTAACATTTCTCACAATTATGTTTGATTGTATAGGTTGACTAAACCCAGTGGCTGGAAAAGATAAATCACCTTTGCCGGGTTCTGTTAATTCAATTTCAAAATCGGCTGGATAGTTAACACGTTTGCTATTGTAAGCAGCAGCAAATCGGGAATCAAATCCAAGTTGAACAATGTAATTACTATTCCCTTTCTCCCATCCACTTTTATCATAATCAATTAGAACTGTGTTGTCATTATTAATATTAACAGAAAATCCGTCAATCACTTTTGATGCGTAAGAAGAACTTTCGAGAACTGTAGGTTTAATTAGAGTATCCCCTTGTGTATAATCTACAATTTTGAATTTAGGTTTGGATTCATTATTATATCTTGAATTCTCTGTAAATTCTATTCGATATATATGATTATTTTTTATTGAATCGGGATCTAAAATATCAATTGAGACGTTACCTGTGCCGGGACCACTAGCAAAGAAATTTTTAATTTCTGGTGCTATATATCCCGCTGCTGGTGCTCTAGGAGTAACAACGGCAGTATTAATATCTGTCGTAATATTTCCATTAATATCCTTCTTAATAATTGTTGTCGTTTCTGAAGGCGGTATCCCTATAAATTCACCTTGTACTGTTGTTGTTGTAAATCCCTGATCGTAAGCTGAAACTGCATAATAATAAGTCTGACCGTTCTCTACAGTACTATCAATAAAAGAATGTTTAAGACCTGTATCGTCTCCTAAATAGAATAAAGCTCCATTTACATCAATCGGATGCAGACCTTTTACCCCATCTATTAAATCGAATTGTGCAATAGGCTTTCTGAAAGTAGGTTTACCATAAGCATCTGTAATAATTTTGTCTTCTATGAAGTTTGGCTCTGTAGAGCGATAAATTCTATAGCCTTCAAAATTATATTTTTGATAGAAGGCGTCGAAAGTTTTTTCGGCACGGTCATCCCAATAGAGGGTAACTTTTTTATCACCAGCTATTGCTTTGACTCTCGGTTTTTCAGGTGGTTTAGCAAATCGATAGTTAGCATTGTAGATTTGCTGAACAGTTCTTTTTCTTCTAAATAGGTCGTCCTTATCAATGCCAAAAATCAAAGCCATAGAGAATCTTTCCGTTTCTCCAGTTTGTTGTTGTTTGCCTGTAATCTGAGAATATTTATTTCTACCCCACATATGAAACAGATAACTTGAAAAATAATTTGCAAGATTTACACCAACCAAAGATTGCCCATGTGGTGACGGCAAACCAGAAAGCACTTTCCAATTTTGTTCATCATCATGTAGTTCATACTGGTGAACAGGAAATATGGCAAAGCCTGTAAGTCCTAATTGGTCTGATTCATCTTTATCGAGAATTCCAAAATTAGGCTCGCCTTGGTCTGGTTTCCCATTGCCTTCAGTACCATCAGCATCTGGTCCTGTGTAACCTTCATCAAAAGGACCAATACCATCACTTCCCACATCATCATTTAGTGGTTCACCTGGGTCCCATTTGCCATTACCATTTTCATCAGTAAAAGACCTCCAGTTTGCATTCTCATCTGCATCCCAATGAGGTCTCCATGAATAACCATAAAAGTTTTTAAAATTAACTGTATCTCTAACGGGGTCTAAAATAAACGGGTCTTGGTCGGGAGACGTAATAAACCTAGTTGCAACATTATCTCTTCTTTCGTCGGTTAGACCATCCTGGTCATTATCTTTACGGTCGTCTGAAATACCTGGACTTTCGAGGAAAGCGTAACCTGCCATACCAACAGGGCTCCAGTTACCGGGGCTGCCTGTGGGTACAGTAGACCAAGCATAAGAAATATCAAGCAGGTCATCGTAATCTCCTGCATTATTTGATGAGTTGTCGTGTCCCCCAATACCCCAATCAATATATTGCCCGAAAAGTGTTTTTTCATAGTCTGTAGTACTCATATTTGTAATTTCGTAGTACCAAAAAATTACATCTTCAGCTAAGACTTGCGACCATTGAAATCCGCGTGCTTTTACTTGCATTCCCAGTCCGCCGCGTGTTAGGTCTTCGGCATCAGGTGTGAAGTTATTTTTTAATAGATACTCTCTGTCTTCATTATCATCAAAAACAAAGTAAGTTTCCACATCTGCATTTTTGACACCTTTACCAAAGAATCCATTCCATAAGCCGCTCCAATCTAAAGGTCTGTCAGGCCACAATGAGGGCCAGCTTGTAGGATCATCACTCCGCGCAGGAATTTTAGAGTAAGGTGCGGCATAGCCGGGAAGCGGCCACCATCCATAGGTTACCCCAGTAGCGGGGTCGTAACGGGTAAATTCATAGTAATTCGTTTCTAACGGGTGAATTATTTTACCAGAGGGGTCTTTAGTTTCAGCTTGAACAATTACTGCAACGCCATCAACATAAGTATGATTTGTACCTTTAGGCCATACTCCGCTTCTACTCGGTTCATTAAGCCAGTCAGCAATTTCGCCAAAATTATAATATACAGTAGCAGCAAGATTGCCATCCATATATCCTTTTCTTGTTTGATTATGGTCCCCTTTGTTCTTATCAACAATCACCTGAGCCGTTATCATTCCACAAAAAAATATTAAGTGTATAAGTAAAGCGGCTGTTCTTTTGTACATATTAAATAACCTCCTGTTGAAGGATGCTAATAGACAAAGTTTTTTCTTTTGCTAAAAAGCACGATGCAATTTTTTGAATATTCCATCTTCACTTATTAAAAACCTCGAGGCAATCTTTTTCTTTATTTATACTGCTATTAATTTTCACAGATAAAATATCTCGCATAATACTTGAGACTAAAATCCAAACGATGCTCCAATTATAATTTGACGTGGCGATGAGTAAAAATCTGGCCTAGTAAAATATTCTTGCAATGTATTAACGCCACGTGGTGCTTCTTGAGCACGGGTTAATTCAAGGGTGTATCCAGCTCTGCCAGTATCTCCGAATACATTTATTTCATTAGCTGTATCAAACAAATTATAAACTTTTGCAAAAACCGATATTTGTTTACCAAAAAAGTCAAAGTATTTAGTTAAATAGAGGTCAACATTAAAATAAGCAGGACGATTCTCACTATTTTCAAGTCCAGTTCTTTGATTTTGGATAGAGGGTGTATAAGGCAGTCCCGAACCAAGTTTGCCAATAACGCTCGCTATAAAATTACCAGGCTTACCTGCAGTTAAAGTAAAATTGAGAGAATGCCTTCTATCCCAATCTAAAGGAACAAGTTGTTTATTAACTTCAATAGGAGGATTTGCCTGAGCTTTGTTAAAAGCGTCGTTAGGGTCTGAGGCGTTACCTTTTGCTACTTGGAAAGTATAGTCTAATGTTGCGCCAATTCCATCACTAAATCTTTTTTCGAAAGAAATTGTAAATCCTTTTACAGAACCATAGTCTCTATTAACAAGTTTACTAAATTTTCTAAATTCGTTTTTAATATGAATTTCTGTGCCCAGTAAATTTCTAATGTCTTTGTAGTAACCCGTAACAGTTAACCCCAGATTAGTTGTTAGCTCTTGTTGCAGCCCAATTTCGTACATAACCGTCTGCTGTGCATCAAGGTCGGTATTACCAATAGTATTCCCAATATTAGCTGGAAAATCGCCTGTCAAAGGGATTCTGAAATTTGGGTTACGATATAAATATTCAAATGGTGGTATTTGGAAAAAATGGCCATAAGAAATATGAACAGCTCCTTTTTCACTTATTGGATAGGACAATCCAATGCGCGGGCTAATTTGGTATTTTGCTTTTGCCTTAGCCATAAGTGAGTCGGGAAATGGAGGTTGTAACTGATCAAGCACAGCAATATTATCCGGGTTCTTAAGGTAAAAACCATCTGGTTCAAAATAATCCAAGCGAACTCCTAAATTTACAACCAGGTAATCAAGTTCAATTTTATCTTGGATATATCCTGCTAACTGATAAGGATGTGCAGTATATTGATTAAAGTTGAATGAACCCGGCGAAGGTAAAGCAGGCTTATAATTTGTAGTTGCATCAATAACAACTTGAAAATCTTGATAATCAATTGTATTGAATTTATACTCAAAACCAGTTTTAATTTGGTGTATGTTATTTATTTGCCATGTGAGATCGGCTTTAGCAGTATAGGTTGTTGTTGTATGATGAAAATGCCAGTTTTCAGTACCACCTGTTAAAAAAGCATTACCACTTACATCTCTCATACGTTCAGGTTTAACATATCGTGGGTCTAACGGATTCTCATACACATACTGATTGTATTTAGTTGTAAATGATGAGCCGACAAGATCCAAAAATGCTGAATTACTCATGACATAAGTGTAACTAATACTTCCTAAGAAACTTTTTTGAAAGTAGTTGTAATCACCATCTGGGTTTAATTTAAATCTGTGATCGTAAATTTTATACTGTTGATCCTGGTAAAGAGTATTAAAAACTAACCCCCTTCCTTTATCACCAATATTAATTGAAATTTTCCCCTGCAGTGTAAATCTTCGATTATAATTCATTGGGATATACTTATTATCCCCCGTAGCTCCTATGTACCAATCTTTAGGGTCATTAGCTGAAAAATTTGATGAGTCTGAAGGATTAAACATTCTTCTGCCATATATAGCACCCGAGTCATAAACATAACGCCCAGAAATAAAAAATTTAAGAAGATTTTCCAAACCAGGAACTGGTCCGCTTAGATTGCCTTGAAAATTGTATACGTCTTTTGGAGAAATTTTATTAATGTTGGGATAAAGCCATGTTCTATTCGTGAAATAATCACCGGAATAAGCTGAGATTTCACCTTCAAGTTTGTTGCCAGCAATTTTAGTGATTTGATTCACGACTCCAGAGAGAGCCTCGCCATATTCAGCATTAAAAGTCCCAGTAAGCACTTGTAATTCTTGGATGCTGTTAACTTCAGCATCCAAAGCAGAACTACCTGAAAAAGCATCATTTACAGAAACACCATCAATAAGATACTTGACTTCGCCAGTTCTACCGCCTCTAAAATGCCCGTCTACTACGCCTGCTTGCAAATTAACTACTGATTGAATATCTTCAAGTGGCAGCATTGATATTTGGTCACCACTAACTTTGGCCTCAGTAGAAGTTAGATCCTTCTGTACAATTGGCTTTTGGGCAGTAACTACAACATCTTTAATTTCAATTGCTTCAGTGGTAAGTTTAAAATCAATTTTCGTAGTCTGGTCTACCGAGACTCTAACATCTTGAATTGTAACGGGAGAGTACCCAATCAAAGATGCTCTTACTTGATAAGTACCTGGCGGTATATTTATTATATAATATTCACCATTTACATCTGTAGCAGCTCCCATTGTTGTTCCTAAAAGCACTATATTAACCCCAACCAACGGCTCACCGTTAGATGCGTCTATAACCTTTCCAGCTATTTTCCCGGTAGTTCCTCCATAAATATTAACTGTCATTAAACCAATTATTGCTGCAATGGACAAAGCAATTTTTAGTTTTTCAATAATCTTTAAATCTTGTAGTAAACTTCTATTTATTAGGCCATACATAAAACGTATTCCCTACACTTTTAGATTTAAATTGCCTCTTAAGTTATTGCTAACTTTAAGCTCTCTAAAACTTTCGTTTTATTAAAAGCAATTCAACAAAATTTAATCATATTAAAAATCACTTAGATAAGCCTTCGAGGCTTTGTTTTTCATGGAGGCACAAGCCTCGAAGGTCAATTAAATAAACAACTGCTTTAGTTAGTATTATTTGATACTATTTTAATAAAATCATTTTTTTAGATTGTATAAAGTCACCAGCTTCAATTCTGTATATGTATGTTCCAGATGCAACTCTTGAACCATAGTTATTTTTTCCATCCCACTCAATTTTATGAGTACCAGCTGTTTGTTCTGTATTTACGAGTGTACGAACTTCTCTGCCAAGAATATCATATATCTTTAATGAAACAATGCTTTGTTTTGGCAAAGTGTAACTGATTATAGTTGTAGGATTAAATGGATTTGGATAGTTCTGGAACAAAGTATACTGAACAGGTATTATTTCGTTAGACTTTATACCTGTAATATCCAACTTCTGAACTTGTAGAAGGTCACAATACACTGTTCCCTTAAATTTACCTAACGGATGTAATCTTACTGACAATGATTTTGAACCTTCT
>JBGORM010000010.1 GCA_041538185.1 Melioribacteraceae bacterium 4301-Me | reverse complement strand
AAATTATGAAACTGGTTATTAAATATTTATTCCTGCTTTCTTTTATAAGCAGCATAACGTTTGCTCAACTAACAATGGTAACAGAACCAAACATGAATTCTGAAGCACCTCTTTATAAAAATGAAAAAGGTGAATTATATTCAACAATTATTACTTTTAAATATGGAAACAAACTCGCCAATATTTCGAAAGGCAGTTCGGAAGTACAAGAAAATGATATATTGGTAAGCGAGTTTAGAAATTTTTTGAATAGGTTGAAAAATCAGTATGGTGAATTTTCTTTACTCAAAGCGGTACCCGACGCTATCTGGGGTGATACATTGAAGACCAATAAAAGAACAAAACAAATAGCAAGGGTAGTCGATTTATCGCAGATTTATAAAATCGACTTTTCGAAACCTGTTCCCATCGATTCGGTTGTTAATTATTTAAAATCATTTCCACGTGTTTTGTATGCAGAAGGTCCAATTATAACTTACACAACATTAACACCAAATGATCCAGAATATAACGGTGATTATTTATGGTCGTTCCATGCAATAAAAGCTGAACAAGCTTGGGATTTGACTACTGGATCATCAAACATAAGAATTGCGATAAATGACTTATTTGGAGGCGTAAATGAGCTTCATGAGGATTTGGTTAGTAAAGTAGTTTGGGATAATTTGAACGGTAACTATGGTGGACATGGAATAATAACAGCTGGAGTTGCTGGTGCAATGACAAATAATAATTTAGATATTGCAAGTTTAGGATGGAATTGTTCTTTGTTGTTAGATAATCGTTGGGGTTCCTCTAGTGCAGTAGCATCTGTATATGATTTGGTTAATAATAGAGGTGCGGATGTCATTAACTTTAGCTGGGTTTCAGGTTATTATAATCAACTTGAGGATGCAATTAGCTACGCCCTACAAAGTGGCATAGTCTGTGTTGCATCCGCAGGAAATAATGAATGGACTATACCTGGATTAAGATACCCTGCCGCGTATAATTTTGGAACAAACGGTCAAGTAATTGCAGTGAGTGGGACTCAGTTGAGTAATGGTGTTGAACAATTTATTGACGGATTTAATTATAGCCCTGGAACAGATCCTATAAATGACCCTACCAATTCATTCATCGATTTCTCCGCCCCGGGAACAAATTATCGTGCACTTAATCCAGATGGAACTACAGGCACAGTACACATTTGGGCCGGTACATCAATTTCGGCACCGTTTGTAAGTGCCCTGGTTGGATTAATGCTTTCTGTAGATAATTCACTTACTCCTAACGAAATCTATAATATATTACAAAGAACCTCGGATAGAATAGGTCAGTATAGCTATGACTCAAACGGATGGAATAGATATTTAGGATATGGAAGGATTGATGCCTGGGATGCGGTGAATGTTGCAGGTGGTGCCCCGGCGGAAGTAAGAAATCTTCATCTTATTACTCCGGTTAATAATCATCCTACACTTCAATGGGATTTGAACACCGAGCCAGATATTTATTCTTATAAGGTTTACCGCAGCTATGATAATTCTCCTTTTTATTATGCTGCAACTGTTTCCCACCCCAACAACACATATGTCGATACCTGGGTTGACTACACAAAACCAATTTGGGAAAAATCTGTAATATATTATGTTACGGCAGTAGACAACACAGTTAAAGAATCTGTCCCAAGCAACCAGGTCGAAACAACAGGTCAGATGAATGTGCCGCCGTTAATTATTTCAAATGATAATTCTACCGCAACTATTTATGAAGAGCCCTCTTACAATTTTGAATTAATCGGTAATTATCCAAACCCTTTTAACCCAACGACAAATATTTCATTCAGCATACCGGAGAAATCATTTGTTACATTGAAAATTTATGACATACTAGGCAATGAAGTGGCAGAACTTGTGAATGATTATAAAGAGAAGGGAAATTACACTGTAAGATTTGACGGTAGTAAAATATCAAGTGGAACATATATTTACAAACTTACAGCGGGAAATAAAACTTTCATAAGTAAGATGCAACTTGTCAAGTAGGATCTGCAACCTTCGAGGTTATGCATCGATATAAGGTAAGCTAACCTCGAAGGTTTTTAGAAGCTAAAATTTAATTCCCGCCGAGAAAAAATGGACTTCGGTTAAGCGTCCGTAATCTTCATAAGCATAATCAAAAGTAAAAATCACATAATTTGTTAACCTATAATTTAGACCAATTCCAAGTGTAAGTCCTTTTTTGTTTGTAATTTTTCATCCGTTAGCCAGCCTAAATGCTTGGTCGGTAAGTGGGTTAATGCTGAGTTGTTCTAAGATACTTGACGGTACGATAGATTAAATAGCACCAGAATCCACCAGAAATTTAAGCTTTTGTGCAGCTTCCGGATTTGACGGATTGGCTATCTCAACTTGAAGGGAAGTTAGTCCAATTTCTATTCTCCAGTTGGAATTTTACATGAAATCTAATAACGATATACATTTTACATTATTAATTTGCTATAACAACACATTTCGGAAACCTCCATTCCCGGGGCGGTGTTTACAACTTTTTTCGTTGCATATATCCATTTGTAAAGTTAGTTATTTTATAAATGAATTATATACCGTGTTATACTCGAGGAAGGGAAAATTCACTATTATAAAAAAATGCTATAATTGGTGATAAATGGACAATAAGAGATAACACGGTATATGTAATAAAAGATACATTTGTAGCCAACGTATTCGGAGAACAAACCACCGTAAAAATGTTAACTCGTAATAATAGGTTGGTGTACATAGAAGAGTATTGGACAGAAAAATTCGGGAAATTTAGCAGCCAGAATTATGATAGAACTGTTATTGATAATTTACAAGGATGTGTTATTGATGGAATAGTTTATGGGGATACTTCTTTCACTCTCGTTAGTGTAGAAGATGAATCAGAAATACCTAATAATTTTTATTTATCACAGAATTATCCAAATCCATTTAATCCGTCTACCACAACATCTTTTTCATTACCCGAGTATTCTTACGTGGTTATCAAAGTGTTTGATATTCTTGGCAGAGAAGTCAAAAAAATAGTAAGTGATTATTTCATTGCCGGCAAACATTCAGTAGAATTCAATGCCGGTAATCTTTCCAGCGGAATATACTTCTATCAGTTAATAACAGACAAAACAACAAAAACAATGAAGATGCTCTTACAGAAGTAACATCAAAAACCTAAAAAAAGGAAGAATTTTTGTGTTTTGGTAGCTTTAGGATTAAATAAGACGACCAATAAAAAGGAAATTATTGACTTTATGCCTGCTAAGAATGAAAATCAATGGACATACAAAAGATTCATAAGTTCCTTAATTAAGAGAGGACTTAAGACTGATTGTCTTGAAGTAATTGTCCATGATGGTGACTTTGCCATAAAATCTGCACTCAATGAGATATTTGGGAATAGTGTTAAACAACAGGATTGTATCTTTCATAAATTACAAAACATTAATAGTGCAATTAAAAACAAACAAAATAAATCTAAGATTCTCAGTGATGCTTCAAATGTTTATAAGTCTCTTAGTTATGATGAATACTTATAAAGGAAAAAAGATTTTATTAATAAATATAAGGACACAGAACCTGCTGCAGTTAAAACTTTTAGGGATGATATATTTATTAAAACTAAATTTTCTTTAGATGTTCATCTTTATCATTGGATAAATACTACTACTCCTATTGACAGAACTTTCAGAGAAGTTAGAAGAAGAACTAACCACGAAGTGGTGAATTCTCATGTAATTGGTTGTTTTGAAAATAAAAGAAGTCTTGATAAAATTTTGTTCTTTGTATTTAATTTTATCAATGAATTATTTGGTAATGCCTCTTTTGTTAATAATATCGCTCTTACACAATTTTAAGAACGTTATTAAAGCTTGCCTTTCAATTTTTTTGTTGCACTTATCTTTTTTTTGCTGTTAATTTATTACCAAAATTATATACC
Source organism: Melioribacteraceae bacterium 4301-Me (assembly GCA_041538185.1). Lineage (NCBI taxonomy): Bacteria > Pseudomonadati > Ignavibacteriota > Ignavibacteria > Ignavibacteriales > Melioribacteraceae > Pyranulibacter > Pyranulibacter aquaticus. The sequence continues at coordinate 84,643 of JBGORM010000010.1, read as the reverse complement.
GCGTCTAAGGAGAAGAGGGAATTCACAAATAACGTCCGGCTTGGTCCGATCAAAGACATGGGGACTATACCTGACAGGGTGCAATTAAAATCCGGTAAGTTGACAATTTCTCTGATAAGCGAACGGTATAGTAATATCTGCCGAATACGAACATATCATAGCTAACAAACCGTCTGCTGCCAAGTACACAAGTTATACTTATAATTTGTTGGTTACGCATTTTGCTATGGCTTTTTTAATTTTAGATGAACAATTTGTTTTGAGCATTTACTTGTTCATTATGGATAAATGCTCAAACATCCGTTTGTTTAAACTAGAGATTTACTTTAGTGGTTTTACATAGCCCAACACTCAACGAAGGATTATATTAAAGATAAGGGAACAGCTTATGAAAAAAATAATATTTCTAATTATTATTTCTTACACACATTCATTAGCCCAAAACTACGGAGCTTGGAGATTAACCGACTCGCTTAACATTCCGAGATGGCATGCTGCGTCTGTTGAACTAGAAGATGGAAATATATTGGTGACTGGTGGTCTAGATTCAATCGGTATTCGTGATGCAGAAATTTTTGACTTTAAGACCGAAAAGTGGGAACAAACAAATCCGATGGTTAAAGGGAGATTAGATCATAAACTTGTGAGGTTAAAAAATGGGAATGTTTTAGCAATTGGTGGCTATGGTACTAAAAGTTGTGAGATTTATGATCCGTCTACTAGGAACTGGTCTTTAACTGATTCGTTAAATTATGAAAGAACAACCGGCTATACTGCTACATTGCTTGATAATGGTAATGTACTTGTTGCAGGGGGATACTATTTATACCCAGGTAGTTCTAAATACTTAAAGTCATGTGAAATTTATGACGTTAATTCTGCTCAATGGGTTGTTACTGATTCGTTAAAAATTGATAATGCATACCACACAGCGACAAAACTTTTAAATGGGAAAGTATTGATAGCCGGAGGTTTCAGTGCCACACAAAAAGCTTTGGCTAATTGCGAAATATACGATCCGTTAGCAAATCAGTGGCAAGAAGCAGCTCCACTAAATATTGCACGTTATGATCATTCTGCAACTTTATTACCCGATGGTAAAGTATTGATCACTGGCGGTCTCAATTACGCTAATCCACAAAGCCCATGGTTAAACAGTTGTGAGCTTTATGATCTGGCAGAAAACACATGGACTGTTGTTGACTCATTATTAATCCCACGTGCAAATCATTCTGCAATAATCTTAAAAAATGGATTGTTGTTAATTTTTGGAGGCGATGTAAATAATTCAGCCTGGGAATTATATGACCCAAATAATTTTTTGAATGTATATATAGGTAATTATTCTGGAAATCAATACAATCCTCTGGTTAAATTATTACCCAACGGAAAAGTATTATCTGCCGGGGGCATGAAAGTGACTTATCTCAGCGGACTTCCTATTGTTTCAGCAACAAATATATGTTATTCATACGACCCGGATGGTGTAGACGGTGTTGAAGAAGAAAAAGAAAGTATAGTAAGAGATTTTAGGCTCTACCAGAATTATCCCAACCCATTTAATCCCGGCACAACCATTGAGTATGTTTTGCCTAAAGAAAGCTTTGTTAATCTTACTGTTTATAATTCACTTGGAGAAAAAGTTGCAATACTTGTAAATGAGTATCAAAGAAATGGCAAATACAAAGTTCGGTTTACAGCTAATGTAAAAAACCTTGCAAGCGGAATATATTTTTATTCACTGAGAGCAGGAAATAATGTAATTACGAAAAAAATGATTCTCCTTCGATAACAATGTAAGTCGATTCGCCGAATCGACTATCAACAAGCGAATAGGGTCGGAACGGCGTTCCGACCTACAAACTATGCGACAGTAACTTCCTTGCACAAATAAACATCTTGAATTGCGTTGAGGAGTTTTACTCCTTCTGCCATTGGTCGTTGAAAAGCTTTGCGTCCAGAAATCAGTCCCATTCCACCGGCACGTTTGTTTATAACTGCTGTTTTAGTTGCCTCAGCAAAATCATTTTCACCTGATGCGCCACCGCTGTTAATAAGTCCAGCTCTACCCATATAATTATTAATTACCTGATATCTGCATAGATCAATAGGATGATCAGAAGTTAATTCACTGTAAACACGTTTATCAATTTTACCGTAGGATGAACTTCCCATATTCAAAGCGGTGTAGCCGCCGTTATTTTCAGGGAGTTTTTGTTTAATTATATCAGCTTCAATGGTAACACCAAGATGGTTGGCTTGACCAGTTAAATCAGCCGAAACGTGATAGTCTTTATCTTTTTTAAAAGCAGAATTTCTTAAATAACACCAAAGGATTGTTGCCATTCCTAATTCATGAGCGTATTGGAATGCCTCGCTTATTTCAACAATTTGGCGTGAGCTTTCTTCGGAGCCAAAGTAAATTGTTGCACCAACAGCTGCAGCCCCCATATCCCAAGCTTGTTTTACACCAGCGAACAAAATTTGATCATATTTGTTTGGGTAAGTTAAAAGTTCGTTGTGATTTATTTTTAAAATGAAGGGGATTTTATGTGCGTATTTTCTGGCTACAGCACCAAGTACACCTAAAGTGGAAGCTACTGCATTGCAGCCCCCTTCGATTGCAAGCTTTACAATATTTTCAGGATCAAAATAATCTGGATTTTTTGCAAAAGATGCTCCCGCCGAATGTTCAATCCCTTGGTCAACAGGAAGTATCGATAAATAACCTGTGCCCGCTAATCTTCCAGTATTAAACATCAACTGTAAATTCCTTAATACATTTGGATTTCTGTCGCTTTGATAAAAAATTCGATCCACAAAATCTGGACCCGGTAAATGAAGTTTTTCTTTTGGGAATTTAGCTTTGTAGCTTAATAAATTATCTGCTTCTTTCCCTAAATATTCTCTTATTTTGTCAATCATGTTAATTCACCTTACTTTTTTTATAAAAATGAATTTTTTCTCTCACAAATTTAACAAATAGCTCTCATAGTTGTTATGGTATGGGAAATAATTTTTTTATGAGAAAATATCATGTGTGAGAAGAGGTTACACAGAGAACCACTGAGAAAACGCAGAGCAACACGGAGATTTGAAAACTCGGTAATACAAAATTTTTGCAATTAGTTCATATATGCTGAAAAATGGAAATAAAAAGAAAATCATCTTTAATAATGAAAAAAGGAAAGCTTTGGTCGAAGTCAGTTAAACGATACATTTTTTGAATAAGATTTTAGTAGCAATTGGTTAAATTCTTCAAAAGAAATTTCTATTGCACCAAACATTTTAAGGTGGGGCGTTTGATACTGAACATCAAGTAAAACAAAACCCTTTTCATTTAATCTTTCAATTAATTTAATGAGAGCAGCTTTAGAGGCTTGACTTACTTTTGAAAACATTGATTCGCCGAAAAAAGCACCGCCATAAGTAACGCCATATAATCCACCAACTAATTGTTTATTTTGATATACTTCAACTGAGTGAAGATATTTATATTTAATAAGATTTTTATATGCTTCAATTAATTCTTTGGAAATCCAGGTTTTTTCTCTGTTGGCACAATTTTCAATTACTTCCAGTGGATGCTCATCATACGAATAAGTAAAGTCACATTTTTGCATAAACTTTCGCAGAGATCGCGGTACATTATAATTGTCTAAAGGAATTATAGTTCTAATTTCTGGCAAGTACCAATCTATTTTTCCCGTTTCATCTGCCATTGGGAAGGCGCCACGAGAATACAATAAAATCATTTTCCATGGGGTTAATAGGTCTTTGCTAGAGGTATAATTTTCATTCATGTGCTTTTACTTCGTAATCTATTATTTCGTAACCTTTATATGTTTCCCAACCGGCAAAAGTCACGCCTAATAAAACGAGAGTCATTCCTGCAAGAAACACAATAATAATGAGAATATCTATATTAATATTAGCAAAAAAAGAATAGCCCAGCAAAAAAGATGTAACAACAAAAAGTGCTACAGCTGCTGTGTAAGACAAGACAGAATTTCTCACTAAACGAACTCTGAAAATTAATTTTTGGATTTGGATTGCAATGCTTTCTAATCTAACATTATCTTCTGTAGAAAGTGGATTTTCACCAACTCTTAAAAACAATCTTCTTTTTTCCTCGTTGAGTAATCTTATTCGGTTAACTACAAGTGAATATTTATTATTAATACCCAGCAAAAGTAATCCACAAGCGCTTATCATTACTGCTGGTGCTAACATTAGTTGAATAATTTGTAAAGCTGTTGTACGTTCTGTAATTAGCATAGTTATGTGAGTTTATTTTATAGAAATTTATTATTGATTTCTTTGCAATGAAAAATTTTTTAAGAAAATTAGACTACAACAAAAGTTTGTCCTATTTCATGTAAACCTAATTTTATATTGTAATTTACTATGGATTTTAATAACCATTCAATCGGCTCATCAAATGGTTCTACTCCCAATTTAAAAGTTTTGGTGTGGACTGGCACAAAATATTTTGCATTCATAGAAGCGGCCATTTGAAGAGCCTCTTCTGGGTTGCAATGATTTTTTTTCCATGGGTTATAAGCCCCAATTGGCATTATAGCTATTTCGATGTTTGAAGCACCGTTTAAATGATTAAGTTTATCAGTGAAAGCAGTATCGCCGCCAAAAAATATTTTTTTGTTTTTGTATTCTATGAGATAGGAATTGTAACTTCGTCCATCTTTAAAATAACCGCGTGAGCGGTCGCGCTCCCAAGGGAAACGCCAGCCAAAATGTTTTACTTCATAAGCGGTAAATTTAACATCTGAAATTAACGATGATTCATTCCAATCCAAAATAGTTATTGATTTCCATTTCATATCATTAATTAAATCTTGTGTTAAGTATGCTGTGATAATATCTATTTGGTAAGGGTATAAATTAGTTATTTCCTTTAAAGTAGGTATATCTAGATGGTCCATATGTGCATGTGAGAGCAGTATAATATCTAATTTGGGAATTTCATTTATTGAAAGAGCTGGTGGTGTTAAGCGTGTTGGACCAAAACTTATACCTAAAAAGTAAAGTCCGATTCTTTCAAAAAGGACTGGGTCTGTTAATATCCATTTTCCAAAAAAATTTATTAAAACAGTTGAATGACCAAGCCAAGCGAGAGTAATTTTATTATCATCCCACATTTCAGGTTTCGGCTTATAATTTAGTTTAGCTTTTTCATTGGCGGCATTCATTTTTTTTAATAAGAAAGGCGGAAAGAAAAGCATTCCTCCAGCAGGTAATAGAATTTTTTTTACGAATTTTCTTCTTGAGGTTTCCATAGAAAGTAATAAACCATAAACTGCTAAAAAGCTAAAGTTCTACTTTATTGCTAAGTTCGTTTGTATCATCCGGTTTCAAAGGAAAATGTTCACTTAAAATTTTTCCAACTCGTTCGATCCCGCTTAGTAAACCTTTAGTAAAATCACCATTCCTAAACTTATGCTGAATATCATCACGAATTTCTTCCCAAGTATTATTGGGGACTTTTGCATTTATGCCTTCATCGGCTAAGATATAAAATTGTCTTTCACTTAAAAGCAAATAAAGTAATATTCCTGTTTTATCACGTGTGGCGTGCATATTTAAATGAACAAATTCCTTTTCGGCTAACTCTTTAATTGATTTTCTTTTATGCAACAAAGGTTTTTTTTCTTTTATGCTTACTTTAATTTCTCCTGAGGAAAGCTTTTCCATCTCTTTTATTTTATTAGAGATACGAAGAAAATCGTCATCAGAAAAAAAATGATATATTAAATCGCTGTGCATTTTGTTGTTTAATTTTACTGCTAAGATAAAAGTTTGTTAAGAATTATGAAAGTATAACTATGTCAAACACACCTTTGGTAAAATAGAATTTGATTAGAGTTTTATGTAAAAGTATATTTGAGCATTAAATTTACAAATATTTTGGAGAACGGAATGTATAAAATTGTTTTATTAAGACACGGCGAAAGTGAGTGGAACAAATTAAATTTGTTTACAGGTTGGACAGATGTTGACCTTTCAAAAAAGGGTATTGAAGAGGCACATCAAGCGGGAAAGTTGCTGCTTCAAGAAAAATTTGTTTTTGATATAGCCTTTACCTCTGTACTTAAAAGAGCAATTAGAACTCTTAATATTGTTTTAGATGAAATGGACTTGATGTGGATACCTGTGATTAAATCCTGGAGATTAAATGAAAGAATGTATGGTGCGCTGCAGGGGTTAAATAAAACCGAAACAGCAGAAAAATATGGTAAAGAAAAAGTATTGTTATGGCGTAGGAGTTATGATGTGCCTCCACCCCCACTTGATGAAAATGATGATAGATACCCCGGCAAAGACCCGCGTTATGCTGATTTGAAAAAAAATGAAATACCATTAACTGAGAGTTTAAAATCTACAGTCGAAAGATTTTTACCCTATTGGCATGAATCAATTGTTCCAGTAATTAAATCGGGTAAAAAAGTTATTATTGTAGCTCACGGTAATAGTCTCAGAGCTTTAGTGAAATATTTAGATAATATTTCAGATAAAGATATTGTAGAATTAAACATACCCACAGGAATTCCGCTTGTTTATGAACTTAATGAAAAATTAGGACCTGTTCAGCATTACTATTTAGGTGACCAAGAAGCCATTAATGCTGCAATAAATGCCGTTGCAAAGCAAACAGAGAAAAAGTAATAGGTTGAAAAACTAATCTGTAAAGCCTAATATTGTGATAAAAGGAGAAAGAATATAATACTTGATACCACATCAGTGTAAAAAGGAATTTAATCATGAAAAAAATAAATAAAGTATTGTTCTTTCTTCTTTTGTCAATTACCACTATTAAATCTCAAACCGTAATTGGAAAATATGCAGGCGAATTTTTAGCGATTGGTGTAGGCGGCAGAGCACTTGGAATGGGAAATGCCCAGGTTGCACTTGTCAATGATGTTACTGCTGGATATTGGAACCCTGCTGGTCTTGCTAAAATAAATTATCCGCAAATTTCATTAATGCACGAAGAACATTTCGGAAGTCTTGTAAATTATAATTATGGAGCAGTTGCCATTCCATACGGAAAAGATATGAGTTTTGGTGTAAGTCTATTACGCTTAAGTATTGATGGTATTCCAGATACAAGAAATGCACTTTACGATGCAAATGGAGATGGTATACTCGATATTCATACAGATAGGCTAGATTATTCAAAAATTTCAGAATTTAGCAGTGCAGACTGGGCACTTTATTTTACATTTGCCAAACGTGCTAGGGAAAATTTTTACTGGGGTGCTAACGTAAAATTAATTAAACGCAACTTGGCTGAATACGATGCTACGGGGATAGGTTTTGACGTTGGAGCAGTTTATAATCCAATCGATAATTTGTTTTTGGGTGCAAACATTCAGGATGTTACAACTACATTAATTGCATGGAGTACAGGTAGAAATGAACTAATTAGTCCTACCGCTAAATTTGGTGCCGCTTATGTTCTTCAAATATTTTATGGAACGCTTAAACCAGCAGCCGATGTCGATATGCACTTTGAAAATAGAAAGTCTGCTTCAACTTTTAATTTAGGGCCAGTTAGTTTTGACCTTCATGGCGGATTCGAATACAATTTTAAAAATGTACTGGCTGTAAGATTTGGCTATAGTGATGTTAAAGAGTTCACTATTGGCGCAGGCTTGTATTTACCTAAGATTACCATAGATTATTCGTTTGCTCGGTTCGCACAATCAGAAACAGAAAGACTCCCCGATTCCCACAGAATATCACTAATAATTACCTTAGAGGAACCTAAGTTTCAAAGAGATAAGTAATAATCTTTTTAAACAATGCTCAGCTAAAAAACTTAAAAAGTCTTATTTGGTTATGAATAACATCGTTCCTTTTTTTCTTTTAATTTTTCTTACAGCATGTACCACTTCAAGTTCATTATATAATTTTGATTATCCCTTAACAAATCAAACAGCAGAATCGCAGTACATGGATTTATCGGTAAAAATTCCGCAAGATTGGTCTGCTGTTGAAGATAATGAGTGTTATTGTATTGATATTTTGCTAATTAATAAAGAAAAAACCGCCTCGATAAAGTTTGTCCCAATTAATGTTGATTCTTTGGTCTTATCGAATGATGATAAGCTTGAGAAGATTTTAACGTTTAGTAAAAAATTTAGAGAGATTGCACTTAGGGACAAGTTTAATCAAATTGACGGGGATGAGTTTTTTACGATTGGTTCTTTGAAATGTGCCGCGTACAAATATTTAAATGAAGAAAAAATAATTGTTAGAGTGATTGTTTTTTCTTTTAACAAAAAATATTTTGAGTCTATTGCAACACCAGTAAGCTATGAGTCAATCGCAAAAGATAAACTGAGTAGATTATTTAACGTACAAAATTCTACTTTATTGTCAATTTCATCTCGTTAAAGAATTTTTTTCCATTGAATGTTTAAACGGGCTGGGACTAGGATTTTTTTTATAGCTTCTGAATGCAAATAGAAACTGTTGAATAAAATTAGATGGGAAAAAAGTTTTTAAACCATAGACTTCTGCCTTACCTTCAGGAAGGTAGGCTGAATTAAAAAGCCAATCCCAAATAGCAAGTTTAGTAGCAAAATTTCTATTTCTCCCTTTGCCCGTTGTATGGTGCCAGCGGTGCATTTCAGGTCCGTTTATTATTAATTGCAATTTACCCGATTTAACATTGATATTCGAGTGAATGTACATTCCCCAAACTGCACTAATAACTCCTTTATAAGCAATAACTTCCCGTGGTGAGCCAAGTAATACAATAGGAAGAAATTCAACAGTCTGATTAATTAATATTTCGAAAGCATGTGAACGTGAGCCTGAAAGCCAGTCAACTTTTTTAGGTGAATGATGCGCTTCATGAATTCGCCATAAATATTTATTGCTGTGCTGCCATCTGTGCATCCAATAAATGTAAATATCGTGTGTAACAGTAAAGAATATTAGTTGAATCCATATTGGAACGTTTGCAAATAATTTTAGTCTCGAAATTCCAGTAGTATTATCGATATAAGAAATTATGCCAGAAAAGATTATTATTCCTAAAATGTAATTTTGTGCTATGCTGTAAAGAGCGAGGTCGTTAAAAAAGCCTTCTCTTATAATTTTTTGACCCTCATTGTATGGAAAAATTCTTTCGAGGATAACAAATAAAATTGCGGCGCCAATAATTATTGAATAAGAAGTTATTTCATAGTTATGCAAATTTGCAAAGTAGTTTAGAAAAGTCTTTAGCATAATTTCTCTCCACAAAACTTATTTCATAGCAATGGTGCTGTTTGGTAACTTTTACTACTATAAAAGAGGTTAAGAAATAGGAATACTTTTTACTCGTCTAAGTTTTTGAATATTGGACTGTTCACTTTCGTATACTCTTTTTATACCGTCGCCCAATGCTTTTTCTATATCTCGAATGTCTTTAACCAAACGGAACATACCGCCGATTTCAACTGATGCTGCTTGGTCAGTGCCCCACATTGCTCTGTCAAGAGTAATATGCCTTTCAACAAAAGATGCGCCAAGTGCAACTGCGGCGAGAGTTGGCGCTAAGCCTGTTTCATGTCCAGAATAACCAATAGGAATTCCCGGAAATTTTTCTTTATATGTTTTGATAACTTTCAAGTTAAGCTCATCTAATTTACAGGGATAAGTAGATGTTGATTGAGCGATAAGTAATTTATCAGTCCCTAATATTTTAACTGCGGTTTCAATTTCTTCAATTGTTGACATACCTGTAGAAAGGATTACAGGTCGTTTAGTAGCTTTTACTTTTTTAAGAAGTTTTTCATCTGTAATTGTTGCGGAAGCCAGCTTATAAGCTATGGGTTCAAACTCCTCAAGAAAGTCCAACGCTTCTTCATCCCAAGGTGATGCAAACCAATCAATACCTTTTTCTTTACAGTATCTATCAATTTCTTTGTATTCATCGAACGAAAGTTCAACTTTGTGGCGATATTCAATGTAAGTAATTCTTCCCCATGGTGTATCTCTTTCGATGTTCCATTGGTCTTTAGGTACGCAAAGTTCAGGGGTTCTTTTTTGGAATTTAACTGCGTCGCAGCCTGCAAATATTGCTCCATCAATTAATTTTTTTGCTAATTCAATTGAGCCGTTATGATTGATGCCAATTTCAGCTATAATGTATACTGGCTCGCCATCACCTATGTATCTATTGCCAACCAAAACTTTTGCTTGTTTTGTCATTTGTTTTCCCCTTTTTGTTTTGCTTCAATTATTAATTCTGCAAAATCTCTGAAGGCACCGTATCCGCCTTTGCTTTCTACCACAATATCAGCTACTTTAAGTGCAAATTTGGTAGCGTCTGCTGGGCAAGCTGTTAATCCTACCATTTTCATTATTTCAACATCATTTGCATCGTCACCGATAAATGCAATTTCTTCAGGAGTTAGATTTCGTCTCTGTAAAATATCTTTTAAGACTTCTGCTTTGTTTAAGGCTCCAAGATGAACCTCGTTTAGTTTTAATTTTTGAGCACGGCTTTTAACTGCACCGGTGTTTTCCCCCGTTAAAATGCCCACTTCTACATTAGCTAATTGTCTTAACCTTTCTACACCCATTCCATCACGCACTGAGAATCTTTTCATTACTTCACCGTTGTGTGAGTAATATACGCCAGTGTCAGTTAAAACACCATCACAATCTGTTAAAAGAAGTTTAATTTTTTTTGCTCTATTTAAAATCTGTTTTTTTGTTAATTTTTTTTTAGCCATATACAAGGTTTCGCTTAAAGATATATTAAAAAAGTTATGTAAAACTTACCAGGCTGTCCACCCACCATCGACAATAAGATTAGCACCTGTCATATAGTTAGATGCATCGCTGGCAAGAAAAATAAGAGCGCCTTTATAATCTGTTGGCTTAGCCATTCTTCCTAAAGGAGTTTTTGCCGAGTATTTTTCAATAAAAAATTCGTCTTGAAAATTTTCTACTCCTCCAGGTGTTAAAGTATTAACTCGAACATTGTTTTTACCCCAATAAGCTGCTAAGTACTTTGTGAACATAATTACAGCACCTTTGGTAGCAGAGTAAGCTGGCGGCTTGTAGAATGATTGTGTGCCGTCTCTTTTAACATATAAAGATTGATCGGGAGCCGTTATTCCATAAGTTGATGCGATATTAATAATGCTGCCGTATCTTTGTCTTGCCATTTCTGTGCCTAAAATTTGAGAACAAAGAAACACGCCGGTTAGATTAACATCAATTGACTTTTTCCATAACTTAAGCGGATAATTTTCAAATTTTGACTCTTCTGCAGCAGCTTTTGGGTCTTCAAACATGTCGTTAATTGCTGCATTATTTACTAATACATCAATATGACCAAATTCCTTAAGAACTTTATCACGTAAATTCTTAATTGATTGTGGGTCAGTAACATCTAAGGCTAAGCCTATTGATTTGGTTGGCAGTGATTTAGCGAATTTCTTACATTCATTCTCATCTAAATCTGCTACTACTATATTTGCTCCCGCTTCGCTTAGCGCTCTACAGTGCTGTTTACCTAATAGTCCAATTGCACCAGTAATGATTGCCGTTTTATTTTTTAGTGAGAAAAGTTCCATATGCTTAAATAACAGACACCAATTACACGAATTTTAATTAAACTATTTTTTGGATTAAACTATATGAATAATCCTGCTATATAGTTGATAATAATGAAGGTTTCTGTATAATAATTTTACGGACGTCATGTAAATTATAAAATTATTCTTTTGCATTTCAAAGAGCTTTCACCAAAATTTGCTGATAAGCCAGCTTTAATGCTGCAAGGCAATTCGAAGTTCGCTTTATAATAAAATCTGTCATTAATTCAATTATTTTTATTTCGAGAATCATTCTTAAACAACATTTATAAATCATCTCATGCGTATTCGGATTATAAACAAATAAAAGCTATATCAAAATAACATCTGTAATTTATTTAACTTGTGAAATTCGTGTCTCATTTTTTTATTGGTTTTACATTAAAATTATCAACTTTTCTAAACACTGGTTGAACAGGTTCGCCACGCAAGAGATTTTTAATATTGTTATTATCAACTGCGTTTTTAAGAATAGGGAGAACCTCATCGTATACTTTAAGGGTATAATCAATATCCTCTTGTGTATGAGAAAAGCTCATGTTATGAAATCCTTGCCATAAGATGCCACGTTTAATCATTTCCTGTTGAACTAAAGATTTTTGTAGAAGGGGGTCGGCAGCAGCAGGGTCGAAAGTAATCAGCGAACGCCAATTGTAGCCTATAGCCTTAGTGTAATTCATTTTAAGCTTTGATGCTATTTCATTATACCCGTCTTTTAATTTTTTACCCATATCATTAAGGTATTTTGGTACATTATTTTCTTTAAGTGTTTCAATAGTAGCTTTGACAGCTGCAAGGGAAAGAGCTTCACCACCGAATGTGGTATAAAAGAAAACATCTTCATCTAATAAATTCATGATTTCTTTTCTGCCTGTAAGAATTGATATAGGCATACCGTTAGCTACAGCTTTAGAATAAGTAGCTAAATCGGGAGTAATATTAAAATATTCTTGAGCACCGCCAAGAGCCATTCTGAACCCTGTCCACATTTCATCGAATATTAAAATTGTACCATTTTGCTTGCAGAGCTCTGCAAGCTTATGAAGGAAATTATCCTTTGGTTCATGAAAAACAACAGGTTCTAAGATTACTGCAGCAGTATCTGCGTCTAAAGAATTTTTAACTGAATCAATGTCGTTATAATTAAAAGTGTAAGTTAAATCTTGAACCGCAGATGGAATTCCTTTATTTCTTGCTGTAACACTTATGTACCAATCATGCCAGCCGTGGTAACCGCAGCATAAAATTTTGTTGCGACCGGTATAGGCACGAGCAAGTCTTATTGCTGCGCTTGTAACATCGGCTCCAGTTTTGCTATACCTTACTGCTTCTGCATTTGGAATGATTTCTCTAATGAGTTCTGCTACTTCAACTTCAAGTGGGTGCATTAGTGAAAAGGTAATGCCACTTTCTAATTGTTTTTTTATGGCTTCATCCACTTTAGGATAAGCATAACCAAGTGATAATGGTCCAATTCCCATATTATAATCGATATATTCATTACCATCTACATCCCAGACGTGAGAGCCTTTTCCTTTAATGAGATATTTTGGTGAAGCTCCATTGACGTATTGAGTTGGTCCTTTTGCAAGAGTTTGTGTAACTGATGGAATTAATCCAAGCGCACGCTTGTAGAGCTCTTCGGATTTAGTTATATCAGGATAATCATTCTCTAAGCTTATTTTGTTAGGCATAATTTTTTTGTTCTCCGCAATTTTGTTTTTAATGTGGTAAATTCAGCTTAAATGAAGCTCTTACAATTAACTACAGTTCAATAAAGTTGATGCTAATAGTTAATTATTTATGCTCCTTTTGTATTCATCTATATGTTTAAGCTCGTTCAAGTGATTTTCGTACCAGTATTTACCTGCGTATTTACTGTTAATATTTCTTATTTCTGGTTTCTTTTGAAGCAAAGTTAAAATATCATTAATACCGAAATCATGATTATCTAAGTATAATTCTTCGTAAACTGTTTTAATAAAAAGATAATCTTCTTCATAATCAATAGTCCATCTTTCAGTAGTTGATAAATTTTTACCAGTTTCCCACTCTACATTCCCGATTTTAAATAAATGTGGATTCTCCCAAATGTAAGGGGTTGTATGTTCGCGTTCAAAATCTTTTGTTGCTTCGCTCCATGCTTTTTTAAGTGAATTGAATGACATTATTTCAACGTCGTTGCCATCGGGATAAGTAGCTGGATGTAAATTACTTACATAGTCGAATTTGTTGACGTTCTGCAAGTAAAAGCTGAAAACTTTGTCAATTATATTTGGGTCAATTAATGGACAATCTGATGGAATTTTAGCTATTGCGTCGGCTTTGTATTTAACTGCCGCTTTATAATGTCGATCGAGTAAGTCTGTTGGATGTCCCCTAAAGCATTCAATGTTATTTTGCTTGCAGAGTTGTTCAATCACATCGTCATCGTTTGATACTGAGGTTGCCACAATTAATTTACCTTTAAGTTTAGCTTTTTGTATCCTTTCTATCATTCGTATAAGAAGAGGTTTGTTTAAAATTGGCAGTAAGACTTTACCCGGCAAACGTGAAGAGGACATGCGTGCTTGCACAATCGTAATAATTTTTATTGACATAATTAATTTGTTGAGTTGTTAAAATATGAAACCAAATTTAAGTCTGTTGAGCATTTAAACCTACTTGATCTAAATTTTCAATTTCTTCACGAATTTCCTCAACTGTAGTTTCAGGTGAATCCAAAAGTCTTCTTCCAATTCTTGCTATTCTTTCAGCAGAAGTTCCGTTATTTTGTAAGGGCATGAGTCTTTTTAATTCATCTATATTAAAAGAAGAATAAACTTTTTTACCAAGTGCAAGGCCGATATAAACTACAGAAGAATATTTTGTTATAAGCACATCACAATTGGCAATCATGTGATTAGTATTGCCATTGTGGAATACTAATGCGCCAGGAGCATATTCGTTAATTTCTTTTATAGCTCTTTCAAAATTCTCGTTGGGATGGAGTTTAAAAATAAGCTGTTTTCCATTGGCAATTTTTACACATTCTTTAATGAATTTCTTTCTGTTCTCATATTTAAATGTTTCCCTCATATCCGAAGTTGCAACTAATACATAATTTTTATACGGGAAATTGTTGTTAAGGTATTTCTTGGCATTATCGAAGTTAGGTATTCCTGTAACTACAATTTTTTCTTTTTTTGCCCCCTTTTTGATAAATAGTTCTTTGTATCCTTCAGAAGCGACGCAAAAAACATCATACAAGTTCGACATTCCCATTGCTGAGGTACTTGCTGCCCACCGCGGAAAATTAAAATACTTCACTAAATAAAATGGTAATTTTTCTGGGTCAGTCATCCCTTCCTGCACGAGAATTATTTTTTTCTTTTTTATGTTCTTGGGTATAAGCAAATCGGCAGAAGTATAAACTAAATCGTAATCGTTTTTAATTCCTTTGTAGTCTATTTGAAGTTTGTTGTCAATAATATATTCTTCAGTTTGTTTTTTAAATGTGCCGCCGAGAATTGTAAAATTTAGTAAACCTTTAGCAGCCAAGTAACCTACAAACCCATCGTCGTAATACGGTGAAAACCAGCAGTCATAATTCCCCAAATGCTTTGATATTTCATGCATCATCGTGGTTTGGTTTAACGAGCCGCCAATAAAAAGTATTTTCCTTTTATTCATAAAAACAATATACAACTTTTATTTTTTAGTTTGGCAAAGTAGAAAATTTTATGCGCTAAAGTAAAAATCTGATAGCAAAAATGAAATAATTAACAATTTGTTAATACAGCATTCACTAGCTCTTAATACAAATTCCTTAATTTTTTGGTGTGAATTAATTTTAAATTTTCTGCAATGAAATCAACATGTTACTTTATTGCATCAATTAGGCTAGCTTGTGCAGGACAACGCTAATTTTATCACAAAAAAGAGGTTAATATGAAAATAGCACATATATCGGACTTACACCTTTCAAATACTTTCAAGGAAAAGAACAGATTTATTACACAAAGATTAATTGAGGATGCTTTAGAAAACGGTGCCGAACATTTTGTTGTTACAGGAGACATTGCAGATAATGCTCAAGAGAGTGACTTTTTAATTTTTCGGGAAATACTTGAAAAATATAACTTATTGAGAAGTGAAAGAACATCAATTGTTATTGGTAATCATGATATTTTCGGTGGCGTTCAGACCGCAGAAGATGTGCTAAATTTCCCTTATAGATGTTTAAATACGGATTATGATAAGAAGGTCAATGAATTTGTTTCCATTTTTAAAGAACTTTTTGAAAATACAATTCATTACAGTAAAAACGAATTTTTTCCTTATATAAAGGAATTAAAGAACACTATTTTATTTGGAGTTAATTCAGTGGCGGAGTATTCTAAAATAAAAAACCCATTCGCATCTTGTGGGAAAGTAACAAAAAAACAATATTTAATTTTAGATGAACTGTTTGAATTCTTTAAAAAAACAGATAAAAAGAAAATATTAATGATTCACCATCATTTTTATAAAAAAAGTAAGAAAACAAGTAGTTCTGATAATGCACTTTGGGATAAGATTGAAAGTTATACAATGAAACTAAGAGGGAAGAAAAAATTGTTTAAACTTTTTCTTCAAAATAAAATTGATTTGGTGCTTCATGGACATAGCCATGAAATGTGTGATTATCATAGAAAAGGGATTCGTTTTTTAAATGCTGGTGCATCTGTTGAAGGGAAATCTGAACTTCCGTCGTATTTTATGATTGATGATCAAGATGAAACTTATAATATAGAATTAAAAACAGTATCGAACTTGAAAGAAAATATTTCAGTTCAACAAGAAGAAATGATGCCCATTACTGAATATTTTTAAGCAAGAAGTGCTCAGTTAAAGTTGTACATACTTAGTGCGACAAAAATAAATGCCGGTCCTTTAACTGCTGCATGAATTATTATTCCAGTCCAAGTGTTTTTTCTTTTCTGTACAATGAAAGGGATTACAAAAAAGAATGGCAGCATATTAATTAGCATATCAATACCAAAACTGAAATAAAATAAAGTCCAAAGTAACCCATTTGCTAACCATGAATATTTTCCTAAACTCAGCTGCTGACGTGTTAATATGTAGCCTCTCCAAAGAAATTCTTCGCCAATAACATTAAAGAAAAAGTTTACTAACCATATAGCTAATATCCAAAGTTCATTAGGTTTAAGCGGCTTAATGTCTAAAAAGGAAGGTACAGTGTAAATTTGATTTGTTAGCGCATATCTGAAGTACACAATTAAAGCTGATAAGACAAGTACAAGCATAAATCCAATAAAAGTCCATTCCCAATCTTGTTTTGAAATTGGGTTTAATCTAAGACGCTTTTTAATTTCATGTAATTTTAATTCTGTTCCTTCTTTTTTAATTATAATGAGTGAAGTCAAGAAAAGTAGGAAATAAAAAATTCCTCCAATTATAACCCAACTTAATAAATCGTTTACCCCAAATAACCAGCAAACAAAATCAATTCCATAATGTGTTGCAGCCCAAAGTAAAATTGCAGGTGCACCAAAAAAAAGAATAGTAGTTACTGGCTTTATTGGTTTAATTTCTAATTCATTCATTGAAAAAGCTTAATTTACTGTAAAAAATAAAATGCTGTTATATTTAGTTGATAAAGACAAGTAACCCGTAATCTTAAGTCATCATTAACTTTTTTAACATTATGTCTTTATTGTAAACAACATGTGCAAGTATAAATGAGTTGTAGATAATATTCAATAATGTTAAAATTGATTAACGAATTTCCGGTCAATTAGTTATTTGAATAAAAAAATGACTGGTTCGTTAAAATTATATTATCTAAAATACCCTCCATTTTTCTCTTCAGAGACTGATAGAATGCGCCATTTTTTTAATAGATGCCCAATTACTGAAAATGAGAAACTGCAAAATAAATGGAGGTCAAAATGATTAGGTTTATCAGTTCTTTATTGTTTGTAACTATGTTTTTATCGCTAAACAATACTTTATTTGCTCAAGACGTTGCAGTATGCAAGTTAATAGGAAAAAGTAACAGTGATGTAATTAAAAAATATGGAAAACCAATTCATCAGGACCTGAGCAATCCAGAAATGCAGTGTTTATTTTATCAAACAAAGGATTACAGATTGGTTTTTGTTTCTAATAAAGATGGCGTTTATCAAGCTGAGGGTGAGTTGAAGTATAACTCAAAAGAAAATGCTAATGCTGTCATTCACTCATTTTTAACTGAATGTATTAGTGATAGCCTATTAGTTGATACTGTCAATACAAGCGAGTATAATGTTAAAGGAAAAAATTTTAAAATGAACATCTCGTTGTACGAAAACAACTTTTCAAAGAAGTATGAAGTTAGAGTAAAAGCTAATAGAGTAGGTGGGTAAATTTTTTTTAAGAAAATGTTAATAAAACTTTTGTGAGAGCCTATACTGTTATAGGCATTTAATGTATTAGCAAGATTTTTTAAGGTATTTAGAGTCAGTTCTATTTGTTGGTGGTCTCAGCGTCTCTCCGTCTCTGCGGTGAAAAGCAGTACTTAGAGTTAGCTTTATTTGGTGGTAGCATCATAAGTAAATGTGGGTATTCTCATCGTTCTATAGAATTTCCACCCTACGTTTTTTTGTTTCTTGAGAATTTTTATACTTTTTTCAGAATAAATTGTTGTTGGTGAATTACCGTAGTACATCTCGAATTCGCCGTTAACTCTTGCAAATGCTAAATCTCCCGAAGCCTGAACTTCTTCAATTGTAATTTTCCACTTCCCTCCATTGTATTGTGACATATATTGAGATAATTCTGAGCGAATTTTATCTATTCCTACAATGTCTTCATCGTTTGCTGTGGATTCTATGTAATCATCTGTATAAAGACCAATTAAATTTTCCAAGTCACCATTATTATAGAAATTAACCCATAAGTTAAGTGTTTTCCTTACTTCGTTTTCTTCGGACCTGGAAGTTTTTCTTTCAGCTTCGGGGACTTCTTTGGTGCAGCTTGCTAATACAAAAATAATAGGAATGGCAAAAAGTAAGAGTTTTATTGATAAACCAAGCTGAGGTGTCTTTTCCATTAAATGTAACCCAATTAAATTTTTTTACGATTAAAAAATACAAAATCTTTGAAGCAATTAAAGCACATGATTTTTTGTCACTATTACAACCCCTATTTTTCTAACCTGCCAGCACGTGCAGGTAAAAAATTTAGCTTAATTAAATTTTATTCAGTTATTCTTATCTGCCCTCTTGAATTACGTTATTGTAGTATGACCTATATTTTTTTAACGCATTAAAGATTGCTTTAGCAATTTTCATTTGTCCATTGTAACTTTTCAAGAATTTTTCATCTGAACGGTTAGATAAAAAACCACTTTCAATTAGCACACTCGGCATTGAAGCGCCGACCAGTACATAAAATCCGGCTTGTTTAATTCCTAATGAAGGGATATCAACATTTTCTTCCCATTGCTGATTAAGAATATCAGAGAACTTTTCCGAGTAACGCATATATTGAGAATGAGCCATACTTACCAGAATAAAATTTTCATCGGTCAATTTTTGGTAGCGGTCTGGATTATCTTCGTATTTAATTACGCTGTTTTCAAATTCTGCTATGGCAATTGCTTCTTTTGTTTTTCCTGGTCTTAAAAGATAAACTTCAAATCCTCGTAAATTACTTGGTTTATGTGGGGTAGAATTGCAGTGTATTGAAATAAAAAGTTTTCCTCCGTTTTCATTTGCAATTTTTCCACGTTTATATAATTCAATAAATTCATCTTTTTTCCTGGTATAAATAACTTTAACATCCTTCATGTTAGATTCAATAAGTTTACCAAGTTTTAGTGCGATGCCAAGATTGATATTTTTTTCTTTTACGCCTGTAACTCCAATTGCACCCGGATCCTTACCACCATGTCCAGCATCAATTACTACCGCATCAAATGTCCATTTTGCTTTAGCTTCTTCTAATTCATTAACCGTATTAAATAACTTATTGTGAATAGTAATTAAAATATCACTGTTTTCAACATCCTCAAACGCCTCAACGGATGAATATCCTTCTTTAAGCCCGAACTCAAGCTGGAAATTTCCCGAACTAAATGCTTTTAGTTTTGCATTGTTTATCAGACCTATTTTGTTGACAGAGTTAATAATATTTGGTGCAATTGATGCTTTTGAAAAAAAGATGTATAAAATGCCATCGTTAATTGAATAACTCGGTAAACTTATTTTTCTACTTGTTTTTAATCTTATCAGTGTTCCGTTTATTTTCTCTTCAAGTTTTATATCATATATATCGTATTTAGAATTAATTTCATTTGGAATTTTTTCTTTTTTACTTACTGTATCTAAAATGCTTTCTTCAAATAACGATAAACTTTCATTATCCAGAGGCTCATTGGATATAATTAAATCCTTAGCTTTTTCGTTAAAAATTAGTTTGTGGCCGGATGCTAATCCTAAGTATTCAGTACAATAAAGAAGCGGCAAAAATACATCATTATTAATTAGTAATGCAGATAAAGGGAGTTGAATTATAGTTGGTTTATTGTTTTGTGGAGTAATTATTATGTACTGACTTCTTGCTGTGAATTTTATCTTGTAATTAGCAAATTTAATTTCAGATTTTGCTGCATCAGAATTATAATAGTAGCCCCCTGAGAGAAGCTCGGCAATTTCTTTTGAAGGAACGTATGATATTCTGTTTCGCAATATGTAAGTTAAGTACGAACTTTTGCCATTGTTGTTAACTGTTATTTTAAGCAGTCTTTGAGCATTAAGTAGCGGTGAAATAGTTATTAAGATTAGAAATGCTAATTTGAATTGTTTCATGAAATTTTCTAACCAATAAAAGGAATAAAAAAACCACTTTGTTTTTTGTATAAATTATATTTTTCGTTAAAATGTTTGGATAATAATTTTTCCTCTAATTTAGCACGCATTATAAAAAGCGGGAGTTCAGCAAGTAGCGTAAGTGGAATAACCAGGTAACTCATCAAAGCTATTCCCGCGCCTAAATCACTCAAAATTTGACTTAAATATTGTGGATGCCTGATTGTTTTGTAAATCCCAGATGTACATAATTCATGTCTTTTTAATATTACAATTTCTTGTGTGTAAAAGCTACCTAAAGAACGAAAGGAAACTACTTGCAGCCATGAGAATAAATAAAAAATTATCAATCCACCAATCCTTAAGTTATTATAATTGTTCTTAATTTCTGTGGGCAATACGCCTATATTAAATATGCCAAAGAAAATAAACAATAAAATAATAACCGATACATTTGGAGGTAATTTCTGTAGAAAACTATCGGGCCGCTCTTGTACTTTTGTTATGGAAGTTTTTAATCCTTTCTTTGTACCCGACCAATTTGCAGCCATGGATAAAAATACTCCCAAAGCAGTAAGAATGTTAATTGGTTCCACCTGAACCCCCAGGAAATTCTATTAATTAATATAAGAACTTTCTTGTTAAGTATTGAATGCTTTTTGTGCGGTAAATAATTTGCCCATTACCTTTTTACCTGTCGATATTACATGTTATTAATAATTTGCTTTATTTTTTTTATTTTTGATGTGAGTCCGTTAGCACGAATCTTGTTATAAGGATTAATAAAAAAAGAAATTTACAATGAGTACTGGCCAGCTTTTTATTACAGTAGGAGCAATAGTGTTACTTACACTTGTTATTTTGCGGATTAATAACGTTTTTTTTAGCACGTCGTCAGTAATGTTGGATACTAAGTTTGGTGTAATGGCTGTTTCCTTAGGTTCATCGATAATTGAAGAAGCAACTAGCAAAGCATTTGATTCTGCAACCGATACTTCAAGTGTGTCAAGTTTATCTAGCTTAACGGATCCATTGAATCTTGGA
Organism: Melioribacteraceae bacterium 4301-Me; assembly: GCA_041538185.1. Classification (NCBI taxonomy): domain Bacteria; kingdom Pseudomonadati; phylum Ignavibacteriota; class Ignavibacteria; order Ignavibacteriales; family Melioribacteraceae; genus Pyranulibacter; species Pyranulibacter aquaticus. The sequence goes on along the minus strand of JBGORM010000010.1, from coordinate 63,141 downwards.
CCCGAATCTGGAGAGGTTTACCCAAATTTTAATGACTTTGATGACTTCAATAATTTTTCAAAATCTACTGAAGGAGATTCAACTTTCCAATCAGCTGTTTTTAACATTAAGTGCAAAGTAGTTTATGTTAATCCAACTAATCCAGATGTGCCTTCTTCAGTAAAAACCTGGCATAAAAAACTCACTGTAACAGTTACTAGTCCTTCTATGTCTGATACTGTTAAACTAAGTACAATTTTTAGTTATTGGTATTTTAGGTGATATATGGGATTTAGCACCTTAATTGATATTTTGGGTTCAACTATAATTGGCGGTATGTTGTTGCTGATTTTATTAAGGATAAACGATTCTGCAGTTGAAAATACATACACTTACGGTGGAGAGCTAATTGTTCAACAAAACTTAGTTGACTTGGTGGAACTATTAGAATATGATTTTAGGAAAATTGGTTATTGTAAAGATTGGCAGGCAATACCTGATCCATCTAAGGCAATTCTTTTTGCTGATTCGAACTCGATTTCTTTTTTAACCGATGTGAATTCAGACGGAATACCTGATACATTGCATTATTATACAGGTCCAACCAGTGAATTATCTTCAACACCTAACCCAAGAGATAGAATTTTATACCGTGTTGTTAATAGTGAAACACCAAATGGCTCTAATTTAGGCGTGACACAATTTAAGATACGTTACTTTAATTCATTAGGTAACGAATTAACAACCCCAGTCGCTGTACCAGGTGAAATCAACACAATGCAAATTGATGTCAAAGTTGAAAATTATGCTGCTTATGATAATGAATATTCAACTATTTTTTGGCGACAGATAAGAATGGCTGCAAGAAATTTAAGAAATAGATAAAGGCGTAAAAAATGGGTGGCAAGGCTTCACTTTTAGTTGTACTTGGTTTTAGTATGATTTTCTTAGTAGTAGGTTTAAATTTCTCTAATCTATCTACACGCGCAGTTGATAATTATTCAAGTTATTATACTGTAACTAAAGCATACGATATAGCTGTAAGTGGTGCGAACATGGCAGCAAATCAAATATTTATGGATAAAACATGGGATGCCGGTTACCAGAACTTAAGTTTTGATGGAGGCGTTTTGAATGTTTATGTTAGCAATACAATAACCGGTACTGCAGGAAAAGTGTTAATATGTCACACTCCCCCAGGTAATCCTAATGCAAAACATTCAATGTGGGTACCTGTTTCCGCAGTACCTTCACATTTAGCACACGGTGATTATCTGGGCGATTGTAGCGGTCAATCATCTGGTGGTCAAACTGCCACAATAATTTCTGAAGGAACCTATAATGGTGTAACTAAAGTTGTAGAAGTATTACTAAGAGGAAGCAGTTTTGCAAAGTTTGGTAATTACTATTCAACTATGAGTGCTTACCCTGCTACGGGAGATACATTTGAAGGACCGTTTCATGTTAATGAATGGCTAACAACTTACGGCTCACCAGTATTTTGGGGAAAAGCTACTTCCGCAAAAGGATTGAAAATGATGGGCTCACCAAAAGACCCTAAATTTTATGGAGGCTACGAAGATGGCGTAAATATTCCATTGGAGTTTGATACAACAAACTTGCGTTCTAACGCTGATTATATTTTTTATGACACTACAAGAACAAAAAGTTTAGTAAATGTAAGGCTTTATTTTAATTCTGACGGTACTTTAACCTATAGTCAGAAAATTGGTGCTGGAAATTGGTCATCTTCTAAAACGGTTAACTTAAGTACTTTCGCTCCTAATGGTGTAATATATGTACAAGGCGGAAATATTTATACAAAGGGTACATTAAATGGTAAAGTAACAATAGTGGCGGCAAAATCAAAAATTACAAATGCAGGTAATGTTTACTTTGAAGATAATCTTGTTTATAACAAAGACCCCAGAATTTATCCTAATTCAACCGATATGCTTGGTATTGTAGCTGAACAGAATATTCGAATTCAAGATAACCCTAATACACGCGGGAAAGATATTTATACGCAAGCTTCTATGTATGCACAAAACGGTACTATCGGTCCTGAAGATGGCCTGATTAATCAGAATTTCTTAGGTCAATGGAACATATTAGGAGGATTAATTGCGTCAAATACCAGGGCTACGGCTCAATATGATTATAAAGGTAACCCAATAAGAGGCTTAAAATTTGTCCATCGTTACGATAATAGGTTTTTAACTTCTGTCCCACCATCTTTCCCAAATACAAAAAGCTACGAAGTTGTTTCGTGGTTAGAGTAGTAGCCGCATTAATTAACTTAAAAATTACTCTTAAGGCTAAAAAGGCAAACGGCTACTAAGCTAATAAAAATTTTCAATCCTAAACATTTACCACCTTAGTAAACAAAAAAATAATTTAACCGATAATAAATAAATTAAAGGTATTTATAAAAAACTGATTGAGACAAGTACTAAAATTATTTATCTTATTATTGGATAAGAGATAGCATTATGAATACTGGTCAAATGTTAATTACAATAGGGGCAATTTTCTTACTTTCTTTAGTAATTTTAAGAGTTAATGCTACATTATTAACAACTAACAATGTATTAGATCGTTCAAAAATAGGCTTGTTATCCGTATCGATGGCAACTTCATTAATAGAAGAGGCTACCAGTAAGTCTTTTGACGAAAACACAATTGCAGGTTCTGTTTCAAGCACAAATCAATTGAGTGCAGTGTTAAAAGCCGAAACCGGCGAAGTTTATCCTGCTTTCGACGACATAGATGACTTTAACGCCTTTAGAACAACACCTAAAATTGATACTGTGTATATATCGAGCAGTGCATATATCGTTTTTCAGACTTTTTGTGCTGTAGATTATGTTTCGGATGCTAATCCAGAACAAGTATCAAATCAAAGAACATGGAATAAAAGATTAACAGTTAAAGTTACAAGTCCTGCTATGATAGATGAAAACACTGCTAAGCAAGATACAATTTTGCTAAAGACAGTTTATAGTTATTGGTACTTTAGGTAAATAATATGGGTTCAAGTACATTACTTGACATATTAGGTTCAACAGTTATTGGTGCAATGTTGTTGTTGATTCTTTTGCGTCTGAACGATGCAACAGTGCAAAATACTTATACAAACAGTTCTGAATTAATTGTTCAGCAGGATCTTACTGAGATTGTTAAACTAATTGAATACGATTTTAGAAAAATTGGTTATTGTAAAAATTTTAATAAGATTCCGGATCCTTCAAAGGCTATAATTTACGCCGATACGAGTAGCATTACATTTTTAACTGACGTTGCTAACCCCCCGCTTTATCCCAACGGCGATGGCAATGTAGATACGCTTCATTATTACTTAGGTCCAACAAGTGAACTATCCAGTACTCCAAATCCTAATGATAGAATGTTATACAGAGTGTTAAATAGCGAAACCCCACGCGGTTCTAATCTGGGTGTAACTTTATTTCATCTTACTTACTATAATTCATTAGGCTCTATTTTGCCAACTCCAGTTGTACATCCAGGGGAAATACACAGAATTGAAATTGATTTACAAGTAGAAACAGTTGCAGGTTATAATCAGCAATATTCAACAATTTTTTGGCGACAAATTCGTTTAGTAGCAAGAAATTTAAATAATCGTTAGAAAAAAGAAATGGGCGGTAAAGCAGCAATATTATTAGTATTAGGATTTAGCTTAATATTTTTAGTTGCAGGCAGCAATTTTAATCGTGTTGCAACTACTTCAGTAGATAACCTAACAAGTTATTACGATGAGACGGCCGCTTACAATCTTGCCAGTGCAGCTGCAAATATGGCATGTAACAGAATATTCTTAGATCCTGCATGGACAGCAGGTTATAATAACATGACTTTTGGGGGTGGTACGATAAACGTTACTGTTGAAGTTGTAGACCCTTTTCAAAATATACGTAAGATTATCGCCTCTGGTATATATGATGGAGTTACGAAACAAATTCAAGTAACATTACAACCGAGTAAGTTCTCGAAGTTTACATATTATTCGGCACAAGAGCCATCTAATATTTGGTGGACGACGGGTGATACTGTTTGGGGACCACTGCATATTCAAGGCAATTTGCAAGTTGCTGGCTCGCCAGTTTTTTGGGGTAAAGTTACAAACCGCGATAGCTTAGTTTATTTCAATCCTGGTCATTGGGAAACAAGGTGGGTTAGAGTTGGAAATAGATGGAGAAGAGTTCAAGTTTGGGTACCTGGGACAGATGACCCAAAATTTTATGGAGGATATGAAAACGGTGTTGATATACCAATGCCTACAGATGGCGTAAGTAATTTAAGAGCTGCAGCAAATTCTGGTGGAGCAGTTTTTACTAACAAAGATACTGTATATCTTACTTTTCAAGGTGATAGTTTAAAATATAAATTCAGGTCAAGAGATAAATATACAAGCGTTTTGCTTTCCACTTTTGCGCCTAACGGTGTAATTTTTGTAGATAATGGAAATATAAGATTAAAAGGAACAATTAAAGGTCAGTACACTGTTGGTGCCTCTGCGACGGGTAATTATGCGCAATCTAAAGGGAAAGTATTTCTTGATGATGATGTGGTTTACAATACAGACCCAAGAACTAATCCTTCATCTACTGATCTTTTTGGTATTGTAACTCAAAATGAAGTATTAATTTCTGATAACCTTGTGAACAGAACAGGAATTAAAATTGATGCTTCAATTTACAGCGAACAGGCAGGCTTTGGAGCTGAAAATTACGATACTAGAGTTGGTGGGGGTTTTATTGATTTGTACGGCGGTATTCAACAAAAAGTTAGAAAAGCAGTTGGTACTTTTGATAATTATGGGGTTGTAACTGGATTTAACAAAAGATATAGATACGATGAGCGTCTTAGGATTGCTTCGCCGCCATATTTCCCTGGTACGGGTTCATATCAAATTGTTTCTTGGTATGAGTAAATGAGCCGAATCTAAAAAGGTCTTTTTAAAGAAGATTGAATTTGATTTAGAATCAAATTACGGGTTCGTTTTTACTAATTAGACTTTTTTAGAGTAGGCTCATAAATTAATTTTCTAAAATATTTCTTAGTGCGTCTTCAAGCTTATCAAAACTAAATTTGTATCCATTACTGAAGGCTTTTAGCGGTATAACCTTAGCCCCTTCTAATATACTATTTGCAGCTTCCCCAAGTACTGCTTTTATGGCAAAGGCCGGCACGTTCAAATATGATGGTCGGTTCATTACTTTACCAAGTATTTTACAAAACTCTTTCATTCTAACTGGATTTGGAGAAACGGCATTAAGTGCACCTGCAATTTGATTGTTTTCAAGCGCAAATAAAAATATGTTTACTACATCTTCGATATGTATCCACGGGAACCATTGCTTACCGCTTCCTAAATATCCGCCCATAAACAATTTGAATGGAAGCAACAATTTAGGCAAAGCACCCTCGTTTTTGTCGAGTACTATCCCAAGTCGAATACTTACTCTTCTTACATTTAAGTCTTCTATTTTAGCCGCTTCTTCTTCCCACTTTTTTACTACTTCAACTAAAAAGCCATTGCCTGATGGGGAATTTTCATCGACTTCATTTTCAGAATTGCCGTAGTAACCTACTGCAGAAGCACAAATAAAAACCTTTGGTTTATTTTGTATATTGCTGACAGCATCTACCAAAGACCTTGTTCCATAAATTCTGCTTTCCAATATTTTCTTTTTGTGTCCTGAAGTCCATCTTTTTGCCATAATATTTTCACCAGCAAGATGAATGATTGCATGAACTTCTTCCAATTGTTTTTCCCAATCATGTTTTCCTTTTAAGTCGTTTGCAGATTTAACATCCCAATGGACATAATCTTTTGCACCAAAATTAATTCTTTTTGCTCTATCTAAGTTTCGTGAAAAAATAATTACATCATATTCTTTTTCCTTTAACTTGAGAAATAATTTTTTGCCTATTAACCCAGTAGAGCCAGTTAGAATAACTTTTTTTCTCATTTTGTAATCAAATTTTTATTTACTAACATAATTATATTACAAAAAGTTCAGCAGAAAGATTTATACAAAAACACATGCTAATCATTAGTATCCAAAATAATTTTGGAATCAAATCCCTTTCGGGAATTGTTTTTCTTAATTAGTTGATAAAACCTATCTCGTCCCTACTTTGAATTAAAAGGGTTGTAAATCTTTTAGAAATATTCAATCCCTAACGAGAAAATAACAATTTTCAATGGAAATCCATCACTTCGTGAAAGCTTTTTGTCCCATTAGGGACAAAATATCTATAGAATTTGTGGATGAATTCTCATCAAAGAGTCCCGTAGGGACGATATAAAAAATTATTTTGGACAGATATGATTCTTACAAGCAAGTTTTTGAAAGGCAATTTGAAATAAAAGTAGGATTTGAATTACAGAAGTAAAACAAATTTGTTATTGAAATAACTTTCCTTTTTTAGCGAAAAAAAAATATTTAAAAACAGCGGAGACTTGGCGACGTCCAACTAAGTCCGCCGCCTGGTTTGATCTAAACCATGTCTCCGTAATACAAACTTAATGAATTAATGAATACTGTTCCACTGACTGTTATTAAGGTTTATTTTAAAAATTTGCGAAAAAGATTTACTTAAAGAGACTTCTGAAAAAATCAATGAGTCATTCCCGTGCAAACGGGAATCCATTGTTTTCAAAGTAGATTCCCACTTTCCACGAAGCGGTGTATTCCCACGTGGGAATGACAACCGCTGATAATTCAATTTTTCAGATGTCTCTTAAAATAAATTGACAAAGTTTTTTCTAAACTCTCTCCTCTAAGCTCACCGCCATAAGCCAAAATTTTACCGTCTGCGCCCACTAAAATTGGTTCAGGAATAGCTACCACCTCAAATTTTTTACAAACAGGATTTTGCCACCCGCCTTCTAAAAAGGCATTTTTCCATGGCATTTTCCATTTTTCTTCTCTGAATTTAAATACATCTTCAGGCTTCGCATCAAGCGAAAGGCTTAATATCTCGAACCCCTTATCCTTAAATTTTTCGTATGCTTTATGAAGATTTTTCATTTCACCCACGCAAGGACCGCACCAGGTAGCCCAAAAATCTATCATGTAAATTTTGCCGAGCATACTTTGTTTAGAATATACTTCATTTGGATTATCAAGTGATTTGACTTCAAAATCTGGAATTTTTGCCCCAGTCTTTATTTTTGTTTCAATAGGATAATATTTTAAAATATTCTGTAATTCCTTTACATCCTTATATTCATTTGAAATGAGCGTATGAAGTTTTTTTAGTTCTTCTTCATCACCTTTCTGTTTAGCTAATGATAGTTTGTATCCAAAGATATTTGATTTTAGAGTTACACTTTTTGAATTTTTCAAAAAATTATTTTGTATCTCATTCCATTTATGCTGCGGGAATAAAGCATACAAAGAGAAAAAAGCATTTGGGATTAATTCCCAAATTTCATTTTGTGGCAATAGAGATTCAAAAAAAGAAGTTGCTTTCTCTCTATTATAATTTTTCATTTTATACGGGGCAAAAGAGATATAAAATAACTTTAGGCAGTCTTTAACTTCTTTTTCTTTTTCAGACTCAATTTTGTTAAGAAGCCCATCGAGATAATTTGTATTTTCATACTGAAAATTCTGGATGTTTCCTTTAGCTTTTAAATAAGTTTCCATTTTATTGGAGATATCTTGTGAGATTCTTTTGTGCTCGCTAAAAAGGTTGCATATTTTTTCATCTATTGAATTTTTATTAAAAGAAACATTAGGCTCAGCTTTTTTCTTAAGTAAATTAGCAGGGTCAAAAACAATTACAGCTTTGCCATCCTTAACTTTTGCAATTGATATATAATCACCGGAAGAATCCGGCTCAAAACTACTTGATAGAGGTGCGTTAATACTTCTGCCGTTCTTTTCAATGCCGCATAGCTGGTATTTTATTTCGTCTTGGTCAGTTTTTACTTCAAAAAGAAAAGTGCCATCTTCTTTTTTAATCATTTTTTCCGGTGAACCAATATTAAAATTGTTAAATGACCCGGCGATACCAACTTCATCAAGATTATCTTTAAACTCGTATGGAACCAGATTAACGTTTATGGTAACCTCTTTGTTTTTGTTATTAAGGATAGGGACTCTTAGTGGGTTGTGATTTGGCATTGAATAAAGCACGAAATTGAAACCTGAATTTTTCAAAGAAATTTTGTAGTTGCCTTCTTCATCACAGCCGACAAAATTAGCAGCATTTGCATATTCAGAAGGCGCAATTCCAACGAGTGAATATCTTGAAGGTTTTCCCTCTTCATCTAATAATTTTCCTTTAACTATAGTAGTTTGAGCTATGATATGTGTATTGAATAAAAAGACAATAAAAAAAGTAGCAAATAAGGATATTAAAGGAAAAAATATTTCAAAAGCCAATCCAGCTTTAGGTTTAAGGGAAGTTGGTTTCATTTTTCCTCCTTCATCTGTGTAAAAATTTTTTAACTAAGTTAACGATATAAAATGCTATTTATTGTGCGGTCAGTATCTAAAAAATATACTTAGCTTTTTACTGACCGATTTATGCTACTTTATTATATGTTCAGTCAAAATTTTTTTAAAGCAAGGAATCCTGCGCCGTACAGCCCTGCATCTTCACCAAGTTTGGAACCGCAGAACTTTACCCCTACCATAGAAATTGGCTGAGCCCATTTTTCAGCTTCAGCTTTTATTTTATCCAAAAATTTTAATGTAGGTCCAAATAATGCGCCGCCAAAAATTAGGACTTCGGGGTTAAATAGACTTATTAAATTAGCTGCAGCAGTTCCCCAAAGTTTTATTGATTCATTTATAATTTTTTTTGCAGCCGGGTCATTTTCTTCGTAAGCAATAATTAAATCATTAATGGTCAATTTTTGAGCCGGGATGTTTTTTAATTTTCCTTTATAATTTTTTGTTTTAGTGTAATCAATTATTTTCTTTAGAATTCCTTTCCAAGATGCTAAACTTTCAAGGAACCCTGTTCCCTTAAATTCATCTTTATAATGAGTAGATGATGTTAGCCAGCCTGCAGCTCCAACAATATCATTGTGACCATATAATGTTCTGCCGTCTATCAAAACGCCAGCACCAATGCCATTTCCTACAGAAAGGAAAATTGCGTTCCTTGTGTTTTTAGCAGCACCTTGCCATTTTTCTCCAAGTATATCACATGTACGTTTGCTTGCTATTTTTGTTTTTATGTTTTCATCAATAAGCAGATAATTCAAATCTTTTTTTAGCGGATAGCTTTCCCATCCTGGTATATTTGGTGCCCATACGGTTCCTGTTTTTGAATAATAAATCCCGGGTACACCAATTCCTACTGATTTAATTTGAAGCGGCTGCCCTTTAAATTTTTTTACTGTAGCATTTATTTGCTTTTGAATAAAATGGCTTACCTGTGGACCATTTAATGAAGTGATATCAAATTTCTGCTTTTCAAAAATCCTTCCACTTTTCCCAAATACTGCTAACGTAAAAGATGTACTTAGAAGATCAATAGCGATAATAGACATAGAAGAACTCTTTTTTTGAAAAGTTCAAAGTGATAATGAAAGGATAAACATTAAAACAAATGATGTTACTCAATTTTAGCAATTAATTCAAGAAAAATTTTTTAAAATCTATTTGTTTGAGATACTTAACAGCATTGAATAATTTTTTTATGCGTGTGCGGTAGCATTTTTCCATTAAAAAGAAATTGCCCAAGAAACTAATAAATGATTGGTTAAATAAGTAAAGACAGAGGTGAGAAATGATAATTAATCATAAGATTCACCGTTTTTCATTGTTTTTATTATTGGTTTTAGTATCTGGAATTAGCGTTTCGGATTTAATAGCTGGTAACGGTAAAATTTCAGGCCGTGTAATTGATGCAGCTACACATGAACCGCTAATTTCTGCCAATGTTATTATAACTCACTCAATTCAGCCTAATGGTGTGCGTGTGGCAGTTGACCCCCCGCTTGGAGCAGCTACAGATGCAGATGGTTATTATTTTATATTAAACGTTCCACCCGGCGTTTACGTAGTGCGTGCAAGTATGATAGGTTATAATGCTGTCTCACAAGAATTTGTTAAAGTTGACCCGGACCGCACAATTCTTGTTAATTTTGAATTGAGCACTTCTGCTGTTCAAATGCAGGAACTTGTAGTAGTAGCACAAAGAGATTTAATAAAAGCTGATGTATCAGCTACTCAAGAGGTAATAACCACTCAAAGAATAGAAGAAATGCCAATTTTGCGTGTCGATGAGTTTGTAGGGAAACTAAAAGGCATCCAATTAGTTAGTGGCGAGCAGGGTAATGGTTTGAGTGTAAGAGGTGGGGATATTCGTGAAACGGCTATTAAAATGGACGGCATTTCGCTGCAAGACCCACGTTCGGAAACGTCTTACATGTCGTTTAACACTACAACAATAAAAGAAATACAAATTTTAACCGGCGGTTTTGAAGCAAAGTACGGCGGCATTAGGTCGGGATTGTTAAATGTAATTACTAAAGAAGGAAGCCGTGACAGGTACACATTGTCTCTAAAATTTGATTATGCACCTGCACAAAAAAAATTTTTTGGAGTAAACCCATGGAGCGATGAATCATGGATCTACAAAGTTTATGCGGGTGAATATGCAATGCATGGTGTTCCTCCAGGCGATACTTTAGTGCCTATTGAGTTTAGAGATTTTAAAGGTTGGGCTAACCGCACTACACCTGAACGCGCATTGGATTCACTGCAGAAACTAGACCTATGGAAAGCACAACACCCACAATATGAGTTTGCAAATAAACCAGATTACTATTTCGAGGGTAGTATTACTGGTCCATTGCCCGGATCTTTTATACCATTGTGGAGTGAGTTTGCAAATAGAACAACATTTCTTCTTGGATTTAAATACGAAAATTCACAATTAGCTTTTCCTATTGGACCAAGAAACAACTATGTCGACTGGAATACGCAATTAAAGTTAACAACACAAGTTAATAGGGACATAAAATTATCTGTTGATGGGCTTTATTCAAAAGTTGAAACTGTAAGCGGAGGCAGAACAACAAATTATGGAGGTGCACTTGTAGATATAGCCTCTAGTTTTTCATTTCTTAATAGTTCAGAGAGCTCAGTTATTCAGCAGGCACGACTTATAAGCGGCAACAGTATTGACCAGATTTTCAATAAAAGTCGATTACAATTTTATGACCAACGCTATTTTGTTGGTGGTCTCAGGCTAACTCACACTTTATCTAATTCAGCATTTTACACAATTAATTTTAATGTTGGTTATACAGATCAATCACTAAATCCCTTTGCTTTTGACCCAAATGATTCCACAAAATTAGTTTCTTATTACAGCCAAGCTGCAAAAAGAACTTATACATACTACGTGCCTATATATGGCTCTCCCAACGCTGCAACTAATTACGGCAACGATGTATTAGGAATATTTAGAATGTTTGGTGGAACTCAAAGAATCGATTCTTCTTATTCCTATGTTTATCAATTAAATGGTGATTTAACAATGCAGCTTGGCAGGCATCATCAAGTTGAAGCAGGTTTTTCGGCAAGGCTTCAAGATTTATTTGTCTACAGCGGTACATGGCTACAATCTCAAAAATCCTATTCTCCGGATACATGGCAGTATTATAAAGCTTCTCCTCTTGAAATTGGATTGTACGCACAGGATAAACTTGAGTTCGAAGGGATGATATTAAACCTGGGATTCCGTGTTGATTACTTTAATCCTATGAAGGAAGGCTTTAAAGTTGGATTTCCTGAAGATGAAAATTATAGAAAATTGTATAACGAAATTTATCAAAACTTACCTGGGGATGCATTAAGTTATGAGCGATGGGTTGCATTTAGAGGCCTGCTTGAAAATCCTCCAGGCTGGCCCCGAACAGAAAACAAAACTCAAATTAAATTGTCTCCACGACTTGGTGTTTCCTTCCCAATTACTGAAAGCAGTAAATTATATTTTAACTACGGTCATTTTTATCAAAGGCCGCCTACCTTAATGCTCTATAACACAAGTGTGAGTGTAAGCTCAGTAGCTGTTCCTACTCCAGATTTACCAATGGAGCGAACAGTTTCATACGAATTTGGTTATGAACAAATGTTTTTTGATGATTTTATAATTAATGCAACAGCCTACTATAAAGATATTTCTAATGAACCGTTATCAAGAACTTTTATCAATTATTATCAAGATAATATTGTAACAGAATATGTACCAGATAAATATCGGGATATTAGAGGCATTGAATTAAGATTTGAACGGCCGTTTGGAAAGTTTATTTCCTTTAACGCAATGTACGATTATCAACTGCAAAGTATAGGTCAAACAGGTCTTTCAACAGTTTATGAGGACCGGGTAATTGCTCGCGATAGGGAAATTCGTTCCGCTGCTCTTTATAACACAGAACCAAGACCGCGTGCAAACATTAATTTAAACATTCATACTCCTTCTGATTTTGGTCCTGAACTATTTGGGATTCGTTTGTTAGGTGAACTCTATGCTAACTTCTTTTTTGAATGGCAAGATGGCGGCAGAGTACTGTTAAATCCCGAAGAAACACAAGTTCGACTTCAACATTGGGTAGATAGAGTTAATTACTGGAACATTGACTTTAGAGGAAGCAAATCAATATCAACTAACTTTGGCAATATTGAGTTTGTTATAACGATTAAAAATCTTACAAACAATAAATGGCTTATGACCGAAAATATGTCTACCTCGCAGTTGAGTGCTTATAAAAACTCATTACGAACTCCGGATAAAGGAGGAAACGATAAATGGGGTGAGTACAAATCTGACGATGGTCATATTAACATAGGATGGTGGACAGCACCGTTGTTTCTTAATCCAAGGCGAATAATTCTAGGTTTACGAATTAATTTTTAATATAACTTTTGAAAGAGGATTAAAATGAAACCAAGGCTAAGTATTAAAATCGTTTTTCTTATTGTTTTAATGTTGTTAAGCGAACTTAGACCACAAGAACGAAATTACTATCCCCCACCAATGAAAATTGATGTAGGCTCTTACGTAATGCCTTTCAATAAGATTAATGGTGAAGGTGGTTTACTTTCGCAGTTCAGCTGGACTTATGAATATACTGGCAATACTGGGGATATTGCATTTAACTGGCCGATGGATGTATGGAAATCGAACATGCTCTACCAAATATTCAATCCTGTTGTTTTAGATGATAATGGCATTATTGATCAGAATGGTAAAAAACAAATTATGGGTGCTACAGGTTCTAACAAAACAACAAATTTTAGTGCAAATTATTGGGCGATGGAAATACGACGTTACCGCCCTCCTCATGTTACTGTAGATGGTCTCCCCCTTGACCCTCCTTACAGATGGTATGTTGACCCTAAATTAAAGTCGGATATTAAAATTGAGTTCGAAGATATTTGTCCAGAATTTGGAATGAGAAGTCATGTAGAAGTTATTGCCTTTAGCAATCCAAATCATAGAGATTATTTTATATGGAAAGTAACTCATAAGTTTACGGGCGAAATTAGAGCTCCAAATAATCTTACATCAATGAGAGATACACTTCCTGATCAAACAATTAATTGTTGGTTTCCTATAGCTTTTTCATTTGGCCCTACTAAAGGTGGTACAAGACAGACAATAGGTAGTTATGGTTATGAAGCAGAAGATGACCTGGATAGCTGGTTCAAAAGAAAGTCAGAACTGGTGCCAAATAGAAGCAGAGATACACTGTACGTTGCATATTATTGGGACTCAAAAAGACCTGGCGGAGCTAAGTACCCAAATAATTCAACTGATGATACTGGAGACCCAGATAGAACAAATGGATTTTTATATTCAACACAAATCCCTGGTTATACATTATTGTATGCCGATAAGTCGGCCCAAGAAAAAGTTGATGACCCAAAACAGCCATATTCGATGCCGCATGCAAATATTGATCCTGATATTTGGGGTAGAACAGGTCCTGCAACAAAATTAACCTATCGTGGCGATGATAGCCGTGGAAGATTTCCTTTGGACCCAATTACAGCAGGCATTCAGACCCAACCGGGGAAAGGTCCGATGAGATTTATTACTACCGGACCTTATCAATTAACTAAAAGTGAAGCTGAACATAGAGCAGACTCTGTAACTTTCGTTTATGCTGTTGGTGTTGGAGGGATAAATCGTCATCTTGCTGATTCGGTTGGACGTGCATGGTTTAAAGGAGAAATTACTGACCAGCAAAAAAAAGATTGGATATTAAAAGGGGTTGATTCGTTGTGGAAAACTATGGACAAAGCAAATTGGGCGTGGAATAGGTATATTAATAATCAACCCATCCCTTCACCACCTCCCCCACCTGATATAGAGGTAAACTCAGGACCAGGTTTTATTACTGTTAAATGGTCTTATCCAGATAATTCTTACTACCTTGATCCTGAAACCGGCGTTGATGATTGGTACGCATGGCGAGTTTACCGAAAAAAAGGAGCTTTGCTTGTAAATGACCCACTCGATGAATACAGTGGTGAAGAATGGGAACTTGTTTATGAAACAACCGACAGGTCAATAACTGAATATGTTGATAAGGATGTTGTACGTGGGGTTGACTATTATTATGCGGTAACCGCTGTCGATAATGGCTCTCAAAATACATTTGGAATTTATCCAGGACAAAAATTAGAGAGTTCACGATTTGTTAATCGCTCACAACTCCCTGCTGTTGCATTTAAACCTGGATTAAGTGAATCTAACAAAGTGCGCGTTGTACCAAATCCAGCCACAACTGCAGCCGGAGGTGCACTGAATGCTGGTTCTCCAGATAAAATTTCGTTCTTTAACTTGCCAGTAAAATGTACGCTGAAAATTTATACTGAAACGGGTGACTTGGTTAAAACTATTGAACATTATGGCTCGGGCGATGAAGAGTGGAACCAAAGAACTGATTCTAACCAATATGTAACAAGCGGAATATACATTTTGGCAGTTACTAATTGTGAAGGACTAAACGGTGAAAAATTAGATAACCAGCTAATTAAGTTTATTATAGTTAGATAAATGATGCTTGAAAAGAAATTTTATATGCACAACGGAGGTTTTATGAACAATTATTTCAAGAGTATAATTATTATTACTCTAAATCTGATGTTATTAGAAGGGAGGTTATATGCGCAGTTTGAAAAAAAGGCTCAAGTCGGTTTTAGATTTCTCTCTAACCCAATAGCTGCAGAAGTTGTGGGTAAAGGCGCAACAGGTATTACTACTACTGTAAACTCAAATGGAATATTTTGGAATCCTGCTCTGCTTAGCTTGGTTGAACCAAAAGTAGATGTTGGATTAAATCATACTGAAGGTATTGCAGATATTGATTACAACGCAGCTGCTGTCTCTTTTAAGCTGTCTGATATTGGTGTTATTGGAGTAAGTTTTTTAGCTATGGATTACGGAGATTTTTATGCAACTCGCCGAGCTTCAAACGAGCAGGGTTTTATTGAAACTGGTGTTTTCTCGCCCACTGGCATTGCTGTTGGAATTGCATTTTCACAAAAAGTTAGTGATAGATTTTCTTACGGAGTACACTTGAAATTTGTTAGTCAAGATTTAGGTAGTGCATGGATTGCTACCGCAGGTGATAATTTAAATGACCCGAATTTGAGCCTTACACAACAAGAATATACAAATAGTACAATCGCTGCCGATGTTGGTGCATTCTATGACTTCCACTATAAAGGAATTAAGTTCGCTGCCGTGCTTCAAAATATTTCAAAAGAACTTAAATATGTTAACGAAGAATTCCCGCTCCCTTTTTCAATTAGTTTCGGTTTAAGTATACAACCGTTAGATTTCTTTATGAATATGCAAGAAGAACAATCATTTATTCTTAATTTTGAATCAGTGCATCCTAGAGATTACAAGGAAAAAGTAAAAATAGGTGGCGAGTATAAATTTATGAATACTCTTTTCCTTAGAGCAGGATATATGATGAATTATGATGAGAGAGGATGGACCGCAGGTATCGGATTTAAGTATATGGTTTCTCAAATTCCGTTTAGAATTGATTATGCTTATGAACCTTTTGGAGTATTGGGAGACAGACATTATTTCTCTGTTGGAATTAGTTATTGATTTTTATTGTCCTTATTTAATTAATAAACGTGTTTGAAAAACTATAAAGCAAGCTTCTTCGCAGTTTGTTTTACTTAAGGCTAATTATCTAACAGTAAAAAAAATATATGAAAACATTTTTAAGTATTATAATCGCTTTCTTTACAGCTAATTGTTTATTGGCACAAAAAAGCTGGATAAGAATTAATCAGCTTGGATATACCCCAAACTCAATTAAAGTTGCTGTGCTAATCAGCAAAGAGAAAATTGAATTAAACTCATTCACTGTTTACGATATAAGTAATAATAAAGTTTTAGTAAGTAAAAATATTAAACCTTTTGGGACTTATACTTCGTTTGCTTCTACCTTTCGTCTTAATTTTTCAGATTTAACAACAGAAGGGAAATTTTACATTGCAGCGGGTAACGTAAAATCTCCAGTTTTTACAATATCAAAAGATATTTACAACGGCACAGCAGATTTTCTTTTGAAATATATGCGCCAACAGCAATGCGGCTATAATCCATTTTTAAAGGATTCATGTCATACTCATGATGGTTTTATAATTTACCATCCCACCTTAGATTCAACTTTTATTAATGTAGTTGGCGGCTGGCATGATGCGTCAGATTACCTTAAATATGTAACAACATCTGCAAATGCAACTTTCCAAATGCTTTTTGCTTATCAACAAAATCCAAATGCTTTTGATGATAAATATGATGCTAATGGTGATTCAGGTTCAAACGGAATACCTGATATATTGGATGAAGCAAAATGGGGATTGGATTGGCTCGACAAAATGAACCCTGATTCAGCTTTTATGTTTAATCAAGTTGCAGATGACCGCGACCACATAGGGTTTAAACTTCCAACATTAGATTCTGCGTACTACGGGAAAGACCGCGAGCGCCCAGTTTACTTCTGTACCGGTAAACCCCAAGGTGTTTTTAAGTACAAAAATAGAACTACAGGTATTGCTTCTACTGCAGGTAAATATGCTTCAGCATTTGCACTTGGCTCACTTTTGCTTGAGAAATATTACCCTGAATTTTCTAAGAAAATAAGGAAAAAAGCATTTGATGCTTACGATTTTGGTAAAGCAAATCCTGGAGTTTGTCAAACCGCACCATGCACCTCACCATATTTTTACGAAGAGGATAACTGGGTTGATGATATGGAATTGGCAGCTGTTCAACTTTATTTGTTAAGTAAGAACGAAAAGTATTTGAAAGATGCTGTTGAATTTGGTAAGCAAGAAGAAGTTACCCCATGGATGGGGAGAGATACAGCACGTCACTACCAATGGTACCCATTTGTTAATTTGGGGCATTATTTTTTAGCAAGTGGAAATTACTCTAATTCACCACTCTTTGTAAAATATCTTAAAAAAGGAATTCAAGCTGTTTATCAAAGAGGAAAAAATAATCCATTCTTGTTTGGCGTTCCATTTATTTGGTGTTCAAATAATTTAGTTGTAGCTATTCTTACTCAATGTCACCTTTATGAAAATTTAACAGGCGACAAAACTTTTGCCGAGATGGAAGCCTCTTTACGAGACTGGCTATTCGGTTGTAACCCTTGGGGTACAAGTATGATCGTTGGTCTACCTAAAAATGGAGATTATCCTTCCGATCCACATTCAGCTTTTTCTCATAACCACAACTATCCAATCGATGGAGGATTAGTTGATGGCCCAGTTTACGGGACAATTTTCAAAGGGTTGCGCGGCGTTACAATTTACAACGGCGATGAATATGCCGAGTTTCAATCGGATTATGTGGTTTATCATGACGATTATGGTGATTACTCAACAAACGAACCAACAATGGATGGCACCGCAAGTTTAACTTATTATTTATCAGCATTACAAGAGAAAAGTAACAAGCCGACAAAGCAGAAATTTTTTAAGTATAAGTACGGCGGTATTATTAGAGGTGATTCTACTAAAAAACAAATTACACTTGTGTTTACCGCACATGAATTTGCAGAGGGACTACAAAAGGTTCGCAACGTTTTAAAAGCTCATAATATTAAAGGTGCTTTTTTCTTTACAGGTGATTTCTATAGAAATCCCAAGTTTGCTTCAATTATAAGACAATTACAAAACGATGGAAATTATCTTGGAGCACATTCTGATAAACACATTTTATATGCATCTTGGGAAAAACGAGATTCTACACTAATAAGCAAAAAAGAATTCCTTGAAGATTTGAAAAAGAACTTTGATGAGATGGCAAAATTTGGAATTACTTATGAGCAAGCACCTTATTTTCTCCCACCTTATGAATGGTATAATGCCGATATTAGTCATTGGTGCAGCGAATTGGGTTTAACATTAATAAATTTTACACCGGGAACTTTGTCAAACCAGGATTGGACATACCCTGAGCTTGGGAGTAAATATATTACAAGTCAGCAAATTTTCAATAATATTATTAACTATGAAAAAAGTAGTCCAAGCGGACTAAACGGATTCATTTTGCTAATTCATCCTGGGACTGACCCGCGAAGAAAAGATAAATTTTACGATATGCTAAATAATCTTATCTCTGAATTAAAAATGAAAGGCTACAAGTTTGTAAGTCTTGTTGAAATGTTAGCAGAAAAAAATAAATAAATTTCTCCTTTATGAAAAAATACTTTACTGTTATTAGTCTGATACTCACTTTTTTTAATAACAATCCTTTGAATGCTAAAATTGTTGTTGGATATTATTATGCAAACTATTCAGTGTATCCTTACACTGCAATTGAATATAATAAATTAACTCACATCGCACATGCTTTTGTTAAACCAAATGCCGATGGCAGCCTAAGTATGGATAGTTGGTTTTTGTATCCCGAATTAGTAGCGGCTGCACATCAACACGGAATAAAAATTGTTGTTGCATTAGGGGGATGGGGAAACTCAGATGGATTCTCACCAATGGTTGCTAATCCACTAACCAGAGCAGCTTTCGTTTCAAATATTATTGATTTCTGCTTGACGAATGATTACGACGGGATTGATATTGATTGGGAATATCCCACAGCATCAGATAGAAGTAATTTTGTATCTCTTGTAAAAGAATTGAGAGAAGCACTTAACAATGTAGGATTAGAATTCCTCAGCATTGCTTTACCTTCAACTGATTGGAATAACGGCTACGATGTTAAACAATTAATAAATTATGTTAATTGGTTCGGGATTATGACCTATGATTTTTACGGGCCCTGGGAAAAAACTTCCGGGCATAATTCTCCTCTTTATCCTTCACCTTTGCAAAGCAGTTCTACAAGCTCGAGTGTTAATTACTATCTCCAAAAAGGAATTCCTAAAAACAAGCTTTGCATTGGCATTCCGTTTTACGGTTACGATTTTAAAGCTTCAGAATTGTTTGCAGTACATTCGGGAGCTTCTGCTATAAATTATGCCTCTGTTTATCAAAATCTTATTTCAGGGTGGGATTACTTTTGGGATAATACCGCTAAAGTCCCATATCTCATGAACAAAAGCAGAACAGAAGTAATTACTTTTGATGATACAAATTCAATAAAACTAAAATCGGAATACGTCTATAAAAATAATCTTGCTGGAACAATTATCTGGAAAATCGGACAGGATTATTTTAATGGCAGTACACCGTTGCTTGATATTGTTGAAAAGTATATGCTGCATCATCCGAGAAATGTGCCTTCAATACCTCAGCTTTCTTTTCCTTTTAACGGAGCAGTTATTGATTCTGATAATATAATATTTAAATGGTATGCAACCGACTCTACTACTTCTTATAATCTTCAAGTTTCAGAAAATGAAAACTTTGATTCGTTTGTAATAAATGAAAGCGGAATAAATTTTACTGAAGCGAAACTCAATAATTTTGAAAATAATAAAACTTATTATTGGCGAGTCAGTTCATCGAATATTAACGGAAACAGTTCGTGGTCGGATACATGGAGTTTTATAACAGACTTTCCTGCTTTCGTTGCTAATGAGTATTATGCTGCAAAGGATTTTAAACTCTATAACTACCCTAACCCATTTAATGTACAAACTAAAATAGGATTTACAATTGCTTCAGATGCTGTTGTAAATCTTGCACTGTACGATATTCTTGGTCAACAGAGAGATGTGCTTGTAAATGAAAGACTGCAAAGCGGAAATTATGAGTTTATTTGGGATGCAAATAATTACTCTAGCGGAGTTTATTTTGTGAGAATAAATATAGTTTATCCTCAGAACAATAGATTGATGAGGTTAAATAAGAGTATAAAGATTTTACTAATTAAGTAAGAGACGAATTTCACGAATTTTTAAAAAGCTTAAAATTATTTCGAGGTTAATATGTCTTTTATTGGCGTCGATTTAGGTGGTACAAAAATTTCAGCTGCACTGTTTAATCCTGAGGGCGAAATTATTCAAAAAGAGACTTTAAAGCTCGAAGGGCAAAAAGGCAATGAAGTTGGACTTTTGATTCAAAGAGCAATAAATAAATTTTATGTGAAAAATGATGTAGAAAAGATTGAAGCTGTTGGCATTTGTGTGCCGGGTATTTATTATCCTCATACTGGAAGGGTTTGGGCGCCGAATATCCCTGGATGGGAGAATTATCCGCTTTTAGATCAGATTAAATCTGCACTTCTTAATAAAAATACGGTTGTAAGTATAGATAGTGATCGTGCATGTTATATTTTAGGTGAGACATGGAAAGGTTCTGCACAAGGCTGCAAGGATGCAATTTTTATAGCAGTAGGTACTGGTATAGGTGCTGGAATAATGGTTAACGGGGAAATTTTACGTGGTTCGCATGATATTGCTGGCGCTATTGGTTGGCTGGCTTTGGATAAGCCTTTCCGAAAAGAATATATCGATTGTGGTTGTTTTGAATATCATGCTTCTGGAGAGGGAATTGCTAAAGTAGCAAAGGAATATTTACTGCAGGAAAAAAATTATTCCGGTATTTTAAGACAAATACCAATCGAAGAAATTACAGCACGCGAGATCTTCGAAAGTTATAAAACAAATGATCCAATTTCGGTTAAGGTAATTAACGAAGCAATTGAATATTGGGGAATGACAGCAGCGAATTTAGTTAGTTTGTTCAATCCGGAAAAAATAATTTTTGGCGGCGGCGTGTTTGGCCCAGCATTGCAATTGCTTGATAAAATAGTTTTTGAGGCGCGTAAGTGGGCACAGCCTATAAGTATAAATCAAGTTGAATTTTGCGGTTCTTCTTTAAGCGGCGATGCAGGTCTTTACGGTGCCGGCTTTCTTGCTTTGAATAGTTTGTCACCAAAAAGGGAAAATAATGTATAACAAAAAACTTGTTTTTGCAGCTGCATGTATCGGCATGCTTCTTTTTGGAATTGTGCTGATATCCCTAGGCTCAATTTTGCCTGCTGTAATTACAAAATTTTCTATAGATGAGGTAAGTGCGGGAACACTTGCAACGCTTCTTCCATTTGGAGTCCTTGGTGGTTCTCTGGTTTTTGGTCCGATAGTAGATAGATATGGATACAAGCTTCTTTTAATTTCCTGCTCGCTGCTTGTTTTTGCTGGTTTGGAAATTATTGCTTCTGCTGAAGAATTTTATCCTTTGCAGATTGCAGTGTTTATTATTGGTCTGGGCGGAGGTGCACTAAATGGTGGTACTAATGCACTGGTGTCTGATATAAGCGAGCAAGGACGCAGCGCTAATTTGAGCTTGCTTGGTGTATTCTTTGGAATCGGTGCACTTGGCATGCCTGCAATCATAGGTTTATTAACGGGAATTTATTCCTACGACACGGTCATTTCCTTTATTGCTGTGTTCATTTTAATTCCTCTTATCTTTTTTATTGCTGTAAAATTTCCGCTTCCAAAACATCCTCAAGGTTTTCCTGTTAAAAATGGATTAGCCTTGTTAAAGGAAATACCGCTTTTGCTTTTAGGAGCAATCTTATTTTTTCAAAGTGGAGTTGAGGGATTGATGAACAACTGGACTACTACTTACTTGAGCAAACATTTGTTTGTTGAAACCGACAAAGCATTATATGCGCTCTCGTATTTTGTGCTTGGGATGACAATTACACGTTTAGCTCTGGGATACCTTCTAAAAAAAGTACCTTCTACGTTAGTCCTTTATATTTCACTTGTTATTTCATTCTTAGCTGGAATTTTAATGTATACAGTATCATCGTACTTATTAGTAGTAGTTAGCCTGGTATTATTTGGCATTGGTTTGGCAGCGGCTTTTCCTGTGTATCTGAGCTATGTTGGAGAATTATACAATGAAATTTCAGGTACTGCATTTAGCCTTGTTCTTGTAATTGCTCTTTGTGGAAATATGATACTGAATTATCTCACGGGAATTGTTGCTCATAATTATGGCATAGAAAACTTTATAGCAATAGTTCTACTCAGTCTTATTTTCATTACAATATTATTATTGATCACACTAAAAAAAATCTCAAACTCTTTAACAGGTCAAATAAAATTAAAGTCTAATTCAGAATAATTTATTGAGGAGAAATCATGTTAGCAAAAGAATGGATTAAAAATGCACGTGCGGTAATGGATAAAATTGAACGCACACAAATGGAAAACATAAGAAAAGCAGCAGAAGTAATGGCTGATACCATTGAAGTAGGAAGGTGGGTTCATACTTTTGGATGTGGCCATGCTACATTGCCGGTCGAAGAAATGTACCCGCGTATAGGTGGATTCGTCGGCTTCCACCCGATGATTGAAGTGCCGCTTACTTTTTTTACAAATATAGTTGGCGGAATGGGTATCCATCAGTTCTTGTTTTTGGAAAGAGCTGAAGGTTATGGCGTTGAAATAATGAAGAGCTATAATTTTGATAAACGTGATACAATGTGGATTTTTTCTCACTCAGGTATTAATAATGTTAATATTGACGTTGCCCTTGAAGCAAAAAAAATTGGAATGAAAGTAATAGTTTTTGGCTCTGCTAACGGAGCTGAAAAAAGAACAACTCGTCACTCTTCAGGCAAGAATATTTTCGAAATAGCTGATATTGTGGTGGATACCTGCACTCCACTTGAAGATGCTTCTGTTCCATTGAAAAATCACATCGATAAAATTGGACCGGTCTCTACTGTTGCGTTCATTACCGCTGTATGGATGACGATTACTACAGTAGCTGAAATTTTAGTCGAAAGAGGAGTTAAATTGTTTATTCATCCTTCACATAATGTGCCAGGAGACCCAACAGCAAGGGAGAGGTTAACAAATGCATTAAACGAATATAAAAGAAGAATTGCTGGTGTGTAAGATTATTAAGATGTAATACTTAAGGATTTTGCACTAACAAATCACCAAGATGTCATGTGTAATTATTGGGTCTTATCCAATCCAGAATAATTTTTTATACCTTAATTACTATTTTTAATAGATTACGGGATAAGAAATAAATAATTAATTTTATGCCCAAAAATAAAACAATTCTTTTCAGCAAGAAGCTGCTGAGCCTACGGTTCACTTTCATAATTTTTTTCTGCCCGTTAATTATTTATTCCCAAATTGAAAATGTACCGCTCGATAATGAGGTATATTCATTCTTAAAAGAGATGAAAGTAAAAGGGTTGATTAGTAGCATTCATGAAGATGACCCAATTATGACTCGCCTGGAAGTAGCAAATTTGCTGAAGAAAATAGATGATGTTTTGCATGACAGCATCAAAGTTGGACAAACTAATTTGTTAAGTCATACCGAAATCGAACGATTGAAAAAGTTTCAGAATGAATTTTATGATGATAAAAAAGACATTAACAACACAGCTCAACTAATTGGCAGCAGTGAAGAGTTTTCTTATGGTTTAAGCGAATTTTTCTCGAATAAAATAAAACACCTTTATGCTTACCGAGATAGTAGTGTTAGTTTTTATATTGAAGGTTTAGGTAGATTTATTCACGGGCAAAAATTTAATGATATAAAAAATAACTCCGAGTTATTTGATATTGGTTTTGAACTGAGAGGAACAATATTAAACCATCTTGGCTATATGATGATGGTGGATAAAGGTGGAATTAGCGGTTCAAGTAGTTTTGCTAAAATTTTAGACCCGCGACTAAATTACAACTTTAAATACATAGAAAACATTGAAAAAATTAGCAATTACGATTTCACTCAAGGTTATTTGAAGTATTTTTCTCAACCCTCTGAAAAAATGAACTATTCAGTTCAAATTGGAAGGGAAAAGATAAAAATGGGATATGGTTATAGCAGCAGTTTGTTTCTTTCCGGCGAACACCCCGATTTGGATTTTGTGAAGTTCAATTTTAATTACGGTGTGTTGAACTTTACTTCATTAACTGCCTCAACTGTTGGATATTTTAATATTGACAGGTCATTAGATTATACAAAATATATTGCGGCAAACAGACTGCAAATTATATTTCCAGATTTATTTGAAATAGGAATGGGTGAATCAATAGTTTATTCTGGAAGAGGTATTGAGCTTGCCTATTTAAATCCTTTTATTTTTTATAAGTTTGTTGAAATGTCTTTGCAAGATAGAGATAATGGTACTTTTTATTTGAATTTTCAGACTAACTTCATAAGAAATTTTGAGCTTCAGGCTACATACTTTTTAGATGAAAACCCAATTACAAGATTGTCTGATCTTTCACGTTATATTAACAAGACCGCATATAAAATAGGAGCTTTTTGGTACAATCCTTTTTCAATACCCGATTTCCAAATAATACTTGAGTACACGCGAATAAGGCCCTATGTTTACACTCACACAAATATTGAAAATAATTATACTGCTTTTGGTGCGTTGTTGGGAGATAAAATTGGTCCAAATTCCGATGAAATATATTCCAAAATTGCTTACTATTTAAATGCCTGGGCCAAATTAACTGTTGAATACTCACATGTTCGTTCTGGTAAAAATGTGGTTGATAGTCAAGGTAATTTAATTCGAAATGTGGGAGGTGACCCTGCTGCGGCTTTTAGGTATGGGATTGATAATGAAGAGGCTGAATTTTTAGATGGAATAAGAATTAATACTGACCAACTAATTTTTACATTTCGACTTGAGCCGATTAGAAAAATTTATTTTGATTTAATCTACAATTACACAGCAGCTCACAATATTACAGATAACACAAAAACGAATTTAAGTTACGGCATGATTAAGATGTCAATAGAATATTAAACCAAAAGTTCTCCACGAACGAGTTTTTCGTTAATAGTGT
Source organism: Melioribacteraceae bacterium 4301-Me (assembly GCA_041538185.1). Taxonomy (NCBI): domain Bacteria; kingdom Pseudomonadati; phylum Ignavibacteriota; class Ignavibacteria; order Ignavibacteriales; family Melioribacteraceae; genus Pyranulibacter; species Pyranulibacter aquaticus. The sequence continues at coordinate 37,856 of JBGORM010000010.1, read as the reverse complement.
AGTATTTTGCACGAATTAAAATTGCTATTGCGAGTTTCAAAAAGCTTGTTTTGATTTATCATGACAATTCACACACGATGAGAATTCACCACTTCGTGGAGTGGTGAGCTCACGCACTTCGTGGGTTGAGCTATCTGTTTTCATCGGTTGACTTCCTATTGTCGAAGTAATCTAGCACAAAGATGACAACTAAAACAATTTTTTGTTTGAGATTTCTTCACTCACTTCATTTATCCGCAATGATGGTAAAAGTATAGTTGATTGAGACATTAGCTTTTTCTTCATTAGTTACACGGAGAACCCTTGAATCATGCAATTAAAGTGATTTTATTTGATTTATAAACAAGTTAATAAGCTTTCAATAAAGTAATAATACTTTCAGTCAGAGACTAATGAGTCTTTGACTCGATTATATCATAAACAAAACATTATCACGAAGTGGTGGATTCCCATTTTACTTTTTAAATAACCTTAGTAACATCACTTAACAAAAATGAAGATTAACCTTATTATCTTATCTTTAATTTTTGTTTCTTCGAAGAATTTTTAATCCAAATTATTCACCAGTTTGTGCTGACTGGGACCTTGTATTTTCAGACAAAATCTTCCTTTCGCATAAGTCCTGTCTATGCAGTATTTCTCTATAATTTTATTTTCTCTTGTCATATTTTCAACAAGTTTAATAGTATGTTAGTGTAAAGTTAATAACCTCTGATTTCAATAAAGTGATTCCAAATAAAATTTATGAGAGAATATGAAAACCTACTCTTGGCCAAAGTAAAGTTTGAGCCGGCAATCTCTTTTTCTTTTTTGTGGAGCTGAAGGGATTCGAACCCTCGGCCTACACGTTGCGAACGTGCCGCTCTCCCAACTGAGCTACAGCCCCAAGATTGTTTTGTAATTTTACAAATGAACTTAATGTAATAAAAAATTTTTACTTCAAAGTATAAATACAGAATTCACTTAGCAAATTTGTTATAAAGGTTCTTCATGACTCAAGCAATGGATTGTCCCCAATCCCCATACAAGATCGACTGAATGTATGCCAATTACTTCTCTATCATTAAACATTTCCTTAAAAATATTTAATACAATTCTATCATTTGGATCATTAAAAGTTGGGACAAGAACTGCATTATTTGTTATATAAAAATTAGCATAACTTGCAGGGAGCCTAAGATTGTCAAAATATATTGGTCTCGGCATAGGTATTTCTATAATGTTTAGTTTAGAGCCGTCTTCGAGCTTTGCTTCTTTTAACCGTTCTAAATTTTCTTTTAATGGAATATAATTTTCATCAGATGGATTTTTTTCGGAACAAATTACGACAGTATTTTTATTTACAAATCGACATAAATCGTCTACATGTCCATGCGTATCATCGCCTGCAATTCCTTTACCGAGCCAGATTACGTTTTTAATTCCCAAATATTTTTCTAAGATTTTTTCATAATCTTTTTTTGTAAAGCCTGGGTTTCTTGGCTGTACATCATTATCCAGCAAACATTCTTCAGTTGTTATAAGTGTACCGCATCCGTTTGAATCGACAGCTCCTCCCTCAAGCACAATTGTTTTGTTTTTATATTTTGCTTCAATCATTTTTATTTCCAGTGCATTTGAAAGCACCATAGGAATATTTCTGTCTTTTTTGCAGTTACTGTATTTTGCCCAGCCGTTAAAATCAAATTTAAGTGCGATTGTTTCATTTTCACTTTTCACAAAAATTGGTGAAATGTCGCGCATCCAGCTGCGGTCTGTTTTAGCATAAATAAATTCTATGTTTGTTAAATCAATGTGAGCGCGAGTGAGATAATTTACAATTTTTGTCCTTTGGCTGTGTGACTGAACAATAATTCTTACAAGTTCACCATTGGTGATATTTTTTATTATTTCACAATAGACCCATTGTATTGGAGCAAATTTGCGTGGCCAATCTTCTTTTTGATGAGGCCAGCAAATAATTGTTGATTTATGTGGTTCCCATTCAGCTGGCAATCTAAAATTAATGGTTTTGTTCATTAGCTTATTTGAATTAGGTTTGAAATTTATTACTCATCTAAAAATCTTTTTGTGATTTCATCATATGCATCAATTCTTCTGTCCCGGAGAAAAGGCCAATTCCTTCTTATTGTTTCTAATTGATTTAAGTCTACCTCTGCAAGCAAAATTTCTTCTTTATCTTCAGATGCAATTGCAAGTATTTCTCCTTGAGGATTGCATATAAAAGATGAACCCCAAAAAATTATTCCATCCTGTTCATTTTTAGGTTTTTCGAGACCAACTCTGTTCACCGATGCTACATATACTCCGTTTGCAATAGCGTGTGATCTTTGGATTGTAATCCAAGAGTCTTTTTGTATTGTGCCAAATTTATCCTTTTCCTTGGGATGCCATCCTATTGCTGTGGGATAGAACAGAACTTCTGCCCCTTTTAATGAAGTTAAACGCGCTGCTTCAGGAAACCATTGATCCCAGCATATTAATGTTCCTATTTTCCCAAATTTTGTTTGAAAGGATTTAAAGCCTAAGTCCCCAGGCGTAAAGTAATACTTTTCGTAAAAAGCCGGGTCATCTGGAATATGCATTTTTCTATAAAGTCCTAAAATTTCACCGTTAGCATCAATTACTACTGCACTATTGTGATAGATACCAAAACTGCGTTTTTCAAATATTGGGACTATTACACTTACATTTAGCTCTCTTGCGGTTTTCTGAAATGCGTTGGCTGATGGACCAGATATGCCTTCAGCTAAGTTGAATGAGTTAAAATCCTCCGTTTGACAAAAATATTTTGAGCGGTAAAGTTCTGGTAAACAAATTACTTGTGCACCTTCTTTAGCAGCTTTTTCGGTCCACGAAATTGCCTTTTTTAAGTTTTCGTTTACATCATCAGAAAGTTCAAGTTGAAGTACACCAATTGTATATTTACGATTGTTGTTAATCATTCCAAAAATTCTCTCTTATTTACAAAGCATAATATAAAAAAAATAGTAACTATTCACTGAATTTTTGGGATTAGTTAATATTTCCATATCTGTCCAATATATTTTTATTTCGTCCCTAAAGGGACTTAATCTATTTCTTAGTTCTTTATTCTAAAAATATTTTGTTCTGAGGGGACAATAAAGTTTTGATTATGCATAAACCAATGTAATCCCTTTAGGAATTATATAGTTATAGAATAAATAAATATCAAACTGAAGTTAAAAGTCCCGTAGGGACGAGATAGGGATTGATTTACAAGACAAGTTGAATAGTTCAAAATCTTGAAGTTTTCTAAATTTATTTGGTAATTCATCCCTTCGGGATTTGATTTCAAAATTATTTTGGACAGCACTGAATATTTCTGGAAGAAAGTAAAAGAGGAGAGCTGTTAAACAGAAGGTAAAGTAAAAATAAATTTACTCCCTTTGCCTAATTGGCTTTCGACACGAATTTTGCCTCCATGCTTTTCAACAAATTCCTTGCAAATGATTAATCCAAGTCCTGTGCCTTTTTCATTAGAGGTCCCAGCGGTTGAAAAAGTAGAATCCAATTTAAATAATTTTGACATAGACTCTTCATCCATGCCAACACCTGAATCTGAGATAGTAATTTCAGTAAAGCTGTCAATTTTGTTAGCTGCAACGCTGACTATTCCACCTGAAGAAGTAAACTTAATAGCATTAGTTAATAAATTGCGAATAATTGTATCGGTCATATCCTCATCAGCGTTTAAAAATGTGTTATTGTCCACATGAGATTCTAAGCAAATGTTTTTTTTCGCTGCAGCTTGTTTTAGAAGAGCAAAGTTTTGTTCAACAATTTGTTTGAGAGATATTTTTTGTGGGTTATATTCAATTCTGCCTGTTTGGGAGCGCGACCATTGAAGGAGGTTTTGTAAAAGTGTATGTGACATTTCTGCAGATTTCTTCATTTCTTCTACATAAAACTTTTTTTCATCATCGGTTAATTCATCAAAGTCAGCCAAAAGTAGTTCTGCAAATCCTAAAATAGTTATAAATGGATTTTTAAGGTCGTGTGCTATAATTGAGAAAAATTTATCTTTTGTAATGTTAAGTTCCTTTAATTCTTCAGCGTACTTTTTAATTTCCTCATCTCTTTGTCTTCGTAGAATTGCTTGAGTAATTTGAGTTGAGACGAAAGTTAAAATTTGCTTTTCTTTTTCACCGTAGGCAAATTTGTTTTCGTAATCTTGAACGACCATAACACCAATAGTTTTACCTTCCAACTTAAGAGGCACACCCAGCCATATTGCTTGTGGAGCGCCTACAAGAACTACCTCTCCTTGTTTTCTCAATTCAATATCTTTTTCGGCGTCAATAAGTGCAGCTTCACCTTTTCTTAATACATATTCAGTGAGTCCTTTCCCTAATTTTTTGGGTGGTTGTGGAGGGTCGTACTGATCTACAAAATAAGGGAATTTTAAAAGGGCTTCTTTTTCATCATATATTGCGATATAAAAATTATCAGCAGGCATTAAGTCCTTAATTACCTCATGAATTTTTTGATATAGCTTATTCATATTTTCTGAGGTGCTGGCTGCTTCAGAAATTTGGTAAAGTGCCTTTTGAATTTTATTAGCATGGATTGTCTCGGTAATATCTCTTACAGTAGCCTGAATATATGTTTCACCTTTGAAAGTTAGGGAATTTAACGTAACTTCTGCATCGAAAGGTTCGCCGTTTTTACGAATGTGTTTCCAGTAGAATTTTTGTGGAGTACCTTCGAGTGCAGCGTTAATAAACTTTTGTGCTTTTTGATAAGAATCCTGTCCATCTGGTTGTTTTTCGGGTGAAAATTCAGCCGGATGATGACCAATTATATCTTCTGGATTACACTTAAACATTTTTAGCACAGCATTATTGCATTCAATAAATTTATCAGTCATTATGAACAGACCATCGGCTGAGTTATCAAACAATGTATGGTATCTTTCCTCGCTTTCTTTTAATATATTCTCGGCTATTTTCTTTTCAGTTATGTCACGAGATATACCTAATGTTCCAATGATTTTGTGGTTGTTATCGTAAAAAGGAATTTTAGTTGTTGAAACCCAATTTATAGAACCATCTAATTTTTCCAGCTTTTCTTCCTTGTTTAAAATTGGTTTTCCAGTTTTTATTATTTCTTTCTCATCGTTAAGTGCTTGGATTGCATCTTTGTTTTTAAAAATGTCAGCATCAGATTTTCCTATCATTTCTTCTTCGTGCTTAAAACCATCTCTTTTTGCTTTAGCTTTGTTCACTCGTATAAATTTAGATTCAACATCTTTGAAATAAATACTATCGGGCATAAAATCCATCAAAGCTTTCATTAAGGTTTGCTCAAAGGCAAGTTTTTTTTCAATTTCTTTTTCCTGAGTTATATCTTCCACAAAAAATAAAACATATTTTGGTTTTTTCTTTTCGTCATTAATCAAAGAAGCTGTAAGCTTAACCCATACTATTTTATTTCCTTTGATAACAAATCGTTTTTCGAAGACGTAAGATTTAATTTTTTTTGAGATTAGTTTTGTGAAAAGCTTATGTTCGGCTTTGTAATCTTCTTCATGGGTTATTTTTTTGAAATGCATTGCTTGTAATTCTCTATCGGGGTACTTAAGCATCTTCTTGAAAAATTTATTGTAAGCTACATATAACCCTTTTAGATTAACAATTGCTACACCAAGAGATGCATTTTCAAAGAAATTTTTAAAACTTAGCAGTGCATTGTTTTGGGAATATTGTTGGAACTTCTGTTGGAGCTCTCGATTATCTTTTTTTAGAGAGGCTATTTTTTTTAGTAAAACTGATTTATCCGAGTCAGAAATTTTCGCCATCCTTGGCTGATTTTTTTATTACTTGTTAAAATGCTTTGCTTTAATAGACTAAAGTTTGTCTAAGAATAATATAACAAATATTTCCAATAAACGGAATTCAATTGTTGATAATTGTAAATTTTTAAGGAAGTAATGTGAGCTTAAATGTTGTCCCTTTGCCTTTTGTTGAGTTCACTTCAATAGCTGCCTTGTTAATTTCACAGTATCTTTTAACAAGAGCAAGACCCAAGCCATTACCTTCATACTTTCTAGTATACCCTTGTTCTTCCTGAGAAAATGGTTGAAACAACCTCGGTAAATATTCTTTACACGAAGTGGTGCATTCGCAAGCTATTCCAATGCCTGTATCTCTTACTTCCACAATTAAATTGTTATTTTCATCTCTTTTCGCGTTAACTTCAATTTCCCCCTCATTAGTATATTTGATTGCGTTATGGATTAAATTATGAAAAATCTGAAAAACTGAATATTCATCAGCTAACCACCTTGTTTGTTGTATTAACAATTTGATCTCAAACTCAAGGTCTTTTTGTTTAATTAGGTCTTTATTTTTCCTCTGCCTGTTTTAGTGCTGAATTAATTTTTTTAGCTTCAGTTATGTCTTCGTAGATTCCTAATAAATATTCTTCATCTTCAATTATTATACGCGACACATTTACTTTTAAATTAACTTTTCTGCCGTATTTTGTCTTTCCAGTAAATTCGTAGTTAGAATTTAACTGAGTTGAATTTTTTTGTAACTTTCTTCTTGATTCTATAAACTCTATTGATTCATCTTATCAGCCTGTAAGACATAAATGGGATTGATTGTTCTATGAGAGGCTTAAAGAGATTGGGCAATTCAAAAATACTCTTTGATTTCTTTGTCGATATGCTTAGCTCTAAATTAGTATTGTGCATTTTTCTCCATTCATTTATTATTTTGGAAGCTAAAATAGATATTAGTTGATGATATCGTAATTATATTTACTTGTTTGATTTTTGCTTTGTAACTCAAATGTTATTTTAACTTGTCAAAAGAGTTTGAAATAATTTTTATAAACAACTTTACTTCTAAACGAAATTAATGTCAATATTAAGCTTAATCATTTTTGAATAATAATTATTTACAAAAAATCAAAAGGATAGTAAGAATGAAAAACTTAAGATTAGTAATTATCGTATTAATTCCGTTTTTGTTAAATAACTGTGTTACGAAGTTAAAAGAAAAAGGAAGCTCAGAGTACATTGAGGAAATTAAGAAGTGGCATAATAGGAGAATTGAAAATTTAAAAAAAGAAAATGGCTGGCTAAATTTAGTTGGCTTGTATTGGCTAAAGCAAGGTGAAAATAAATTTGGTTCAAGTAGTAAAAATGATATTGTATTTCCAGCCGGGGAAGCGCCTAAATTTATTGGCTCGTTTACTTTAAATGGTTCGAATGTAAGAGTAAAAATAAACAAAAACATTGAAGTTAAATCCGATGGTAAGATAGTTGAGGAAATGGAACTTATAAGTGATGAAAAAGGAGAACCAACAATTCTTTCTTATGGTTCTCTTCGATGGTTTGTTATTAAACGTGGTGAAAAGTTTGGAATTCGTCTAAGAGATCTTGAAGCACCACTAGTTAGAAGTTTTACAGGAATTGAAACATTTCCTATTAATTCAGATTGGAGAATTATTGCCGATTTTAAAAAGTATGATAGACCAAGAAAGATTGAAATTCCTAATATCTTAGGTTCGGCTGAGATTGATTCTACCTCAGGTGAGGTAGTTTTTAAGAAAAACAACAAAACATACAGTTTAATTGCCTTAGATGAAGGTAATTTACTTTTTATAATTTTTGGTGATAAGACAAATGGTGAAGAAACATACGGAGGGGGGAGATTTCTTTACGCAAATAAGCCGGATTCAGCTGGCAAAGTAATTTTGGATTTTAATAAGGCATATAACCCGCCTTGCGTTTTCACTAAGTATGCTACTTGTCCTTTGCCGCCAGAACAAAATCATTTGGATTTAGAAGTTACAGCCGGTGAAAAAATGTTTCATGGAGGTGCTCATTAGTAAACGGCTTTTAAACTTCCACGTTTTACCCAGTCATCTTTGCTCATTATTCTCTTTTCGATGACTTTATATTCGTGAATGTTAAAATATTTTTTTAAACCGACTGCGTACTTTTCAATATCAGGGATATGAATAAATCCATCCTTGAATTCGCCCGTTTTACGGTTCTTAAATCTTATGTGAATGAACAATTCTTCAGGCATAAGCCCGCTCCACTAAATTTGCTTAGGCAAAATTAAGTGACAAAAATTCAAATTGCAATTTCAAAAATGTTTGTAAAATCAAATCGCTTTCTTTAAGTACTTGCTAAATAGTTATAAATTGGCAACAAAATAATTAGTCCCCAAAATTTGTAGTATTTTCAGGAATTAGATTAACCCAAATAAAAATTTGGAGAAAATATATCTTTTAAAAAACAGTACAAAAGGCTGAGAATATAAATGGTTGATATTAAAATTTATCTTGTTTAGGTCCAATAACTTTATCTGCCATATCAATAAATAATCCATGCTCTACAACACCTGGCGTAATATCAAGCAGTTGTGCAAGTCTTTTGGGATTTTTTATTACGCCAAAATTTGCATCAATAATAATATTTTTCTGGTCGGTCAAATAAATATCACCATGTTTATTTTTTCTCAGTTTGGTTTTAGCATTTATTGCTTTCAGAAAGTTATTTACAAAATTTTGCGCAAATGGAATAACTTCAATCGGCACAAAAGATTTTTCACCCAAGTATTTAGAGAATTTTGAATTATCGACAACAATAATTAATTTTTTGCTGGCCATTGCAACGATTTTTTCCCTCAGCAAAGCACCGCCTCCTCCTTTAATTAGATTCATATCTTTATCTACTTCATCTGCTCCGTCAATAGTTAAATCGATGCATAATGGTTTTTTGTGTTTACTTTTATTTAGTTGCTTTTTGTAAGTATGTTTATGGTTAAGATTTCTTTTTTCTGCTTTTTTAAATGCTTCGTTTAAGCTGATAATTGGAATCCCAAGCCGATTAGCTTCTTTTTCTGTTCTGGAAGAAGTAGGAACACCAACTACATTTTTTAATTCGCCATTTTTTATTTTATCTGATATTTTTCTTAATACAAATTTAACTGTACTCCCTGTGCCAAGACCTACTATCATTCCAGATTTAATAAAGTTAACAGCTCTTTCTGCAGATAACCTTTTTTGTTCTTCTATTGAAAGTTCTTTCATTTACCTCCTCTATTAATAATATTAATGAAATAGATTTAAGGATTTACTTTTTATATTAATCAGTTGAATGTTATTCTTAGTCCATCGTTGCAAAGCTGTATTTTATTTTTTTCTTCTTCTGAAAGAAGATTAATTTCATTTAAAATAGATTGCTCTTTTTCATCTTCAATGTGAGTTAAAAATAAATTAGATGACTTATTTGCCTTAAAAGCCTGATAAATCTCACTAAAGCTGATGTGAGTAATTTCCGACACCATTATATCGGGCTTCTCATCTTCAAACAAGTACAAGTCCTTATTCTCACCAATATCGGATGTATAAAAAATCTTTTTATTGTCAACATTTAAAAGCATACTTAAGGAAACGAAATTTTCTTCTCTTATATCGACTTTATATTTATTAACTATGTGATGGTTTTGCTTGGCAATAGCTGAAATATCCGGGCAGATTTTAAAAGGTAAATTTATTTCAATTGGATAGAATTTCAAATCAAACCCAAGTATTTCAGGAAATAGATAAGTGATATTGAGAAAATTTTTAAGATTGTCAGTGAAGTTTTTCTGAATAAAAATACTAAGCTTATTTTTTCTATTATTAAGCTTCATCTGTGTTATCAGAGATGCAAATCCAGAGAAATGATCTGCATGAAAATGAGTAATTAAAATATTATCTATTGAATTGAAGCTAATTTTGTTTAGCAAAAGTGCTTTTGAAATTCCATCTCCTGTATCAATCAACAAATTGCTGGAGTGCGAGTTAATTAGGGTTGAAGAATGATTTCTTTTAAGGCTTGTTTTACCCGAACCAGTGCCAATAAATATTAGTTCCAATTTATTATTGATTTGTTGTTTGAATTATTCTTCCGTTTAGGTTAAACTTTTGTTTAAGAAAGTCGAGCATAGAACTCGCTTTTGCTTCGGAATCAAACTTTCCGACAGTAACTATATTTAAGGTAGTTCCACCTATTTCTTTTGCTGTAATTTCTGTTGAATAGCCTAAATCGGTTAACTGTGTGCTTAATCTTTGAGCATTATCTAAATTTAAAAAAGCTCCAGCTTGTACAGTATAAGTTATTTTAGGAATTTTTTCAGTGTCTGTTTTATTTACTTTTTGAGTTGAGATTTGTTCTGCATTAAAGATTGAAGAGTCATCTTCATCAGGTATCGTTCTATCTGCAGCCTGCAGGTAATGGGAGTTTGGATATTCTTCTTTTAGTTTGGTTAAATATTTCTCTGCTTTTTTATAAAGTCCAAGTGAATAGTAGTAAGAAAAAATTCTATATAATGAAGCATCTGCATATTTGCAATTAGGAAATTTTTCGTAAATGAGCATATATTTTTTTAGTGAACTATTGCCATCTTTAGTTAATACTGCATCCAAAAATAAAACAGACGGGTCATTTGGGTTTGTTGATTTTAGTTCATTTAAAATCTTTTCAGCATTTACAATATTTCCTGTTTCAATTTCTTTTAACGCTGAAGTGATATCGGTTTCCTGAGCAAAAGGACTTTCTATCGTTATTAATGTTAGAATAATAAAAAATTTTTTCATCTCAGCACTGGTAATAATTAATCTTGGTAATAGCTAATCTTGGTAATAATTAATCTTGGTAATAATTAACCATGCCTATAGCTGGTGTATGTTGAACGAGCTCAACAAATTCTCCAAATAAAGTTGCAGAGGTAGCCCTATTTATTTTTACCTTAACATAATCGCCAGGTTTAACATTTTCTACTTTAGGGAAGATAGTTACTTTGTTTGTATCTGTTCTGCCTGAAAGAAATGCATCGGATTTTTTACTTAGTCCCTCTACCAAAATAATTTCGGTAGTGCCAATCATTTTTTGATTAATCTCGTAAGAAATTTTATGCTGGAGGTCTATTATTTCGTTAAGTCTTTTAGTTTTTACCTCGTCAGGTACGTCGTCTTTCATGTTGTATGCTTTGGTACCTTGGCGAGGTGAGTATTTGAACATATATGCGCCGTCATATCGGACTTCTTCCATCACTTCAAGTGTTTTTAAGTGGTCTTCGTAAGTTTCCGTAGGAAAGCCTGAAATAATATCAGTAGAAAAGCTTACTCCAGGTATAATTTTTCGTGCTTTGTCAATCAGATTCAAATAATGTTCGATAGTATAGGTTCTGTTCATTAACTCAAGAATTCTATTTGAACCAGACTGCACAGGTAAGTGGATGTAATTGCAGATATTTGGATATTCAGCAATGGTGTAAAGAAGCTTATCCGACAAATCTTGCGGGTGAGAGGTAGTAAATCTGATTCTAATATTTTGATCAACATTGGCGCATGCGGCAAGCAAATCGGCAAAGTCGTTGTCATTGTCGCGGTAAGAATTTACATTTTGTCCAAGTAGAGTTACTTCCTTAAAACCTCTTAACGATAACTGTTTAATTTCTTGAACAATAGAGACTAATGAGCGGCTTCTTTCTCTTCCTCGTGTAAAAGGTACGACACAAAATGTACAGAATTTATCGCAGCCACGCATTACAGAAATCCATGCTGAAAGTCCATCTTCTCGGTATGGAATTATATCATCATAAGTTTCCGTTCTAGAAAGTTTAACCCCAATTCCTTTTTCACCTGCGAAAGCAGAGTTAATGAGCTCAGGCAGCTTTCTATATTCATCTGGTCCAACAACTAAATCAACAATTTTTTTCTCTTCTATTAACTCTTTCCTTAACCTTTCTGCCATGCAACCTAAAACACCAATAACAGTATCTGGTTTATTACTTTTTATAACCTTCAAATTCCCTAATCTGCCATGAATTCGCTGTTCAGCATTATCTCGTATACTGCATGTATTTAATAAAATAATATTAGCTTCGTTTATATCTTTAGTTATTTGGTAACCTTTACTATCAAGAATTCCCATAACAAGTTCTGTATCGGCAAAGTTCATCTGGCAGCCATAAGTTTCAATATATACATTGTTTTTGTCCATAACACCTTTCGTAGAATTTATGTTCAAAAAATAATAATAATAAGGAATGAATAACAATATAAGAGTGAATAATACATGGTTTGGAACTGATAAGATTACCCAATCACCAAACAAATTTTATTGTTAAAAGAAACAATTTTTTTAGTTTTTTTATAATCATTCTAATATTGGTAATTTAGCGATAATATCGTTTAATTCCATAAAAAAGTATATTTTAATAGAGGTTAATAATTTTGGTGGGCAATTAGAGATAAATGGAACAAAACTTTATATAAAATTTAAAACGGCAGCTGAAGTTATTAATTAACATGTGTCAATTGTAAAGAAAGTCAAATGGAGTACAGCCGGTTAAAAATGACAGTAGCAGAATTTCAAAAGAAATTTGGCATAATAGGCAGGTCACAACAAATAAAAGATTTAGTTGATATTGTAATGCAAGTTGCGCAATCAGATATTTCAGTTCTAATAACAGGAGAAAGTGGAGTAGGAAAAGAAGTTTTTGCAAGAGCAATTCATGGATACAGTAATAGGTCAGATAAACAGTTAGTAAGTGTAAATTGTGGCGCCATTCCAGAAGGCATTTTAGAAAGCGAGTTATTTGGGCATAAAAAAGGAGCCTTCACAGGTGCAATAGATGATAGAAAAGGGTATTTTGAGATTGCCGATGGTGGTACTCTTTTTTTAGATGAAATTGCTGAGATGCCTTTAACTACGCAAGTTAAATTATTGCGTGTATTAGAAACGAAAGAATTTATGAGAATAGGAAGTGAACGAGTTACGAAAGTAGATGTAAGAATAATTGCAGCTACAAATAAAGACTTGCAGCGCGAGGTTGATGCAAAAAGATTTCGCAGTGATCTATATTTTAGATTGAAAGCCGTAACATTAAATATCCCGCCGCTTCGAAGCCGCCCCGAAGATATATTAGAATTAGTTAACTTTTTCGCAAAAAACTATACTGAGAATAATAGAATACCCGAGCCGAAGATTACTGAAGATGCTGTTGATGCCTTGTTGAATTACTCATGGCCAGGTAATATCCGCGAATTAAAAAATGTAATAGAAACAGCTATTGCTTTAAGCAAATCCGGTATTATTAATTCCGAAATGATTATTCCTTTGCTATCTACTACTTCAATTACAGAGGAACTAAGAAATTTACCTGTGCATTTGAACAGGTCGCCTGAAGCTTTAGACAGAGAAATGATTTACAGAGCACTTATTGAAATTAAGAAAGACTTAATGGAATTAAAAAATTATGCTACAAAAAATTCTAGTGAATTTTATAGCCCAAATACTAACATTTCAGAAGTAGTGCCAATGGATGAACTTGAAAAGCAAGCAATATTGAATGCTCTTAATTTCACAAAACATAATAAAAGAAAGGCCGCAAAACTGCTTAAAATTAGTGAGAGAACTCTTTACAGAAAACTTAAAGAATATGGAATTGAATAAGAAAAAATTTTTATCTGGCTTTGAAATTTTAACTTTTAGCCCAAAAATTCATTTGGAAAAACTCTTTGTGGAAGAGAGATACACCTTCTGCTGACAGAGGAAAAATTCAGCAAAGAACACAGCAATGAAAATAAGACTAAAATTAAATGAATTGAAAATAGGCAACTTAAAAATCTGTGTTTTTCTTTTGGTAGTTTTAAATTCACTCCTTAATTTTACGAGCTGCAATTATTCATTTACTGGGGCATCGATACCGGCACATATAAAGACAATTGCAATACCGATTTTTCAGGACCAAAGTGGTTCGGGCGAATCGGAATTAAGTGATATGTTTACAAAACAAACAATTCAACAGTTTATTGATGATAATTCACTTCAGGTAACCGACAGAGTAAACGCTGATGCTATTCTTGAAGGTACAATTTTATCTCTTACCGACGCACCGTCTGTTGTGTCAAGCGGTGAAAATATTACAACTCGCCGAATTACACTTACTGTAAAAGTAACGTACAGAGATATGGTGAAAAAACGTACAGTTTTTGAAAGAAATTTTTCTAATTATGGTGACTATCCTGTTGGTGGTGATATTACAACTGTGCGCAAAGAAGCAATTGCTCAAGCAGTAAATAGAATTTCAGAAGATATATTACTTGCAGTTGTGTCAAATTGGTAATTAAAATTAAATAAAGAGGTAACAAAACATATGCTGTTCGATGAAATAGTATTATTTGCTTATATTTTTTCTTTGCTCATACTTCTTTTTTTTGGCAGTCATGGCTTTGTAATGATTTATTATCACTTTAAGTACAAAAGAAATGAGCCGAAAGGAAACAAAAACTTCAATCCACAAGAATTAGTAACAATACAACTTCCACTTTATAATGAAATGTATGTGGTAGAAAGACTTATAAACGCTGTTTGTGAGATTGATTACCCTAAAGATAAACTGGAAATTCAGGTGTTAGACGATTCAACTGATGAGACGGTAAATATTGTTAAACGAATAGTTGAGAAGAAGAAATCAGAAGGGTTCGATATTCAACATATAAGGAGAGGCTCGCGTGAGGGTTTTAAGGCCGGTGCTTTAAAGGAAGGATTAAAAATAGCTAAGGGTAAATATATAGCAATTTTTGATGCGGATTTTATTCCTAAAAAAGATTTTCTAAAAAATACTCTTCGTTATTTTACTGATGATAAAGTAGGTATGGTTCAAACTCGCTGGGAACACTTAAATGAAGATTATTCAATACTTACAAAAATCCAAGCTCTTGCTTTAGATGGGCATTTTGTAATTGAACAATCTGTAAGAAATAAAGCCGGGTTCTTTATTAATTTTAATGGAACAGGCGGAGTTTGGAAAAAAGAATGTATTGAAGATGCAGGTAACTGGCATGCAGATACTTTAACGGAAGACCTAGATTTGAGTTACCGTGCACAGTTGAAAGGATGGAAATTTATCTACTTGCGAGATTTTACTACTCCTTCTGAACTCCCCTCTGAAATGAATGCGCTGAAAGCACAACAATTTAGATGGACTAAAGGAGCAATAGAAACTGCAAAGAAAATTTTACCCCTCGTCTGGAAAGCTAATATACCTTTTAGAGTTAAACTTCAATCTACATTTCACTTGACAAATAATATTGTTTTCCCATTTATTCTTTTGGCTGGCATATTAAATGTGCCGCTTGTCTTTATTAAAAACGCTGGACCATATTGGAACTTTTTCAACTTCATGGCAATTTTTGTGATTGCATTCATTAGTTCCTTTATGATGTACTACTATGCTCAAAAAGATGTTTATTCTGATTGGAGAAAAAAAATAGCGCTTTTTCCTTTATTTATGGCTGGAAGTATGGGGCTTGCTCTTAACAACACCAGAGCAGTTATTGAAGGACTTCGCGGCAAAAAAAGTGAATTTGTAAGAACACCTAAATTTAGAGTTGTTTCTAAGCAAGATACAATAGGAAAAAACAATAAATATATAGCTAACTTGAAAGTTGATCGTTCAGCTTTTGTTGAGTTAATACTGGCAATCTACTGTTTAATTGGTGTTGTTGCTTCAATTTATTTTATGGAAATAGCAGCATTGCCGTTTCAAGTAATGTTCTTTTTAGGTTTTGCGGGCGTGTCCTTACTTTCGTTTAGGCAAGCAATTATTAACAGAAAAGCTTCAATTTAGGAGGTTAGTTTTTGAATCAACTTTCTGAAGATTTATCAATTGATAAAATTAAATTAATATACGAATTTGACAAAAATTCCCCATTATTTGCCAGAGTAGCTTATTACGAAATTGCTAACGGCAATTATATTTCCGCATTAGAAATATTAGAAAATGGCCTTGAAATATACCCTGACTATCCTACAGCTTATTTTTTACATGGACTTGCTTTTGCTTATGCTGGTAATTTAGAAAATGCTCGTATTTCTATAAATAGAGGTGCTGCACTGTTAAACAATCCGGCTTCGTTGGAATTTTATCATCAGAAAATCGAGGAGATAATTAGAGAAAGAAATTTAATTTCAGATGCTAAAAGACCTGTACTTTCTAATGTATCAGAAAACTTAAACACAACTGATAATGATATTTCAGCTAAAAATGAACTTGAAGATTACTTAGATAAATTGGCAGAGAAAATAAGTAATGCTAAAATTAAATATAATAATGAAGATATCGACGAAAACAAAATTAAAATGCCAGAATATACGGGTGAAAAAATAGTATCAGAAACTTTAGCGGAAATTTATTACAGTCAAGGGAAATATAATGAAGCGCTTCAGACTTATGAAGCTTTATTAAAAATTAGACCCGCTATGAGTGATTACTATCAAAAAAAGATAAATAATATTAAATCCCTCTTGAAACAACAAAATGACAAGAACTAAATCTCCAGTTAATAATTAATTCAAAGTTTTGTGCTGATTCCGATAAACTGTTTTAGTTACCTACAAAATTCAATAATTTTTTACGGAAGTTTAATTGAGATTAATAAAGTTCGCTGTCCAAATCACAAATTTTCTAATTGAATATTTGAGCTTAATTATCATTTAACCCAAAAAAGAAATCAATTTTTTGCTGAAGGGCTTATTAATCCAGTCGGTTCAGCGAACCGACTTACTTCAAGCTTGCTTTTAATGTTTAAGCTAATACTCTTGTTGAGTTATTTTCAACCTAGAAAATCCATTATAAAGTGAGCTCAAGAATAAGGTTTCTCTGACTCTTCAAACGGGTTTGACCTTATCTTTTTCTTCTAAACCTTAGTAACTCTAACTAACCCCAGGAAACCGAACCTTATCACCTTAAAGTGAATTATAATTTTTTAGAATTTCTAGTGACAAATATGGGTTAAATATGAATTGTAAATTCCTTTGGTTCTATCCGTAAGAAGTTCATTACTATCCAACAATCTCAATTGATTATTTCTCAAAACTATTTTTGATGTTATCCATAAGGTAATAAGGTTTAGATAGGTTCAAGGATTTGATTTGTTACTAAGGTTGTAAACTCTAAGAAGTTAAGCTCAAAAATTAGGTTTCTTTGACTCGTCAAACGGGTTTGACCTTATCTTTTTCTTCTAAACCTTAGTAACTCTAACTAATCCAAAAAAACTGAACCTTTGAGAATTCACCACTTTGTGGATTACCTTATATCTCCTCTTTGATTTAAAGATTCTATCAAATCTTTCTTTCGAACTGATTTTAGCCTCATTAAGATTTAATGTAATTGTTAATTGCTGTAGGGGCAAGGTCTTCTTGCCCTCTCATCTTATTAATCTAGTCGGTTCAGCGAACCGACTTACTATTATCTTCATTAGACTATATGTGTTATGGCATGTCTGTTCGATGGAAATCCATCACTTAGTTGAGGGCAAGTTTTCCTGTGAGCCAGGGACTAAATAGAAATGGGATTAAATTATTTTTTAATGTTCAATCTTGATTCTATTTCTTTCAGTTCCTTTATCTTTTGATCAAGAATCTGATTCTGAGATTTCAGTTCTTGCAGTTTGGAGTTAATGTTTTTTTCGTAGTCGAGTTCATCCCAATAACCGCGTTGTTCAAAGTAACCTTTAAATAACCAATTGTGTTTTAATGCTTCCATGTTTTCTGCAAATCGAGAAGTGGCAACCAGCGTATTTTCTGATGTTAATACTAAATTGTTAACTATAGTTTTAAGTGAATCATACATTTTTTTGTCAGATATGAGTGCGCCTATCATTCCTTGTCCGCGATTAATTTTATCAGTTAAATTTTTTACATCTGCAACTGCACTATCTACATTAGATAAAATTCCTTTTACACTGCCACCAATACCAATTATAAAGTTCGATATTTCGCTTAATCGTAGTGTCATGCTATCAAGACTTTTATCTGCCGTGTTAGTAATTTTTACTGTCGCATAATAAAGTTGATCATCGTTTATTAGCTTGCCTATAGTTCCTTCACCTACGTTAACTTTGTTTACAATATCTGCAAAGTCTTTTGTAATGTTCTGTAAATTTGCCATTACTGATTTTGTTTCTTCAACTATTTCAGAAATATTTATTGGTGTTTTTGTCTTTAATGTTCCGCCGTCTTCAATTATTGGTAAATCTACTGAACCTGGAGTAATAGAGACTATTTTTTTACCGACTAAGCCTTCTGTTTCAATCGAAGCTTGACTATCAAGTCGAATGAATTTTATTAAGTCTTGTTTAATTCTCATGTGAACTTCTACCTGTCCAGTTTTAACATCAGCAAGTGAGATACTGCTTACACTTCCAATATCGTAGCCGCTTAGTCTGACTGGTGCACCTGGCTTTAATCCCTCAATTCGATCAAAGTAGGCTTTGATTTCAATTGTTTTAACAAAAAGAGATTCTTTACTTCCTACTAAAAATATTACTATAATTAGAATTATGGTTCCAATAAAGATAAATAAGCCTAAGCGAGCACCTTCTAAACTTTTAAACATTTTGACCTCCTGTCAAAATCTTTAATATATAAAATCGTTTTACGTTTGTATCCGGTGACTGAAAAAATTTTTTAGAAAGGGGTCATCGGAATTTATTAGTTCATTAATTTTACCTTCATAGGCAAGAATAGAATCTTTCAAAAAAATAGCTCTGTCTGCAATTATTTCCGCACAAATTAAGTCGTGAGTAACTACAATTGAAGTCATTTGTAATTTTGTTTGTAGTTCGAGTATTAATTCACTTATCTCTTTTGTTGTTATAGGGTCTAATCCAGTAGTTGGTTCATCATAAAGCATTAATTGAGGGTCTGTGATTATCGCTCTTGCCAATCCCACTCGTTTCCTCATTCCGCCAGAAAGTTCTGAAGGCATTTTGTTGATTGCATCTTGAAGAGAAACGAGTTCTAAAGTGTGCATAATTTTGTCATTAATTTCAGATTGTTCCATTTTAAAGTGTCGTTTTAATGGGAACATTAAATTTTCTTTTACTGACATTGAATCATATAAAGCAGAACTTTGAAATAAAAAGCCAATGTTTTTCCTAAGATTGTTTAATTCTTTTGTATTAAGAGATAGAATGTTCTCGTCGTTAATGTAAATTTCGCCATCATCAGGTTTTAATAATCCAATAATACATTTTAACAAAACACTTTTACCGCTTCCGCTTCTGCCGAATACAATTAGATTTTCAGCTTTATAGACGTCAAATGAAATTTTGGAAAGAACGGTACGTCTATCAAAGCTTTTTGTTAGGTCTTTTATTTTTACTACCCTAACGTCGGCCATAGCCATAAAGTTATTTTAACTAATACCATATCGAAAATTAAAATTAGCAAAGAAGAAATTACTACTGACGTGGTTGACGCTTTTCCAACTCCTTCTGTTCCACCCTCGGCAGTAAAACCTTTGTAAGCACCAACTATACCTACTATATAACCGAAAACAAAAGTTTTTGCAACGCCTGGAATGAAGTCACCAAATTCAATAGATGTAATTACCGCATTTTTATAATATTCGAAAGTCATGCTTTCTGTAATTATAACTGCAATATACCCTCCTAATATGGCAATGACTATTACATATATTGTAAGTAAAGGCAAAATCATTGTAGTTGCAATTACCCTAGTGACGACAAGAAACTTAAATGGATTAACCGCAGAAACCTCCATTGCATCAATTTGTTCAGTAACTCTCATCGAACCAAGTTCAGCTCCTATGCCTGAACTAACTCTTCCAGCAAATATTAAAGCCGTTATAACAGGAGCTAATTCTCTTACAACCGACAATGCTACCATGCCAGGTAAAAAATCTGTCGCACCAAATCTTGCAAGTACAGGATAACTTTGCATAGCTAAGACTAAACCAATTATTAATCCTGTTACAGATACAATCGGTAGTGTTTTAACTCCCAACTCGTCCATGTGCTTTTTAATTTGTTCAACTTCAAATGGCGGTACAACCGCCTGCTTGATAAATTCAATACTGAATAAAGTTAACCCTGAGATTGTAGCTAAAAAGTTGTAGATGTAATCTGTGGCGCTTAGTCTTCGACTATATTTTAAAGTTGGAAGTTTCACTGTTACCCGAAAAAGTAAAATTTGTTTTGTAGTATCAAAATAGCAAAAAGTAGATTAAGTATAAAAATTATTGAATCGTTAGCACCTAATACTTATTGCAATTTCTTTGTTAATTCTTAAACAGTGAAATATGAAAAAGTATATTAACACATAAAAACTTTTGCCGCTGACTAATCTTAATTATGCTTTACCATGATAATAATGAATTTTGGATATTAATCCGTTTGTGCAAACAAAAGTTACTTTATCCTTTTGGCTTTGTTGCTTCATTTATGCAAATTTTGGGGAATTTGCCATAAAAAGATATATTCTTTCGTGGAATGGGTTAATATTAAGCCAACTTTTGTAATTTTATTTATCAAGAAAATTTTAATAATTGCATGAAAATTGTTATTGATGAAAATATTGCTTTTGGTAAAAAAGCTTTCAGTCAATTTGGTGATGTTGTTCTTGTCAACGGAAGAAAAATTACTAATGATATACTTAAAGATGCTGACATTTTAATTGTCCGTTCAGTAACTAAAGTAGATAAAGACTTACTAAAAGGTACAAAAGTAAGGTTTGTGGGAACTGCAACCATTGGCACCGACCATATTGATAAAGATTACTTATCTCAAAAGGAAATTGCTTTTACTGATGCTGCCGGATGCAATTCGTATGCTGTAACTGAGTATGTTTTTACTGCAATTTGGAGGGTTTACAGTCAAAATAACATTACGTTAAAAAATAAATCTATCGGTATTATTGGGGTAGGTAATATTGGGAGTAAAGTAAAAAAGATTTCTGAGGTTCTTGGTCTAAAAACAATTTTGAATGACCCCCCTCTTCAAAGAAAAACTGGAGACAAAAAATATACAGACTTACAAAGTGCTCTTTCTGCAGATGTAATTACTTTACATGTACCGCTTAACGAATCTGGCGTTGATAAGACTTTTCATTTACTCAACGAAAAAAATATTAGTTTGATAAAAAAAGGAAGCATGTTAATCAACACATCAAGAGGTGCGGTTGTAGACAATATTGCATTATTAAAAAGATTAAAGAAACAAAATGATATTTTTACAGTATTTGATGTGTGGGAAAATGAGCCCGCAATCAATTACGAGTTACTTAATTTGGTAACAATTGCTACGCCGCATATTGCTGGTTATTCTTACGAGGGTAAAGTAAACGGTACAGTTATGATTTATGAAAAACTTTGTGAATTTCTGAACGAAAAACCAAAATGGGAACCGCCATACTCACCAATTTATAACAACGTAATTGATCTTGATAAACAAAATTTATCACAACAAATAGATGATAGCCAACTTTTTTCTGCTCTAAAAGTAATTTTTGAACATGCATACAACATTGAAAATGACAGCTCAAAATTAAAAGCTTCATTAAATTTGCCATTAGAAGAAAGAGCAAAATATTTTGATTTGCTTAGAAAAGAATACCCATTGAGAAGAGAATTGAATAATTATTTTGTAAAATGCAACCAAATTCCAGAGAAATTAAAGAACATAATAACTGAATTACGACTAAAAATTGTTTAGCTAAATGTTTAAGACAGCATTAATAATATCTGTTTACAATAGAATGGATTACCTTAAACTGGTTTTAGCAGGTTTTGAAAATCAAACCGAGAAAAATTTTGAAGTGGTAATTGCTGATGATGGATCTAATAAAGAGTTTGTCGATGAATTAGACAAAATAGCATTAAACTACTCTTTTTCTATTTCTCACGTCTGGCACGAAGACAAGGGATTTAGAAAAAATAAAATCTTGAATGAAGCAATTGCATCTACTCAGAGTAATTATTTGATATTTATTGATGGTGATTGTATCCCCCATTCGCACTTTGTTGAAGAACATATTAAGTACGCATCAAAAGGAATTTGCTTAACGGGCAGAAGGGTTAACTTGTCAGAGAAAATAACATTGTCACTTACTGAGGACAAAGTAAAAAATGGCTGGTTAGAAAAAAATTTTTACAAAGTTGTAAAAGATGGGTTACTTGGGGAATCAAATTACGTAGAGAAAGGTTTTTATTTCAAATCAAACTTTTTTAGAAGAGCATTTAATAAAAAGCAAAGAGGTTTATTAGGATGTAATTTTTCCTTATTTAAAGATGATATGCTGCTTATAAATGGTTTTGATGAAAGATACCAAGAACCTTCCATTGGCGAAGATACAGATGTGCAATTCAGGCTGGAATTAAAAGGACTAAAAATTAAATCCCTTAATCATATAGCTGTTCAGTACCATTTGTATCATCAATTGCAGGAAAGAAAAAAAACTAATATTGAACTTTTCGACCAAGTTAGGAAAAATAAGATTGCATATACACCCTTTGGAATAAACAAGTAAACATCTTTTATTTCCTATTAGCTTTAAAAAAATTGTTTTAACCAAAATGATTCTGAATTTTATGTCATAAAACGCTCATTTTAGTTCTTTCATTTCTTCCGTTTATCCTTGAACTAAAGTTAACTTTTAATATCTTTGCACAAACCTAAATTTAGATTATGAAACAAATAGTGAGTTTTACAGTAATAGACAGAAAAAAAATTAAAATTGGGATGCTTATGAAACGATTACTTTTTATAATATTCTTTTCGATAGTTGTTTTAAGTTGTAAGGCACAGAACCCTGAAGCAGTAATTGCAAAAGATCATACAATAGATACGAATAAAGTTCTTTACCCTAATGAACTTTTATCCAGGAAAGACCAAATAATCACTAATCTTTTAACAAACTATCATTATAGAAAATTAAACCTGAACGATTCAATTTCTGCTGTGATTTATGAAAATTACCTTAATGCTTTAGACAATAATAAATTGTACTTTCTTAAAGCAGATATTGAGAAATTCAATAAGTATAAATATAATTTTGATGACAACTTAAAAATTGGAAATCTTTATCCTGCTTTTGAAATTTTCAACACTTTTAAAAAGAGGCTGGGCGAAAGAGTAAAATACATTAACCAATTACTTAAAAAGCAATTTGATTTTACGAAAGATGAATACTTTCAACCAGATAGGAAAAATGCTGATTGGGCGGCTGATTCCTTAGAGTTAAACGAACTATGGCGACTGCGGCTAAAAAACGATGCCTTGAACTTAATCCTGTCCGGAAAAGATTGGAATGGAGTTGTTGACGTTTTAACTAAAAGGTACAACAATTACTATAAAATTATTTTACAATATGAGCCCGAAGACGTCTTTCAGTTATACATGAATTCATACACAGAAGTTTATGATCCACACACAGATTATTTTTCTCCTATAACATCAGATAATTTTGCTATACAAATGAGTCTTTCACTTGAAGGAATTGGTGCCTCGTTAAGAACCGATGGCGATTATACTGTTGTAGCTAGTATAATTGCAGGGGGACCTGCAGCTAAAAGTAACCTCCTTCACGAAGGTGATAAAATAATTGGTGTTGCTCAAGGAAAAGATGGAGAAATGGTAGATATAATTGGCTGGAGATTAGACGATGCAATTCAACTAATACGCGGTAAAAAAGGAACTGTTGTTCGTCTAAGCATTCTTAAAAAAGAAGACGGTATAAATGCAATTCCTAAAGAAATTACATTAGTGCGCGATAAAATTAAATTAGAAGAACAAGCAGCCAAAAGTGAAATTATTAATGTAAAAAACAACGGCAGCATATTTAAAATTGGCGTAATTAAACTTCCTTCTTTTTACAGTGACTTTGCAGCCGCTCAAAAAGGAATTAAGGATTATAAAAGTACTACAACTGATGTAAAGAAAATCCTTGAAGATTTTAAAAAAGAAAATGTAAATGGTGTTATTATCGACCTTAGAAATAATGGAGGAGGTTCTTTACAAGAAGCAATTCAACTAACTGGACTTTTTATTAAAGAAGGTCCTGTAGTTCAAGTGAAAAATTCTGCAGGCGGTATTGAGGTCGATAAAGACCCGGACCCTTCTATCTTTTATGATGGACCACTGGCTGTCCTTGTCAACCGATTTAGTGCATCAGCATCTGAAATTTTTAGCGGCGCAATACAAGATTATGGAAGAGGATTAATTATTGGCAGCAACACTTATGGAAAAGGCACTGTACAAAATGTAATTGACCTTTCCAGGTTCCTCCCCACTTCCGATGGAAAAACCGGCGAAGTTAAATTGACAATCGCAAAGTTTTACAGAATTACAGGCAGTAGTACTCAACTTAAAGGTGTTAAACCCGACATCATTTTTCCTTCAAACTACGATTCAACAGAATTTGGTGAAAGCTCTCAACCCAGCGCATTGCCATGGGATCAAATCCAATCAACTTTATTTACTAAGTATGGTGATATTCAAAAATATGTTCCTTCTTTAATTAAGAAACATAATGAACGAATTAAAAATGACCCAGAATATTTAAGCATGCTGGAAGATATTAATGAATCTAAGGAAATGAGAAATAAAAAAGTTTGGTCGCTAAATGAACAGGTAAGAAGAATTGAAAAACAAAAAATGGAAGAAAAGAAAAAAGAACTCGACCAAAAAAATCAAAACCAAGCCGAGCTTAAGTTAAAAAATAAGAATGAGGTGATTACAAATGAGGAAGATGCAAAAGATTTTGAGCTGAAAGAAACAGGTAGGATTTTGGCAGATTATATTCTTGCCAAGGTTGGATAGTTTGTCTTTATTGCTTTAATATAAATTTCTAAAGAGTATTAACCTAAGACTAATGAAAACCAACGCCGTCCGTATTCTCGAATCAAATGGTATTCACTTTTCAACTATTGAATATGAATTTTCCGAAGATGAACTCGATGCGGTATCAGTTGCAGCTAAAATAAATGCCGAGCTGGAAACAGTCTTTAAAACTCTTGTGACCAGGAATGAAAAAAACGAAATATTTGTTTTTGTTATTCCTGGCAATTATGAATTGAATCTCAAAAAAGCAGCTATAGCTTCAAAAAGCAAGAAAATTGAAATGATAAAAGTAAAAGAACTTCAGCCGTTAACAGGCTATATTAGAGGCGGCTGTTCACCAATTGGAATGAAAAAAAATTATCCTACTTTTATTGATGAATCAGCACAACTTCATGAAAATATTTTTATAAGTGCTGGTAAAAGAGGTATGCAAATCAAGCTCAATCCTCAAATGTTGTGTATGTTAATAAATGGTCAGTATGCAGATTTGATTTAGAACAAATAAAAATACAATAAGTAATTCTGATTTTTTTTCGAGGCTAAACGCAATACAGATGAAAATTTGTATTACAAGTGCTTAATGACGGAGCTATTTAGCTTTGGAAGAAAACACTGCTACAAAACCATATTTGGCATTTGACAGACTAAATTTTTTCAAAAAATAAAAAAAATTTTTTCCAATACGGAACTTTTTTAGCAGTGCAATTTTTAAAGAACATTAATTTTGTAAATTCATGGAAAAAGATTTACAGTAAAAGTCTCTCATGAGTATTATTGTAGAAAATCTCACCAAAAAATACGGCACACAACGTGCTATCGATAACATCTCATTTGAAGTAAAAACCGGTGAAATTCTTGGATTTCTCGGTCCAAACGGTGCAGGCAAAACTACTACAATGAAAATTATCACATGTTACATGGCTCCTTCTGATGGCGACGTTAAAATTAATGGCGAATCAATATTGGAAAAGTATGACACCTTGAAAAAGAAAATTGGGTATCTCCCCGAAAATAACCCGCTTTATTACGATATGCCGGTGATTGATTATCTGAGATTTGTGGCAGAACTTCAAGGTGTGCCACGAAATCAAATTCAGGAAAGAATTATTAAAATGGTGCGCACTACGGGTCTTAACGACGAAAAGCATAAAAAGATTGGTGAGCTTTCCAAAGGGTATAGACAAAGAGTAGGACTTGCCCAGGCAATGATTCACGACCCGGAAATTTTAATACTAGATGAACCTACAACGGGTCTCGACCCAAATCAAATTGTTGAAATAAGAAAATTAATTAAAGAGCTTGGAAGAGAAAAAACAGTTATTCTTAGCACTCATATTCTGTCAGAAGTTGAGGCTACTTGTGATAGAATCTTAATCATTAATAAAGGTCATATTGTTGCCGATGGAACTGCGGATGTTTTAAGAAGACAAGCTCAAGGCCAGGAAGTGCTTCGAGTGCAAATTTCAGAAGCTCCATCGAGAGATGAGATAATTTTAGCATTGAAAAATCTTGACTCGGTTGCTATGGTCGACCCCGTTCAGGATTCACAAAATACATTTATCATCAACAGTAAAAATGAATCATCGTCGAGAAAACCAATTTTTGAAATGTGCGTTAAAAATAACTGGGTGTTAACTGAAATGACACCTATAGAAACCAAATTGGAAGATGTTTTTAGAGAACTAACAACCAAATAAGTAAAATGAGACAAGTGCTTGTTATTACTAAAAGAGAATTAAATGCTTTCTTCGATTCTTTAATTGCCTACATACTTATTATTGTTTTCTTAGGAATCAGTGGGTTCTTTACGTGGCTTTATGGTTCGGATATTTTTTTTACGGGACAAGCATCTTTGCAGCCGTTTTTCTCAATTGCATATTGGACTCTATTCTTTTTCATACCCGCAATTACAATGAGGATGATAGCCGAAGAGAAAAAGACCGGCACCATTGAGTTGCTTCTTACAAAATCTGTAACAGACTGGCAGGTAGTTTTAGGCAAATTTTTTGCTACTCTGCTGCTTATAATAATAACACTTGCTTTTACATTGCCTTACTATATTACTGTTTGGTCCATCGGTCCAATTGACCACGGAGCCGTATGGTGCGGTTACTTGGGCATGATATTTATGAGCATGGCACTTGTAAGTATTGGATTATTTGCTTCGAGCATCACCAACAACCAAATTGTCTCGTTTTTGCTATCGTTATTCATCGGTGTTTTTTTCATTATTATCTTTGATGTGCTTTCAAACAATTTTACTGGCAGCTTTGGTCAATTACTGAGTTATTTGAGCTTATCTACTCATTACGATTCAATTTCACGCGGGGTTATCGATACGAAAGATTTGATTTATTTCTTATCAATTACTTTAGGCGGACTCATCTTAACCGAATCAATTTTGTCGAGAAGAAATATAGTAGAATAAACCATGCTGACTAAAAAGAAAGTTAGAATTACGCTTCTCTTAATTTTTGGTGTCCTCATTCTCTTGAATATTATCGCTTCGAAATTTTTTGTAAGATTGGATTTTACCGAGGATAAAAGGTACAGTCTTAGTGATGCAACAAAGAATATATTAAAAAATCTGCATGACCCTATTACCGTTACAGCTTATTTTTCCGAAAATTTACCCCCGAACATAGCACAGGTTCGTCAAGATTTTAGAGACTTGCTTGTTGAGTATGCTAATAAGTCTGGCAATATGATTGTCTATGAGTTCGTTAATCCTAATGAAACTCAAGAAAGCGAAATAAAAGCACAGCAGGCAGGTATTCGTCCAATAATGATTAACGTGCGTGAACGCGACCAAATAAAACAACAAAGGGCGTATCTTGGCACAGTCGTACAAATGGGAGATAAACAGGAAGTAATTCCTTTTATTCAGCCAGGCGCCGCAATGGAATATGACCTTTCGACTACTATCAAAAAATTAACTGTTAAGAATAAACCTTGGATTGGTTTTTTAACGGGTAACGGCGAACCATCAATTAATGAAATGCCCCAGCTGAAAGAACAACTCGATATCCTTTACAATATTGACAGCGTAAAAATTAAAGCTGATTCTACAATTCCAGAAAAGTTCAAAACTCTTGTTATTATTAGTCCAAAAGATTCTCTTACTGAAGGTCAATTCACTGTGTTAGATAATTTTCTAGCTCGCGGAGGAAATATATTAGTAGCGTACAGTGCAGTTGATGCAAATATGAGCACTGCAATGGGAAATCAAGTAAAAAGCAATTTTGGCGATTGGCTGAAGAAAAAGGGAATTGAAGTAGATAAAAATTTTTTGATTGATGCCAATTGTAGTACGGTGATGGTTAAACAGCAGCAGGGGATGTTTATATTTCAAACGCCTGTTAAATTTCCTTATTTGCCAGTTATAAATAGTTTTGCAAAAAATCCGATAACCGAAGGCTTGGAATCAGTTATGTTGATTTTTGCAAGCCCATTGAAGTTTAATTCTCTGGATACATCGATTAAAATTACACCGATTGCTTTTTCATCCAAAAAATCTGGCACAGAGAAACCTCCGGTCTATTTTAATGCTGCAAGAAGTTGGTCATCTGCAGATTTTACTATGGGTTCATTGCCAGTTGCTGCAATAGCGGAAGGGAAATTGGCGGGCAATAAAAATTCTAAGCTTGTTGTTATTGGCAGTGGACAGTTTATAATTAATGGTTCTGGACAAAATGCCCAGCAGTTAGAACCTGACAATGTGAACTTTGTATCTAATGCTATCGATTGGTTGAGCGACGATACTGGATTGGTACAGCTTAGAACTAAAGGTGTTACAGCGCGCCCAATCGATCCATCGCTTGAAGATAGCACTAAAACTCTTTTGAAATACCTAAATTTCTTAATTCCAATTTTCTTGGTTATTGGCTATGGAATTTTTCGTTACCAAATGAATTTGAAAAAGAAAAATAAACTCATCTCTGAAAATTATGTTTAATAAATTGAGCACAAAAAATCTCTTTGCTTTATTTGTTGTTTTACTTCTTGTAGTAATTTATCTGTTATTTTTCAACAGCGGAGAAGAAAGAACATTTAGACGAGAGCTAGTTTCTTTAGATACGGCTAAAGTGAATAAAATTGTAATCTATCCAAAAGATAAAAAGAATAAAACAATTTACTTATCGAAAGATTCAAATAAATGGAAAGTTAAAATAGCCGATAATAAATATGCTGCAGTGCCAAAAGAAAAAGTTGTGAATTTGTTGAACGAACTATCTAAAATTAAACCGGTTTCGCTTTCAGCAAGAGACAAGAGCAAATGGCACGATTACCAAGTCGATTCTACCGGAATTCGTGTGCAGGCATACGAAAATGATAAACCCGCCTTAGATATTGTAATCGGAAGATTTTCCTATCAGCAGCCGAATTCTATTTTTACATACGTAAGATTATTTAACGATGCCGATGTTTATCAAACAGAAGGTTTTCTTTCAATAAGTTTTAACAAATCGGTAAACGATTTTCGTAATTCCAATATTATTGAAAGCAATAAAACAAAATGGGTAAAGCTTACATATCAATACCCGGCAGATAGTTCTTTTGTACTCGTTCGTTCAGGCTCAAGATGGAAAATTGGAAGTCAATTAACTGATTCAGCTACAACTGAACAATTGCTAAATAATTTGGAAAGAATAACTTCAACTGACTTTAACGACAATTTTATGCCCCAAAAATCTCAAGCTCCCGTCTACAAATTAATTATCAATATGAGTGATACATCAAAAATAACTGTTGATGCGTATAAAACTTCGCCGGAAGACAACTCTCAAATAATTATCCATTCTTCACAAAATCCGGATTCATTTTTTACTTTGAACAAAGAACTTCATTCGAGAATATTTCTTAGTCCTAAAAAGTTCATGGTAAAAAGTAAAACTAAGTGAACCTTGCCTGCTGAACTTGTCTTACAGCTGACAAAAAATTTTTCTACAAAATATGGTTAATCTTAAAAAGATAAATTCATCTCTAATTTTTTAATATATTTGAGGTAACAATTTTTGCTTATTTAATAAGAGAGTAAATATGGAACGGTATTTATATTTCTCTTTAATGCCGGAATCTTTAATAGCTTCTATGTTGCCGCCGGAGGATTTTGGAAAGTATTTAGCTGTAGGGACAAAGAAACGTACACGTGGACAAGCAATGTTTTTTGAGGTGGATATTGAACAAGTCACTGAAAATTTTCCCTTATCATTAATTGAACAGAGAGTTACTCCTCATGCCGATGGAAAACCTAAGTGTTCAGTTTATCTTTCAATATATCAGGTACTTGAAAAGCTTCCAATAAAATCGCTTAAAGATTTCTATTTGGTAACAGATGACGGCAAAGTGCTGAAATTAGAAAAAGCAGAATATAAACCAGAGAAAGAATCAAGATTACATTTATATCAAGAGCTTTGTCCTGTTACCCCACGAATTGCAAGTAGATTAGCACCCATTGATTTCTTGAATTTTGTTACGGATAGAAGTCAACCAGTATCGGTTCCTAAATTAGTTTTTGTTGAGTTAATACTAAATGGTCTTGGTGATTATCCATTAGATGCACCAGTTGATAATCTTCCTTATCCTAATATAGAGCATCTAAGAGATTGTTTAATAGGATTAATTGAAGAGGAGAACAAACCTACAAAGACTGTGATAAGATACTTTCAAGGAGATTTGCTTTATAGAACTTGCAAAAATGGATTTTTTGTAGGTAATAAAGAATCTTACCTGTATTATCCATTCCCAGATGAACAAACCTTAGAGGATAAGTACCATGACTGGTGGAGGTCGGCCTTAGTTGTAGGTTTCAAATAACAGCTTAACAGAATTACTGTTTAACTAATTTTTAATCAGGAGAATGTTAATGTTCAGTAGTCTTTTTTTTATAGTTCCCTTAGCATCAATAACAGCTCTAACATTTGCTTGGATTTTTTTCAAGCAGATAATGAAAGAGGATGAAGGAACGGAAAAAATGAAGAGTATTGCTCTCTATGTACGTAAAGGAGCAATGGCATACTTGAAGCAACAATATAAAGTAGTTGGAATGTTCTTTATTGGAATAACAGTAATTTTTTCTATTCTTGCTTATGGCTTTGGAATTCAAAATCGTTGGGTTCCATTTGCATTTTTGACTGGCGGCTTTTTCTCAGGATTAGCAGGCTTTTTTGGAATGAAGACAGCTACCTATGCTTCGGCAAGAACAGCAAACGCCGCAAAGGATTCATTAAATCGAGGATTAAAAGTGGCATTCAGAAGCGGCGCAGTTATGGGGTTGGTTGTCGTTGGACTCGGTTTATTAGATATTTCAATTTGGTTCATAATATTAAATTTATTTTACCCCTCCTCACTTACAAATGGTCAAAATCTTGTGATAATTACAACTACAATGCTGACTTTTGGTATGGGAGCCTCTACACAAGCTTTGTTTGCAAGAGTGGGGGGTGGAATATTTACTAAAGCTGCTGATGTTGGTGCAGATTTAGTGGGCAAAGTTGAACGAGGTATACCCGAAGATGACCCGCGCAATCCAGCTACTATTGCAGATAATGTTGGTGATAATGTCGGTGATGTTGCGGGAATGGGTGCCGACCTTTACGAATCATATTGTGGCTCAATTTTAGCTACTTCGGCACTCGGTGCCTCAGCTTTTGTTGATACTCCAGACCTTCAATTTAAGGCTGTTATTGCTCCAATGTTGATTGCTGCTATTGGTATTGCTTTATCAATACTGGGAATATTTTTCGTTAGAACAAAAGAAGAAGCTACTCAAAAAGATTTGCTTAAAGCTCTTTCGCGTGGAATAAATTTAAGTTCTGTCCTTATAATTATTTTTTCAGCTGTTATTGTTAACTTATTGGGATTCGATAATGCGTGGGGTATTTGGGCAGCAATTGTTGTCGGTTTGTTAACAGGCATTGTTATTGGTAAAGCAACTGAATACTTTACCTCCCAGTCTTATAGACCAACTCAGTTTATCGCTCAAAATGCTAAGACTGGTCCTGCTACTGTAATAATTTCGGGACTTGGAGTAGGAATGATATCCACAGCAATACCTGTTCTTGCTGTTACTGTTGGAATTATTTTGGCCTTTCTGTTTGCGGCGGGCTTTAATTTAAATAACATGGGAATGGGGTTATACGGAATTGGTATTGCAGCAGTTGGAATGCTTTCTACTTTGGGAATAACTCTTGCAACAGATGCTTATGGACCAATTGCAGATAACGCGGGAGGCAATGCTGAAATGAGTGGTTTAGGTAAAGAAGTTAGAAGAAGAACGGACGCGCTCGATTCATTGGGTAATACCACTGCCGCAACAGGCAAGGGATTTGCAATTGGATCTGCTGCTTTAACAGCTTTAGCTTTATTAGCTTCTTATGTGGAAGAGATTAAAATTGCATTGCTAAGAATTGGTCAAACTGTTATTAAACTTGCTGATGGTGTGTCTTTAGAAGTTAAAAATGCTAAGCTGTACGACTTTATGAATTACTATCAAGTGAATTTGATGAACCCGAAAGTGCTGATAGGAATTTTTATCGGTTCTATGATGGCTTTTATTTTTTGTGGACTTACTATGAATGCAGTTGGAAGAGCAGCTGCAAAGATGGTTGACGAGGTGCGCCGTCAATTTAGAGAAATAGAAGGCATCTTAGAAGGAAAAGCTGAACCTGATTATGCAAAGTGCGTTGAAATTTCTACTAAAGGCGCTCAATCTGAAATGATATTACCCTCGCTTATTGCAATTTTAACACCTATTATAATAGGAATACTTTTGGGAGTAGCTGCTGTAATGGGTTTATTAGTCGGCGGCTTGGGTGCTGGATTTGTACTCGCAATTTTTATGGCTAATTCGGGCGGGGCATGGGATAACGCTAAAAAATATGTCGAGGAAGGCTTCTTCGGCGGTAAAGGCTCGGAAAGCCATAAAGCTACTATTATTGGTGATACTGTAGGCGACCCATTTAAAGATACTTCTGGACCCAGCTTGAATATATTAATTAAACTTATGAGTATGGTAGCTATAGTTATGGCGGGTTTAACCGTTACCTTTAATCTTTTATAAGAACAAAATTTCTAAAAATTATTAAACTGTTATAATGCTCTTAATGATAACAGTCGAAAGTTAACTCAAAGCAAAGAAATTAGTTGTAAATTATAACCTTAAGTCCACTGGGCAAGTTTCTTTATTCTTTAGTGAAATTTGTTTGTACGGGGTTTTCATTTTTCTCCTATTTTAAAACGAATTCTTAAAACCCCATTTTCATAGCTTGTCGATATTATTTTAAAACTGCCTATTTCTTTTGTTGAATGGACATGTTTGCCACTACATGGACAAGCATCGTAATTACCAATTTTTATTATTCGAAGAGTTTCGCCAGCTGAATCCGGCAATCTTGATAAGTTAAAAATTTTTTCAGCTTCAGATCTTTCCATAAATTCTTCATAAATTGGCATATCAGCTTTAATGACTGAATTGACTTTTTCTTCAATAATAGATTTTTCCTCTTCAGTTAAATTTCTGTTGAAACGATAATCACATTTAGACTTTTTTCTTTCTATGTGTGCACTAAATGCTCTGCCGCACTTAAAAATTTTATCCATTGTACCGTTTAATATATGCTCAGCTGAATGCATAGGTGGATAATATTCTTTTGGATTTTCAACGTAATCCATTTTTTCCTCGCTTCACTTAATAAATATTTTTGTTAAACAATTAATAGCTGTGGTGTCAATTTTTTTTGTCTTTATGATTTTTGAAGTTTTATTTTACCAGGCATATGCTTCTGGAGCTTGATTGCCAGGACCAGGCCAAATCTCATCTAATTTTTTTAGAACATCATCACTTAATTTTAGTTCAAGTGATTTTACATTTTCTTCAAGCTGCTCAAGTGTTCTTGGTCCTATAATTGGCGCTGTAACAACTGGGTTGCTTAAAACCCAAGCAAGTGCAACACTGGAAGGCTCGTTCCCAATTTCTTTACATAATTTTTCATACGCCTCGATTTGTGGGCGTAATTTTTCAACTGATTTTTGTAATGGTTCCCTTGTTCTTCTGCCTTCCTTAATTTCTTTTAACACACCGCACAATATTCCTCCTCCTAACGGGCTCCAAGGAATTAAACCTATGCCAAAGGCTTTACATGCAGGTATCACCTCGAGTTCAATATTACGATTTCTCAAGTTGTAAATACTTTGCTCAGAAACAATGCCAAGGAAATTTCTCTCCTTTGCTTTGTAAAATGCTTCGGCTAAATTCCAAGCTGCAAAATTTGAGCTACCCACATAAATAATTTTTCCTTCTCTAACAAGTTGTTCCATAGCTTGGAAAATTTCTTCCCACGGGGTTTCACGATCAATATGGTGCATTTGATAAAGGTCAATATGATCTGTTTGAAGTCGCTTTAAACTGTCTTCACATGCTTTTCGTATGTGATATGCTGATAGTTTTGAGTCATTTGGCCCTTCACCCGTTTTACCATATACTTTTGTAGCAAGTACAATTTTATGGCGTCTACTTTTATCTTCTAATAACCATTTGCCTATAATTTGTTCGGTTGCCCCAACCCCCTTTTCTCCGCCGTAAACATTAGCTGTATCAAAAAAGTTTATTCCTAATTCTAAAGCACGATTCATAATCCTAAAACTATCGCTTTCACTTGTATACGGTCCAAAATTCATGGTGCCTAAGCAAAGTCGACTTACTTTTAATCCAGTTCTGCCTAAATGTGTATATTCCATTTTTCCCTCCTTAATTTGTTATTTTATTTTTTAAAAATACAAAATCTGCAATACTGAGGAGTAATAACTAATTTTATTCGCACGAAATAATTTATAAAAAGAATAAAAATTGTAACTTGTAGAAGAGAAAATAAACTTTACATAGTATTGACTATGGTTTATATTCATAAGCTAAAGAAGTGATTTTAAATCAATTAAGGAAAAGTATGGGTTCATTTTCGTGTCAGTTCATAGATACTGAAAAAGGCTATTGTATTAGATTAAAAAAGGATTGCATTCCCGGCAGGACAGGATGTGTTTTAAAGGGGAGGTTTGTGTTTGCGGTCTCAGCAGAGGAAAGAATTAAAAAGTCAGAAAGTGATAAAGAAATTTCAACAAAAAAATATCCTTTTAATAGAAGAAAAAAGTAGCTTATTTACGCAACATCTGGTTTGTATTTTGTTTTCACTTATAAACTTTCTTCGTGTACATATATATATATTGTTATTGTGTACAAATCTACTGCTTAATTATAGATATGGCTTATCCTGTTATAAACACACTCGATTTGACTTATAGAATTGCTTGCACGATCTTGTTTTTGGAAAAATTAACAGCTATAGCAAACGGATTTTTTGTTAATACTTTAGTTTGTTGAAAAATATCACTCCCTTTATAATTTATAAGTGGCCAGCGATAATTTTCTTATAACATAATTTATTGTGGATTAATATTATTTATTTAATTGAAAAAAGGAGTCAACATGAGTAATAATTCAAATAATAACGGCAAATGCCCATTCCCACATTCATCTTCTATGGGCAAGGTTGGTATGACAAGCCATGACTGGTGGCCCAATCGTCTCAGACTCAATATTCTGAGGCAGAATTCATCTTTATCCAATCCAATGGATAAAGACTTCAATTACAAAGAAGCGTTTAATAGTCTCAATTATTACGAGCTTAAAAAAGACCTTCGGAAATTAATGACCCAATCGCAGGATTGGTGGCCTGCAGATTTTGGTCATTATGGACCTTTATTTATTCGTATGTCATGGCATGCAGCTGGAACTTATAGAATTGGTGATGGCAGAGGTGGTGCGAGCGGTGGACTTCAACGTTTTGCACCTTTAAACAGCTGGCCAGACAATGCAAATCTGGATAAAGCGCGTCGCCTGCTCTGGCCTATCAAGCAAAAATACGGCAATAAAATCTCTTGGGCGGACCTGCTTGTGCTTGCAGGTAATGTAGCAATGGAAGATATGGGATTTAAAACATTCGGTTTCGGCGGTGGTAGAGAGGATGCATGGGAAGCCGATGAAAGTATCTATTGGGGCTCTGAAACAACCTGGCTGGCTGATGATAAACGCTACTCCGGAGAAAGACAGCTGGAAAATCCACTCGCTAACGTGCAAATGGGTCTAATCTACGTGAACCCTGAAGGACCGAACGGTAACCCTGATCCTGTTGCAGCCGCTAAAGATATAAAAGAAACCTTTACAAGAATGGGAATGACTTTGGAAGAAACTGTGGCTTTAATTGCCGGTGGTCATACTTTCGGAAAAGCTCACGGTCAAGGCGATCCAAAACTTATGGGTCCTGAACCAGAAGGTGCCGAAATTGAACAGCAAGGCATGGGCTGGAACTATAAGTATAAGTCTGGCAAAGGTCCCGATGCTCTTACCGGCGGCCCAGAAGTAACTTGGACAACTACACCAACAAAATGGGGACACGACTTCTTCAAGCATTTGTTCGAGTACGAATGGGAACTGACTAAAAGTCCTGCAGGCGCATATCAATGGGTAGCTAAAAATGCTGAACCAACAATTCCTGATCCTTTTGATCCGAACAAGAAACATTTGCCTTCTATGCTAACAACGGATCTTTCATTGAGATTTGACCCAGAGTTTGAAAAAATCTCGAAAAAGTTCTACGAAAATCCAGAACTTTTTGCCGATGCTTTCGCTCGCGCATGGTTTAAACTTCTTCACAGAGATATGGGCCCAAAGTCAAGATACCTTGGACCCGAAGTACCGAAAGAAGATTTAATTTGGCAGGACCCTCTTCCAACTGTTGATCATAAATTAGTTGATGAAAAAGATATTGAAGAATTGAAAAAGAAAATTCTTTCTTCAGAATTAACAATTTCTGAATTAGTTACTACAGCCTGGGCTTCTGCATCAACTTATCGAAACTCGGATAAAAGAGGCGGGGCAAATGGAGCCCGCATAAGACTTGAACCACAGAAAAATTGGGAAGCCAATAATCCAGCTCAATTGACAAAGGTATTAGGTGCTCTCGAAAAAATTCAAGACGATTTTAATTCCTCACAAAAAGACGGTAAAAAAATTTCACTTGCAGATTTAATTGTGCTTGGCGGATGCGCTGCAGTTGAAAAAGCTGCTAAGGATGCTGGTTATAATATTAAAGTTCCTTTTACACCTGGAAGAACAGATACAACTCAAGAGTGGACTGACGTTGAGTCATTTAAAGTACTTGAACCTATTGCAGATGGTTTTCGAAATTATGCAAAGAAAGAAGTTGCATTTTGTGCAGAACATATTTTAGTTGATAAAGCTCAACTGCTTACTCTTTCTGTACCAGAGATGACCGTACTCATTGGAGGTTTGCGCGCTTTGAATGCGAATTATGATAATTCCGATTACGGTATATTTACAGACCGCCCCGGACAATTGACCAACGATTTCTTTGTCAATTTGCTCGATATGAGCACTGAATGGAAAGCAGTAGATGAAACTAAGACTAAATTTGAAGGGTACGACAGAAAGACCGGCAAGTTGAAATGGAAAGCTACCCGTGTCGATTTGATATTTGGACATAATTCCGAATTGCGCGCTGTAGCCGAATTCTATGCATGCGACGACAATAAAGAAAAATTTGTAAAAGATTTTGTTGATGTGTGGAATAAAGTAATGATGCTTGATAGATTTGATTTGAATTAATAGTGTAGTTCAATGATAAGTCAATTCCTTTTTTACTTTTCAAAAGCCGCAGCAGAAATGTTGCGGCTTTTGTGTTTTGTAAATTATCAAATGGACTTCAGAAATTCTTAGACTACAGGAATAGACTGTTGAAATAATTGCACGATTTTTTAAGTTGGTAATTGAGTTGATAATATTTTTAACTTAATCAGCAGTCAAAACATTCGGCAAGCTGGTTATTTTTTTTCATTTTGATGAAAAAGTCAAAATCAATAACTTTCTTTATCACATCTAGAAATAAAAAGCTAACTGAGGCAAGTGATTGTCTCATTGCAGAATAAAAAAATTTTTTTGGTTTGTTTCAGATACTCGAAATAATTGAGTAATACTTTTGAATCAATCGAAGGAACTTTTGAATAAGTTACATAATCAAGCTTGCCTGGCGGTTTAGGCGGGTAGAATTTGAGGTTATAAAACCCTTATCTAAGTTATTGTGCATATAATCTTTTATGCGCAA